>JBFKMV010000051.1:0-27787 GCA_041629655.1 Candidatus Polarisedimenticolaceae bacterium
CGAACGACGCGGCGAACGACGCGGACGGCGACGGTGTCTGCGGTGACGTGGACAACTGCCCGGCGACCTCGAACGCGGGGCAGGTCGACACGGACGCCGACGGCCTGGGCGATGCCTGCGACAACTGTCCCTCGGATCCGAATCCCGCCCAGACGGACACGGATGCCGACGGCAGCGGCGACGCCTGCGACACCGACGACGATGACGATACGGTGCTCGACGTCGACGACAACTGTCCGACCGCAGCGAACGCCGGTCAGGCCGATCTGGACAACGACGGGCTCGGCGATGCCTGCGATCCGTGCGACAGCCAGCCGCTCAACGAGTGTTATGGGCTGGTGGCGTTCGACGCCGGCGCGGCCGTCGACATCCGGATCAACGCGTTCGGCACGTCGACTGCGACCTGTTCGGGCGCCAAGACCGACTGCCGCGGCAAGACCTGGACCGGGGACTACGGCGCTCCGGGTTTCCCGACCGGCTACAACCAGCAGGACAGCGGCTTCGAGTGCAACCTGGCCAACGGCTGTCCGATCGATGCCAGCGGATTGTTCGGCTGCTCCGACGCCGCCACGGAGGACCTGTTCCAGTGCGAACACTGGGACGACGCGCCGGCCCCGGAACTGCTCTACACCTTCGACGTGCCGGACGGGAACTACCTGGTCAACCTGCTGTTCGCCAACGCGTACGACGGGACCGTCAATCCCGGCACACGGGTCTTCTCCGTCTCGGTCAACGGCGTGGTTTCCGTCGCGCTACGCGATTTCGACCAGGTGGTCGCGGCGGGCGGCGCCTGCGATCCGCTGCTGGCGCCCTGTCTGCCGGTCGTGCGCTCGGCCCTCGTCAGCACCACCGGGGGATCCGGGATCCAGATCGAGTTCCTGCACAACGTGGAGAATCCCACGATCAAGGCGATCGAGGTGCTGCGCGAGACCGAGTGCACGGTCGACCCCGATTGCGACGACGCCGACCCGTGTACCGACGACAGTTGCGACGCCAACGGCGATTGCCAGTTCGTGCCGCGACCCGACGGCGATGCCGACGGCGTGTGCGACACCACGGACAACTGCCCCAGCGACCCCAACGCCGATCAGACGGACACCGACGGCGACGGTGCCGGAGACGTCTGCGACCTGGACGACGACGCCGACGGCATCGACGACACCGCCGACAACTGCCCCCTCGACGCGAACGCAGGGCAGGAGGATCGTGACGCGGACGGGGTGGGCGACGTGTGCGATGCCTGCCCCGACGACCCGGACAACGACCTCGACGCCGACGGGCTGTGCGGTGACGCGGACAACTGCCCCGCCGATCCGAACCCCGCGCAGACCGATACCGATGCCGACGGCCTCGGCGACGTCTGCGACCCGGACGACGACGGGGACGGCGCGGACGACGGCGTCGACTGCGCTCCGCTCAACGCTTCGCTGTCGCTCGTCGCCGGGCCGGTCGGCGCGACGCTGTTCGTCGACAAGGACCTGGTCGGCGGCACGGGCGCGGACCTGAGCTGGAGCCGCGGGGAGCAGGGGTTCACCTCCAACGTCTACCGCGGGACGATCGCCGGGCCCTGGGGCTACGACGAGAGCTGCCTCGTCCCGGAGACCACCGGGACGCAAACCAGCGACGCCGACGTGCCCGCGGGCGGTCAGGCGTACTACTACCTGATCGGCGCCCGGAACCTCTGCGGAGACAGCCGCATCGGTCGCGACAACCAGGGCGGGATCGAGACCGACCTGTTCCCGGCGACACCGTGCGCCGATCAGTCCGGCGACTTCGACGCCGACGGGGTGTCGGACGTCCAGGACAACTGCCCCAACGATCCGAACGGCTCACAGCTCGACACGGATTTCGACTTCCTCGGTGACGCGTGCGACCCGTGCCCCAACGACCCGACCGATAGCTGCTGATCCACGTCAGGCGCCGGGAGTGGTCAGCGCCCGCGTCCACTCCCGCGGCGCCCGCGGCGCGGCGGCGGGCAGGCCGTCGAACGGTTGCGCGGCCGCTCCGTGGGCCCGTGCGTAGCGACGGATGCGTCGCCGCAGGTAACCGGTGGTCCCCCGGATCACCGCGTGCACGGTCCGCTTGAGCAACCGGCGATCCTGCCGGCCGTACATCTGCCACAGCCGTCCCATGTGGCGGTAGTTGTGGTCCCAGCACGCTTGCAGCAGCGAGAAGTGCGTCGCCGTCATCGACTCGAACGTGAACGGCCGGTTCTTGCGGTTGGGCCTGCTGATGCCCATCGGAACGTAGAACATCGGCACGATCGTGCTGGGATGGACGTCGAGCTCGCGCACCAGGCACAGCGTATCGCGAACGTCGTCCTCCGTCTCACCGGGCAGGCCGAAGATCAGCGTGAAGTTGGCGAAGAACCCCTTGTCGTGCAGGATCCGCGCGCCTTCGACCACGACCTCCGGCCAGTCGTCGGGGTGGAACGGACGCATCTTGGCGGCCAGGTGCTGCCGGGCCAACCGGCGACTGCCCGTCTCGACGCCCATCTGCATGCCGGCGGGCATCGTGTTGCCGTGGCGGCGATGGATCCGGCCGAGCTGCTCCAGCGTCTCGGGGGACGACACGACGCCGGTCAGCGTGCCGTGGCTGGCGCCGATCGACTTCACCTCGGGAAGCGCGTACACGGCCTCGTAGAGTCCGCAGATCGCTTGATGGTTCACCCGGTACTGCGGCAGCGCCTGGTAGCGGAACAGGTCCTCGGCGTGGAAGATCACCCTCCCCGCGTTGGCCCTCGCGTTCACCTCGGCGTCCGCACAGACCCGGTCCACGGACAGCGACCGCAAGCTCTGCAGGTTCGGCACGCAGAAATCGCAGCCGCGCCCGCAACCCCGCGTGATCTCCTGCACGCTGTTGACGGTGGGCCGCACCAACGGGGGGATCTGCTCCAGCGGAACCGTCCGGCCGTGGACCACCTCGGGCAGCGGCTCGCGCGCCAGCGCCTTGCGCACCAGCCCCGGCAGCACCAGCTCGGCTTCGCCGACCACCACGCAGTCCACGCCCAGCTCGCGCCGCGCGTCCGCGTCGACGGCGAGCTCCCAGGCGCCGGCGCCGCCGGCGATGACCGTCGGGCGCGAGGCGTTGCCCGCGCGCAGGACCGGATGGGACAACATGCTCCGCACCGCCGACGAGTTGTAGGCGTCGAAACCCCGTCCCATCAGGTGCGTCAGCATCGCGGTCAACGGGCCGCGCCCCAGCGGGTCGTGCGATCCGAACAGGAACACCCGCGTGTCCGGTCCCAGCACGTCGTCCAGCCGGCCGGGGTGCGCGAACACGAGCTCGTCGTCGCCCAGGCCCGACTGTCGCAGGGCCTGTTCGACCTTGCGCGAGCCGCAGTCCGCGAGCGCGATCGAGCCGTCGGCCGCGGAAGCCACCGGCGGCGAGATAAGGCGGTAGTACAGCGTCGCCGGGAGCAGCTTGCGCGGCAGGCACGCGGCGAAACCGAAGTACGCCGTCCCGCGGTAATCCGAGGCCATCGTGCGGTCGAGCGACATCACGACGGGCCGGCCCATGGAACCTCCGGGTCTTCAAGTGCGGGGGGTCGACCCTGACCGTACGGCGAACCGCAGCGCCGTGTCAATCTCGATCGCGTCCGTCGCTTGACGCGCCCCGTCAAAGCGCGGTATCTAAACGACGTACCTCCCCCGCGGCGATGGCCACGACGGCAAGGAGCGAGCGGCGATGCAGCCGATCGCCTTCGACATGCACGTCCCCTTCCTGGGCACCGTTCCGGTGGGCTGGTACGGACTGCTGACGCTGTCCGGCGTGCTGGCCGCGCTCGTGGTCGCGCGGGCCGAGGTGCGGCGCGTCGGCATCCTGACGCCGCGACAGGCGACCGACGCGGTGATGATCACGGCGCTGGCCAGCCTGGTCTGCGGTCACCTTACGTTCCTGCTGACGCCCGCGGGCGGCACGGCGGGTATCCGCGCCGGCTCGGTGCTGTTCGGCGCGATCTTCGGCGGCGCGGCGACCGTCGCCGGCCTCGCGCTGTATCACCGCGTGCGACCCGCCGAGCTGCTGGACGCGGCGGCCCCGGCCGGGGTGCTTCCGCCCCTGCTCGGACGCCTGGGCTGTTTCATGGCCGGGTGCTGCTACGGCACGCCGACCGGGTCGGCGATCGGCGTCACGTTCACCGACCCCGCGGCGCCTGCGCCCCGGGGCATCCCGCTGCATCCGACGCAGCTCTACGAGGCGGCGTTCCTGCTCGCGTTGTTCCTGTTGCTGCAATGGAGACGCCGGCGCCGGGCGTTCCCCGGCGAGCTGGCGCTGTTGTACGTCGGCGTGTACTCGATCGGGCGGTTCGTGCTCGAGTTCTTGCGGGGCGACGAGATTCGCGGGTTCGTCGCGGGTGGACGGCTCAGTCTGTCGCAGGCCGTCGCGCTGGCGTCGCTGGCGGTGACCGCGCCGCTCTACGCGATCCTGCGCGCCCGCGTCGCGGGACGACCGGCATGAGCGCGCCGGGCACGATTGCCGGGCTGCTCGCCGCGGCGGCGCGGCGGCACGGGGCTGCGCCGGCGCTCGAGCTGCGCGACGCCACGGGCGCCGCGAGGTTCTGGAGCTACGACGGATTGCTGCGCGAGGTACGGGGCCTCGCCGCCGAGCTGCACCGTCTCGGCGTACGCCGCGGCTCGCGCGTCGGGCTGATCGGCGACAACGGTCCGGAGTGGACGATCGGCTATCTCGCGATCGTTCAGACGGGGGCGACCGCGGTGCCGCTCGACCCGGCGGAAGACAACGAGCCGCGGCTGCGCGCGTCGGGCGCGGACGGCGTGCTGGTGGGACGGTTGCTGGCCCGGCCGGGCGAGCCCGGCCCGCCGCGTGCCCCAGAGGTTCCGCCCGGGCTGTTCCGGATCGATCTGCTCTCGGACGTTCCGCGCGGCCTCGCTCCGTCCCCGGAACTGCCCGGCGACTCCCCGACGCGCCCCGACGACGTGGCCTCGTTGCTGTTCACCTCGGGCACCACGGACGCTCCCCGGGCCGTGCCGCTGACCCATCGCTCGTTGCTCGCCGAGTGCCGGGCGCTGGCCGAGCTGACGCCGCTGGGTCGCGACGATCGCACGCTGGCCCTGGTGCCGCTGCACCACGTGCTGGGGTTCAACACCGGTCTGATGCTCTCGCTGTGGAGCGGGATGCCCGTGGGGTTCTTGCCGCGGATGGACCGCGAGGCGTTGCTGGAGTCGCTGCGGCTCTACCGGCCGACTGCCGTGTGCGCGGTCCCCGCGGTCTGGCAGGCCGTGCGGACCGGCATCGAGAGCGACCTGCGGCGCCGCCCGGCCCTCGCGCGCGCGTGGTTCCGGCTCGCGCGCTCCGTCGGCACGTACCGGCGCGGCGCGGCCCGGCGGTTGCTGGCGCCGGTCCACCGCGCGTTCGGGGGACGCCTCCACACCCTGGTGACCAGCGGCGCTCCGTTCGCCGCCGGGGATGTCGAGTTCTGGAACTCGCTCGGCTTCGAGGTGCTCCACGCCTACGGCCTGACCGAAACCTCGGGTGCGGTCACCTGTACCCGGCCGGGCGACCCCCCGACCGCGGGGGTCGGCCGGCCACTGCGCGGCGTCGAGCTGCGCCTCGGCGAACGGGGCCGCGACGGCGCCGGCGAGATCGCGGTCCGCGGGGCGGTCGTGATGCAGGGCTACGAGGGCGGCGATGCGGGCGCGCACGGCGCGTCGACTCGCTTCCGCGACGGCTGGCTGTGGACCGGCGACCTCGGCCGGCTGGACGAGCGCGGCAACCTGCAGCTCGCCGGCCGCCTGCGCGAGGTGATCGTGCGGCGCGGCGGTGAGACGCTGGACCCCGAGCCGATCGAGCGGCACCTGGCGCATGCCGCTCACGTCAAGGAGGTCGCGGTCGTCGGGATGGGCCCGCCGGGCGACGAGCGTCCCGTCGCCGTGATCGTTCCCGACGAGACGGCGATGGCCCGCGCCGGCATCCTCGACGTGTTCGGGACGGTGCGCTACGCCGTGCTGTCCCGCGTGGCGCTGCTGCCACCCGCGCAACGACCCGCGGACTACCGCATCGTCCCGTCACCCCTGCCGCGAACGCCGACACGGAAGCTGCGGCGCGTCGAGATCCGGCGCCGGGTCGAGCGCGGCGACTACGGATGGGGACCGGAGGCGATGGCGACCCGCGAGCGTCCGTCGGTCCGCGCCGTGGAGGCGCTGGGCGGCGACGGCATCGCCGACGCGGTGGCCCGCGAGCTGGCGCGAGTCCTGCGGCCCGGAGCGCCGGCTCCCGGACCGGACAGCAGTCTCGGCCCGGACCTCGGCCTGGACTCGATGGACCGGATCAACCTGGTCTGTCGCCTGGAAAGCGCGCTCGGGCGCCGGCTCGACGACCGCGCGATCCAGGCCACGTACGTCCGCGACCTGGTCGACCAGGTCCGCCGCGCCGCACCGGGTCGGGGACAGCGGCCGTTCGACCTGCTGGGAGCGGAGCAGGGCGGGGAAGACGGGATCCTCGCCGACGCGCAGCGCATCGTGCGGCGACTACGCTGGCCGCGGCGGTTGCTGCTGGCGGGCTTCGGGGCGCTGGGCCGCGCGGCGTTCGACATCCGGATCGAGGGGCTTTCGCACCTGCCGCGCCGCGGGCCGTTCATGCTCTGCGCGAACCACCAGTCGTATCTCGACCCGTACTTCCTGATCCCGGCGTTGCCGCGCGAGTTCCGCGAGCGTCTGTGGATCGTCGCGGTGGAGTGGCTGTTTCGAGGACCGATCTCGCGCGCGTACCTGTACACGGCACGCACGCTGCCGATGGACAACCTCGGCCGCTTCCTGCCGGGACTGCGGATGGCCGCGCGGATCCTCGAGCGGGGCGAAGGCCTGTTGATCTTCCCCGAAGGGATGCGCTCGTTCGACGGCCGCGTCGGACCCTGGCGGCCGGGGGCCGGCCTCGTCGCGCTACGCAGCGGCGTTCCGGTGGTGCCGGTGGCGATGGCCGGCGTGTACCAGATCCTGCCGCCCGGACGCTGGCTGCCCGGTCTGCGCGCGCCCCACGGCGGGCGCCGGCAGGTCCGGATCTCGATCGGCGAGCCGGTCCGCCCATCGCCTCCCGAGTCGGACGCCGCGGCGGCGGACGCCGCGCAGCGCCTGGTCGACGACCTGCGCGAGCGCGTGCTGTCGTTGATGGCGTCGTTCCCCGAGCAGATCCGGCCGGAGACCGGGAAGGAGGCGCCGCGTGCGAAGGCCGTGGCGCAGGGACCGCTATGACCGGCGCGCTGCGGCCCGGGACCTGGAACGAGCTGCATCCCGGCCGGGACCGCTGGCTCGACGACCACCGTCCCGGCGGGCTGCGGATCGCGCCGGCCGCCGCGATCGCGGCGTGGATGCTGGCGGCGCTCCGCCACGCGCACCCGGACCGGCCGCCGGTGCTCGGCGAGCTCTACTGGCTGCGCCCGCTTCGCGTCCCCGACGGCGGGACGGCGTTTCGCGTCGAGGTGTCCTCCGGCCGCGGCGGAACGATCGAGCTGCGGCTGTCGTCGCGGCGTATCGACCGGGACGGGGCGCGGTTCGGCGAGGCGCTGATCGCGGTCGCGACCGCGGCGGCGGAAAGCGGCGCCGGCGTGCCCCCTCCGCTGGAGCGAGCCGCCTCGCGCGAGGCGGTCCTGCTCGAGAGCTTCCACGGGCCGCTGTTCCGCGGGCTGGACGAGCTGCGCTTCGGCGACGAACGCGCCGTCGACGCGCGGGTCGCGATCGAGCGGCCGCGACCGTCGACGTTGCCGGTCCTGAACGCCGACGGTTTTCCGGATGCGCGGCACCTCGACGCCTTGCTGCAGCTTGCCGGCGCGCTCTCCGAGTCGACAGGCGCGCCGCGGGGCGTGCCGGCGGAGCTGGGTTCGCTCGAGGTCGTCGCAGGCGACGCCCCCTCGAGCGCCGTAGCTGCCGAAGCGTCGCCGGCGGTCCGGCTGGAGGCCCGCGCGAGAAGCTCCGGCGCGGAAGGTTCCGGCATCGACCTGTGGTGCGGCACTGCCGACGGGGCGACGCTGCTCCGGCTGTGCGGCTACCGCAGCGCCGTCGCGACCTTCGCGGCTCCGGCCCCGGTGCCGGGTGGGGCATCGCGGTGAGCCCCGAGCGTGAACGGCTCGAACGAGCGGTCGAACGGATCGTGGAGCACGTGTTCGGCCTCGGGCCCGGCGAGGTCGACCTAGAGCAGAGCTTCGCCGGAGACCTGATGGCCGAGTCGCTCGACTACGTGGACATCGAGCTGCACGTTCGCCAGCGTCTCGGGATTCCGTTCGACTTCGCCCGGGCCGCCGACGAGATCCGCAACGGCGGTGCGGATGCGATCCGGATCCGAGACCTCGTGGACTATCTCGAGCGGATGCAGGCCGATGCCTGAGCTCGTCTTCCCCGGGCGCAACCCGGACGTCGGCTTCCTGCACTGCGGCGGGCCGACCCTGAGCGTCAACATCTCGACCCATACCGGGTTCGGCACCGACGTCGACCCCGCGGCGCTGCGGCGCGCCCTGGAAGAGCTGGCGCGTCGCGCGCCGCTGCTCGTCGCGCGGATCCGCCGGTTCACGCGCCGGCTGCCGGGCCGACACCACGTGTGGGTCGCGCCCCCGGAGCGCGACCGGACCCCGATCCCGTTCGAGGTGATCGACGTGCCGCCGGGCGACGAGGCGGCGACGGCAAGGCACTGCGTCGACGGCGCCAACCTGCCCATCGACGCCACGCGCGAGCCGCCGCTGCGGGTCGAGCTGCTGCGCCGCGGCGACGGCGGCGAGTGCCACCTGGTGACGACGCTGCACCACGCCCTGTACGACGGCGCCTCCGTCGGCTTCGTGTTCTACGCGCTGAAGCGACTCTACGTCGAGGCGCGCCGCGGCCGGCCGCTCGAGCAAGTTGCGCTGCCGCGGATCGTGACCCCCAGGGACACGGAGCTGGCGCTCGATCAGCTCGGCGGGCCGGGTTGGAAGGCGCGGGCGCGGATGCTCCGGTTGGCCGCCGCGGGCTGGCGGATGGTGATCCGCGAGAGCCGGTTTCGTGACGTCGCGGTTCCGGGGCGCCACACCTCGGACGGCGCGCGCTCGCTGCACCGCACCGTGTTCTTCGACCTCGACGAGACGCGCCTGGCCGGGCTGGGCGCGTTGCTCGCCGGCCACGACGCCACGCTCAACGAGCTGTTGCAGGCGGCGGCGGCCCGCGCGTTCTTCGCCTGGGGCAGGCGCCGCGCGCTGCTGGACCGGACGCTGCCGTTCGCCTCGACTTTCAGCCTGCGCCGACCCTCGGTCGAGCAGTACGCACTGGGCAACTTCGAGACCGCGACCTGTCTCGAGCTTCAGCGGCCCGACGTCGAGGACCCGCTACGCTTCCTCGACGCGCTGGTCGGACGCTCGCGCGCGCAGCAGCGTTCGCTGTTGCCGCTGGGGCACTACCTCGCGCTGAGCGGCGTGGTCCGGGCGCCGACCGCTCGATTGCCGCGCATGATCGCCAAGATCGCCAACCGGGCGGTGCTGCTGTTCTCCTATCTCGGCGCGGACTTCACCCGCCGCTACCTCGGCCACTTCGGAACCGGCGAGGAGGCGCACGAGGTCGCGCGGTTGGTGCGCGAGCATCCGGGAACGGGCGTCGGCTACGTCACCTCCGCGCCGCCGATGGGGATGGTGATCACGGTCAAGCGGGTTCGCCGCACGCTCGCCGTGAACCTCTCGATCCACGACCGCCTGACCGACCCGGCCGGGCTGGACGGCTTCGCACGGGACCTGCGCGAGGAGGTCGAGCGATTCGCCGCTCTCGGCGCGCGCGATGTTCCCGCGCCTGCCGCGGAGCGCGCCGGCTAGAGCCTGCGCAGCAGGATGGCCGCGTTCAGGCCCCCGAACGCCGAGGACAGGCTGAGCCCGTTGGCCACGGCGTGCTGGCGAGGCGCGCCGGAAACGATGTCCAGCGCCGGGAGCTCCGGATCCTCGACCTCGTGGTGCGCCGTGGGCGGAATCCGGTCGGTCACCAGCGTCCGCACGAGGCACACCGCTTCGAGCAGTCCGGAGGCGAACGACGCGTGTCCGGTGACGGCCTTGTTCGCGGTCAACGGCACCTCCGCCGCGGCCGGCCCCAGCACGCGGTGCAGCGCCCGCGCCTCGTGGAGGTCGTTCATCCTGGTGCCGGTGCCGTGGGCGTTGACGTGCCGCACGTCGTCCGCCGCGATCCCGGCATCGGCGAGGCAACGCTCGATGGCCAGCACCAGCCCGCGCTCTTCCGGGTGCCCCGCGGTCGGCCGGTAGGCGTCGGCGGAGGCACCGTATCCCACCACCTCGGCCTGCGCCCCCGCCGGAACGGGCTGCTCCGCATCGTCCCAGGCCGCCAGCACGACCGCCGCGCCGCCCTCGGCGCGCACGAAACCGTCGCGCCGCGCGTCGAACGGGCGGCAGGCGTCGGACCCCGCGCCCGGCGACAGCGCCGACAGCAGCGTGTAGTGGCACAGCGTGTCCAGCGTCAGATCGGCGTTGGCCGCGGCGACGAGCGCGAGCTCGGCCACGCCGTCGCGCAGATCGTGAAGCGCTTCGCCGATCAGCGCCGTCCCCGACGTGCAGGCGTCGTGCAGCGACAGGTGCGGGCCGGACAGCTCGAGGTCGCGTGCGATACGCAGGGCCAGCAGCGGCATGGCGCTGCCGCGGCCGGCCGCCAGCGCGCGAAACGAGGACTCGTCCTCTTCGGGCCGCACGGCGCTGTAGAAGCCGCGCCGCGCCGGAGGCGCCTCGCCGGGAGCCCCGGCGACGGTGCCGCCGGGCTCGAGCCAGCCGCAATCGCGCAGCGCCTCGGCGACCGCGGCGGCGAGCAGCCGCTCGTTGGTCCGGTCCTGCCGCGGGAGCAGCCCGTCTTTCCACGGGCACGGAGCGCAGTAGCTCGCGAAGGGCGCTTCCACCGGAGCGGCGACCTGGACCGGAAAGCCGCGCATGTCGTAGCGCGCGAACGGCCGGACCCCGCTGCGTGCCTCGAGCAGCGAGTCCCAGAAGCCGTCCACGCCGGCGCCCGACGCGGCGACCGCCCCCATGCCGATCACGGCAACGCGGCGGCTCATGGCCCGACCGGACCGAACCGGAACTCGTGGCCGAGCATTCCGCGCAGGATCGTCGGATCTGCGGCGCCGCAGTGCTCCGCCACCGACCACAACGCGCGGGCCGCCCCCGCGAACGGGGTCGCCTCGCGCTCGTCGAGACGACCGGGCGCCGCGGAGGCGGCGCCGCCGTCGAACCGTTCGTCGGCCAGGTCGATCCATGCCTGCACCTCGCGCCCGGCTCGCCTCGCGGTTTCCGCGTCCTCGAGCAACAACGCCCCGGCGCCCTCGACCGCCTCCCGATCGTCCCCGCCAAGCAGGTCGAGCAATTCGGCGGCGCCCGGCTCGTCTTCGGCGGTGAACACGCCGCAGGCCAGCGCCGCCGGCGCGTCCCCGCGCGCCACGATGCGCACCGCACGCAGCAATGCCTGCGCGCCGCCGGCGAGCCCCGGCGTCGTCACCGCATGGGCGGGCCCGCGCGCCCCGAACGCCGCGGTGAGATGTCCCACCACCGCGGTCTCCATCGACTTCAGGTACTGCACCTGCGGTCGATGCCGCATGTACGTCTCGTGCGCGGCGCGCGCGACCGGACGGCCATGACCGCCCGGCTCCGCGAGCCGCGCCGCGCGGATCATCTCCAGCGTCGTCTCGGGATCGGTCGACCCGCGGCTCGAGGCCACCAGGCAGGCCACCGGCTCGCGGGCCGCCGGCTGTTCCGGGTAGCCCGCCACGTCGAGCGCGTGTCGACACGCGGCGAGCGCCAACCGCGCATTGCGGCCGAGGTAACGCAGCTGTCGCCTCGACAGTCCCGCGGGCGCCGCGTCCAGCGTCGCCGGATCGGGTAGCCGGACCGTGAACGGCCGGTAGCCGAACACGGAGGACCGCACCGACACCGGGTCCGGTCCGTTCCAGGGTGCGGCGGGCGGGATCTCGGCAACGCCCCACGGGCCGGCGGCGCCGCGACCCGTTACCGCGACCGGCCTCAACGTCCGTCCTTGCGGCGCCGGCCGCGCCCGCGCGGCCGGTCGTCGTGCCTGCCGGTGTCCCGCTTCCGCGCGTCCTTCGCCGTTTCCTTCGTGCGGCGCCATCGGGACGGCAACGCGCGGGTCCCGCTCTTGGCCAGGTTCCTGTAGCCTTTGGTCGTCATGGTCCGCGGCGTGGCCGCCCTCAACCGCAGCGGCCGTCGCGCTCCAGCTCGAGGATGTAGTCGCGGATCCGGCCCGCGTCCGGCGCCTTGGGATCGAGATCGACGTAGTGCCGGAACTGCACGCAGGCGGTCGCGTAGTCCTTGGCCCGATAGGCCAGCAGACCCAGCTCGCGGTGCGGTCCCGGCCGCTCGGGATCCAGGCGGATCGCCTCGCGGAAGCTCGCTTCCGCCTCGCCGCGCAGCTCGGCCTTGCGCGCGCCGTCCTGCTCGGCCTCCAGCTGCATCTGGCGCAGGCGGCCGAGCAGGAAGTGCGCTTCGGGATCGCCGGGCATCATCGCCAGCGCCCGCCGCAGCTGGTTCTCGGCGAGCTTCAGCCGGCCGAGGTCCATGTTGAGCCGCGCGTCGTCCCGGATCACGGGACGGATCCGGCGCGCGAACTCGCCGGGGTCGCCGGCCGCGTCGCCCGGCGGCGCCGGGTGGCTGTCCAGCCACTGCTCGGCGTTCTCGACGCGGTTGGCGAGCTGCGGGTGACTGCCGAAGAAGAACGTCTCCAGCTTGCCGCGGTCGCCGTGGTCGTCCTGGAGCTGCTTGAAGACCTGGGGCGCCTCGCGCAGGTCGTACCCCGCGCGGGCCATCTTGTCGAACGCGCCCATGTCGGCTTCGCGCTCCAGGTCGCGCCCGTAGCCGTTGACCGCCGCCAGGATCGCCAGCTGCAGCCCCAGTCCGACCAGGATGTCCGAGAGCACCCGGATCCGCGCCGCGCGGCCGTAGTCGCGCCGCTCGATCGCCTCGCCTTCCTCGCCGGCGATGATCACGGCGGCGACGATCGAGGCGATGCCGAGCCCGATCTGCTTGTTCCGCGCGCTGCGCTGCCAGCGCAGCATGTGCCGGCCCTCGACGTGGGTCATCTCGTGGGCCAGCACCGTCGCCAGCTGGTCCTCGTTCTGCATCCGCGCCAGCAAGCCGGTGTGGACGTAGATCGAGCCGTGCGGATACGCGAACGCGTTGAGCGTCGGCTCCTCGATCACGGTCAGCCGGTAGCCCAGCTCGGGGTTGGCGGCCATGCCCTCGCTGTTCAGCCGGCCGACCACGCCGTCGAGGTAATCCACCAGCAACGGATCCTGGTAGACCTGCACCTCCTTGAGCAGCTTGCGCTCCTCCTCGCGGGCGCGCTCCCACAGCCGTCGCTCGTCGCGCTTGGGCTTGAAGGTGGCGCCGGAGGCCGAGATCGGGGGGAGCCGGGTGGGCACGCAGGACGCGATCAACGAGACCAGCGCGACCACCGCGACGGCACGCGTGAAGGGGTGCTTGCGCATGGCGAACCTCGCACGGGAGTCGCTCCAAGTCTAGACCGGCTTGGGTCGGGACACCAACCGTGGGACAATCGGCCCGAAGGAGGGTCCCATGAGACCGACTCGAACCGGCCTCGCCGTGCTGCTGCTGGCCACCGTACCCGGTGTCGCGACCGCCGGCCTGCTCGTGGCCCACAAGAGCGACGACACGATCAGCCTGGTCGACACGGACACCGGCCGCGCGCAGGTCACGCTGCCGACCGGCGTCGGACCGCACGAGGTGACGGCGTCTCCCGACGGCCGGGTGTGGGTGATCTCGGACTACGGGCGCCGCGACAGCCCCGGCTCGACGCTGACCGTCGTCGAGTGGGCGGGACCGCGCCGGGTGGCGACGCGGGTCGTCGACCTCGGCGAGCATCGCCGCCCGCACGGGCTGGCCTGGCTGCCGGGGGACCGCGTCGCGGTCACGACCGAGGGCAGCCGGCACCTGCTGGTCGTCGACCCCAAAAGCGGCAAGCTGCTGCAGCGGATCGCCACCGGCCAGGAGATCTCGCACATGCTCGCGACGACGCCCGACGGCACGCGCGCCTTCGTCGCCAACATCGGCTCGGGCAGCGTGACCGTGATCGATCTCGCCGCGGGACGCAAGCTCCGCGACATCGAGACCGGCGCCGGCGCCGAGGGGATCGCGGTGACGCCGGACGGCAGCCAGGTCTGGGTCTCCAACCGCGCCGCGGACACGCTGACCGTGATCGACGCGCGCACGCTCGAGGTGCTGGCCGAGATCCCGTGCCCGGGGTTTCCGATCCGCGTGGCGGTGACGCCGGACGGCCGGCGGGTGCTGGTCTCCTGCGCGCGCTCCGGTGAGGTCGCCGTGTTCGACGTCGAGACCCGCGCCGAACGGGTGCGGCGGAAGCTCGACCTGGCCCCGGTCGAGGGCTCGGCGCGACGCCTGTTCGGCGACCGCTTCGGCGAGAGTCCGGTGCCGGTGGGGCTGGTCATCGATCCCGATGGGAAACGCGCCTGGGTCGCCGCGACCCAGGCCGACGTGGTCGTGGTGATCGACCCGGAAACGCTGGACGTGCAGGGGCTGATCGCCACCGGCCGCGAGCCCGACGGGATGGCCCACGTCGCCGCGCGACCCTGAGCCGTGCGCACGATCTTCCTGCCGCACCTGCTGAACGGCCCCGCGGGGGACCCCGGGCTGTGGGTCGACCTGCTGAACGAGAACCGCTCGGTGCTGCTGGACCTCGGCGACCTGCGGGCGTGGCCGTCGCGCAAGCTGCTGCGCATCGAGCGCGTGATCGTCACGCACACGCACATGGACCACTTCATCGGCTTCGACCACCTGCTGCGACTGATCCTCGGGCGCGAGAGGGAGCTGACCATCACCGGACCGGCCGGGTTCCTGCGGCAGGTCGAGGGCAAGCTGCGCGCCTACACCTGGAACCTGATCGAGCAGTACCCGGTCCGCCTGGTCGCCGAGGAGATCGACGGTGCCACGGTCCGCGCGGCCCGCTACGCCGGAGCAAACCGGATGGAGCCCGAGCCGCTGCCCGAGCGCAGCTTCGACGGCGTGGTCCACGCCGAGCGGCAGTTCACGATCCACGCCGACGTGGTCGACCACGGCATCCCGGTCCTCGCGGCCGCGCTGCGCGAGACCGAGCACATCTCCGTCAACAAGGACCGGCTGGGGCGGCTGGGGCTGCGGCCGGGCCCGTGGCTGAGCGAGCTGAAGCAGGCGGCGCGGCGCTGCCGGCCGCGCGACGCGCAGATCGAAGCGGCCACCGCGGACGGCGGGACGCGCAGGTTTCCGCGCGGCGAGCTGATCGACGAGCTGTTGATCCGGAACCCCGGCCAGCGCGTGGCGTACGTGACCGACCTGGCCTACGTTCCCGAGAACGTCGAGCGGGTGGTCCGCCTCGCCCGCGACGTCGATCTGCTGGTCTGCGAGGCGCCGTTCCTGCACGAGGACGAGCCGCTGGCCCGCGAGCGGGCCCACCTGACTGCCCGCCAGGCCGGCGAGATCGCGCGCGCCGCGGGGGCGCGGCGCCTGGCTCCGTTCCACTTCTCGCCGCGTTACCAGGGTCGCAAGCACGAGCTGTTCGCCGAGGCCGCCGAGGCGTTCGGCGGCAAGATCCTCGACCTCGGCGGACCCGCCGCTCCGGACATGTAGAATGCGTTCCCGAACGAACCAGGGGAGTGGATCCTGATGGCGCGTGGAACGAGCGGCCGGCTGTTTCGACGACTGTTGCTGCTGCTGGTGGTGGCGGCCCTGGTGGCCGGCGGGCTGGTGGTGTTCCGGACCGGGGCCGATCCCGAGATCCACCTGGCGGCGGGCCTGCCCGGAATCGGCAACGCCACCCCGCTGACCGTCGAGGTCGCCGAGCCGCAGCGCGGGCTCACGGCGGTACGCGTCGAGCTGATCCAGGGCGAGCGCACCGAGCTGCTCGCGGCGCGGACCTACGAGCCGCTCCCGTTCTGGAAGTTCTGGGGGCCGCGCACCGGGTCCGATCGCTTCGAGCTCGAGGTCGGGCGCAAGAACGTCGAGAATCTCGTGGAGGGGACGGCCACGATCCGGGTCACCGCCGACCGCGCGGGCACGCCGCTGCGCGGCGGAAAACCCGTCTCGAAGGACCTGCTGCTGCCCGTGAAGCTGCGGCCGCCGCTGCTCCAGGTCACGTCGCTCCACACCTACGTCACCCAGGGCGGCTGCGAGGCCGTCGTGTACCGGGTCGGTCCGACCGCGGTCAGGGACGGCGTCGAGGCGGGGGAGTGGTTCTTCCCCGGCTACCCGGTGCCCGACGGCCAGGAGGGGCAGCGCTTCGCCGTGTTCTCCGCGCCGTACGACCTCGACGACGGCTCGAGCATCCGCCTGATCGCGGAAGACGACGTGCGGAACCGCGCCGAGGCGGCGTTCGTGGACCGCTTCACGCCCAAGCCGATCCACCACGACAACATCACGGTCGGCGACAGGTTCCTGGAGAAGGTCGTTCCCGAGATCCTGGGACAGACTCCGGAGCTGCGGGATCAGGGCAACCTGCTCGAGAACTACCTGTTGATCAACCGCGAGCTGCGCAAGGCCAACGCCGAGACGTTGCTCGAGCTGGCGGGCAAGACGGCCCCCGGGTTCCAGTGGCGCCGGCGGTTCCTCCAGCTTCCGAACTCGCAGGTCACCTCGACGTTCGCCGACCGCCGGACCTATTTCTACGAGGGCCGCGAGGTGGACCGGCAGGACCACCTGGGCTTCGACCTCGCCTCGGTCAAGCACGCCGAGATCCCGGCGGCCAACGACGGCGTGGTGCTGCTGGCGCGGTACTTCGGGATCTACGGCAACGCCGTGCTGCTCGACCACGGCTACGGCCTGCAAAGCCTCTACGGGCACCTGTCCAGTCTCTCGGTCCAGGAGGGCCAGACGGTCAAGCGCGGGGACATCCTCGGCCGGACCGGCGAGACCGGGCTGGCCGGCGGGGACCACCTGCACTTCACGATGCTGCTGCACGGGCTGCCGGTGAACCCCACCGAGTGGTGGGACCCCAACTGGATCCAGAACCGCA
The DNA here is from genome assembly GCA_041629655.1 of Candidatus Polarisedimenticolaceae bacterium. Classification (GTDB taxonomy): domain Bacteria; phylum Acidobacteriota; class Polarisedimenticolia; order Polarisedimenticolales; family Polarisedimenticolaceae; genus JBFKMV01. Next base: position 16,989 of record JBFKMV010000051.1, read on the forward strand.
TCGCGCTCAAGCTCGGACCGGCCCTGCCGTTCGAGGCGCGCTGACGGCGGCCGGCGGTGGACGTCTACTACACCGACCAGTTCGTCCTTCCGCTGCCGCCGGGTCACCGCTTCCCGATGAGCAAGTACTCGCGACTGCGCCGGCACGTCGCCGGCGCGGGGCTGGTGCCGCGCGAGCGGCTGCGGGTCCCCCACGCCGCCACCGACGAGGAGCTCGGCCGCGCGCACCACGGGGAGTACGTCGGGCGAGTCCAGCGGGGCGAGCTGACCGCCCGGGAGGTGCGCCGGATCGGCTTCCCGTGGAGTCCCGGGATGGTCGAGCGCTCGCGCCGCTCGGCGGGGGCGACGATCGAGGCCGCCGGGTCCGCGCTCGAGGACGGCATCGGGGTCAGCCTGGCCGGCGGCACGCATCACGCGTTTCACGACCGTGGCGAGGGTTTCTGCGTGTTCAACGACAGCGTGGTCGCGGCGCGCGCGCTGCAGGCCACGGGCCGCGTGCGGCGGGTCGTGGTGCTGGACTGCGACGTGCACCAGGGCAACGGCACGGCCGCGCTGTGCCGCGACGACCCCTCGATCTTCACCTTCTCGATCCACGGCGAGAAGAACTTCCCGTTCTCGAAGGAACGGAGCGACCTGGACGTGCCGCTGCCGGACGGAACCCCCGACGACGTCTACCTCGACGCGCTGTCGCAGGGCCTCGATCGCGCGCTGGACGGCGCGCGACCCGACCTGGCGATCTTCCTGGCCGGAGCCGACGCCTGGGAGGGCGATCGCTGGGGGCGGCTCGGGTTGACCAAGGCCGGGCTCGTCGAGCGCGACCGGCTGGTGCTCGGACGCTGCCGGGAAGCCGGGCTGCCGGTGGTGGTGACGATGGCCGGCGGGTACGCGCCGGACGTCGAGGACATCGTCGAGATCCACTTCGCCACGGTGGCGCTCGCCGCGGAGCTGGCCGGGGCGGCGGCGCTGTCGTGAGCCTGCGGGACGAGGCGCAACGCTACTTCGAGGCGCTCCAGGACCGCATCTGCGCCGGTCTCGAGCGCGCCGACGGCCGGGCCCGCTTCGCCGAGGACCGCTGGAGCCACGAGGCGTCCCACGGGGGCGCGGCGGGGGGCGGCGGCCGGACGCGCGTGCTCGCCGACGGCGCCGTGTTCGAGAAGGCCGGGGTCAACATCTCCGCGGTCACGGGCACGCTCTCGGACAAGCTCGCGCAGCGCATGAAGGTCGCCCCGTGCGGGTTCTTCGCCACCGGTATCTCGCTGGTGCTCCACCCGCGGAGCCCTCACGTGCCGACCGTGCACATGAACCTGCGCTACCTGGAGCTGGACGGCGGCCGGGCCTGGTTCGGCGGCGGCGCCGACCTGACCCCGTACTACCTGGAGCGCGACGACGCCGTCCACTTCCATCGCACCTGGAAAAGCGTCTGCGACCGCCACGACCCGGCCTGGTACCCGCGGTTCAAGCAGTGGTGCGACGAATACTTCTTCGTGCGTCATCGCGGCGAGGCGCGCGGGATCGGCGGCTTCTTCTTCGACTATCTCGAGGAGGACCTGGAGCAGGTCTTCGCCTTCGTCAAGCACGCCGGCGACGCGTTCCTCGAGTCGTACGTCCCGATCGTCGAACGGCGAGGCGGGCAGCCGTGGACCGAGCAGCAGCGGGACTGGCAGCTCGTCCGCCGCGGCCGCTACGTCGAGTTCAACCTGGTCTACGACCGCGGCACGCTGTTCGGCCTCGAGACCGGAGGCCGCGTCGAGTCGATCCTGATGTCGCTGCCGCCCGTGGTGCGCTGGGCCTACGGGCACGAGCCGGTGCCGGGCTCCGACGAGGCGCGGCTGGTCGAGGTGCTGCGGAAGCCCGTGGACTGGGTCTGAGACCCGCCGGGCACAATTCGTTGACACGTGGAGGTCGCCCGGGTAGCGTCGTGGGAACACCAGCAAGGAGGGTTTCCATGAACAAGACGACCTGGGTCCGACTCCTCGGAGGTCTGGCGCTGCTCGCCGTCATCGCGACGGGCGCCGCCGTGCTGCTCTCGGCGCCGCAAACGGAAGCCGCCGGCCCCGGCGGTCAGCCCTGCGGCGGCTTCGCGGGGCTCGAGTGCCCGAGCCCGCGACAGGTCTGCATCGACGACCCGCGCGACGACTGCGACCCCAAGCGGGGCGGAGCGGACTGCATCGGGATCTGCCGCGGACCCGGCGGAGGCACCTCGCAGTAAACGATCGCTCGCGTCAACGCCGGCGCGCCAGCCACCCGGCGCACGCGTCGGCGATCGGAACGGAAACGCGCCGGACCTTGCTGCGTCCGATCCGCATCTCCTCGAAAGGGGTGAACGGATCGGCCAGCAGGGCCCGGTTCAGCTCCATGCACAGCACGCGCTCGGTGTAGCGCGCCGAGAGCACGTAACCCATCGAGGCGGCGTCGAGCTTGTAGCTCGTGTTGGCGGCGACCTCGATGCCGATGCCATGGAAGCGCTCGCGGAGCGCCGCGACGAGCGAGGGCGGCGCCAGCGACCTGATGATGTAACGGGCGGGCCGGCCCACATCGGCACCCGGAAAAAGAGCCGTGGTTGCAGCACCGGGGGCCGGCGCCGGAGACAGGAAGCGGCCGCGACCGACCCCGGCCATCCGCGACTTGTCGCGGCACCAAGCCGGGCGTAGACTTCGGGAAAGCCAAGCGGCCGATTCACCGCCCGTCGCGGGGCGACAGCGCGGGGTGTACAAAGGGAGAATCACCATGCGCAAAACACGCTTTCGATTACCAGCCCTTCTACTCAGGGGGGGGGGTGCTCGGCCTGACCCTCCTCGGCGGCGCGTCCGCTGAAGCCGCCATCACGACACGAACCCAGGAGCCCGCCGTTTTCGAGGGGCAGCTCTTGCCCCAGTTCGCCGGCGATCCCGTCGACCGCATCGTCCTCTACAAGTACACCGGTTTCGACTGGGTGGAGATTCCGTTCCAGGTGGACGAGCGCGAGGTTGACGAGAGCCTCCTGAACAACATGCCCGAGAACTGCCGGTACGCGTGGGATCCATGCGAACTGACCTACGTCATCTCCGGGTTCGAAGGCGGCCTTGGAACGGGCCTCGACGGCAACGACGAGATCGCCTTCATGGCGCGCGACGCGGGGACGACCGCGAGCGCATCGAGCTGGGTTGGCACTCCGGGGGTGGATACCCGGAACGTGCGCTACCGGATTGCGGTACGCGATCCGGTCAGCGGAGAGCAGGGTTACGTCTACGCCTACTCATGGCTTACGGCTCCGAACCACCAGCCCGGCGTCGCCGACTACGTCACCTGGACGGGACCGGGCTCCGAGACGTGCGAGCCTGCGGGTGAGCCGTCGTGCGGATGGATGAAGGCGACCGATCAGGGTTCGATCTCGACCGTTCCCCGCTCCAACCTGTTCTTCCGCGGCAACTGGACCCCCTCCGCCCTGTGCATCCGGACGGGCGGCGATCCGGGTGACTGCGGGACCCTGAACGACTCGGTGAACGTCCTCGACATCGGCCGCTGGAAGACCTTCGGACCCTCGGAGACCGGCCGGCAGTGGGACCAGAACTGCCGCGCCTTCCTGGGCGTCAAGGACGGGCCGGTCCGCATCTTCCGGCGCATCCAGGGCGCGATGAGCGGGCGTTACACGACCAAGCTGGAGATCTTCTACGGCACCTGGCTCGAGCAGATCGTCAACATCCGGGTCCATCCGATCGACGCCCTGGTTATCGCCTTCGACCACCGCTCGGCCGACTTCGTGAATCCGCCCGGCGAGACCCCCGCCTTGTTCTTCACGAGAACGCATTCCCAGAACCACGGCAGCCAAGCCGCCGATCCGATCGACGGCGAGCCGGGTTCCTTCGACTCCAGCGGCGATGACTGGTACCAGGTGGACACCAGCCGCGGAACCTACGTGACCTACTACAAGACCCCCCGAGGCTTCCGCGACGTCACGCGGACGTTTTTCTACAACGAGAACCGGAGCGGGGGCGACTTCCAGCCCGGGCGCTTCGGCGACGCAGGTTGGAAATTCTCCGGAGATCCGGACCTCCCGAACTTCGAGGACATGCAGTGTCTTTCGGACCCGGAAGACCCGATGCTCAACTTCGCACGCGGCATCAGGACCTTCGTGCCGCTCGCCGTGGATGTTCCGACGGGCGGCGCCGGGGAGTACCTGTCGGAAGAGGGGGAACGGTACTGGGACTACCAGGAGACCCCGCTGATTCTGGCGGCGGTGTCGGAGGACGATGTCACGCCCCTGCCCCCTGTGGACCCGATCTGCACGCCGCCCGTCTCGGGCAGCGTTACGAACGGCGGGTTCGCCAACAGCCTGAACGTGAACACCTCCGGCTGCGGGATCGGCTTCGCGGGAGTGCTGCTGTATCGCGGGGTGACTCCGGGCATCTACGTGGTGCTCGCCGATCTCGGCCCGGCGACCACCTTCGATGACATGCAGATCCGTGTCGGTACAAGCTACCGCTACGTGGCACGGGCCTACGACAGGGACGGCAACCTCGGCCCGCAGAGCGCCGAGTTGGTGCTCACGGTAACCGACACGATCGCGCCCCCGCCGCCGACGGGTCTCATCATGACGCCCGGCAGCCAGCAGTTGGTCGTCTCGTGGGACGAGATCTTCAACCGGGACGCGAGGGGCGTCTACGTGGAAATCTCGACCACGTCCGGCGGGACCTTCACGCGGGACAATCCCGGCCAGCCCGTCCCGGCGAACCAGCCGTCCTACGCGCTGGTCAATCTCGAGGCCGGACAGACCTACTACTTGAAGCTGAAAACGGTGGACTACGTCGGCAACGAGTCGGACTACTCCATCGAGGTCAGTGGGACACCGGATCCATGAGGTGCATGGCCATCCAAGACGCGGGTCTGCCTTTTCGGGCGCTCGTGGTCACGCTGGCCGGTGCCGTTGGGTTCGTGTCCGGTGCCACGGCCTTGTCCATGGAGGCGCCGTGCGAGGACCTCGACGCCGACGGATACGTAGCGGGACCGGGCTGCGCCGTGCAGGAGGACTGCAACGACCAGAGCGCCGCGATCCGCCCGGGGGTCGAGGAGTCGTGCAACGGCTGGGACGACGACTGCGACGGCGAACTGGACGAGGGCTGCGACCGCGTCTGCGAGGACTTCGGGTTGAACCGCAGGGTGTTCCTGAACGACAACGCGGGCCAGCCACGGATCACCACGGCGGAGCGGGGTTGGGCGGTCATCTTTGACGACAATCCCCAGGTCGCTACGCGTCTCGACGTCCACGGAAAACGCATCGCTCCGGAGACAGTCTTCGTCTCGGTAAGCAGCCGGACGCGGGGCATCGTCTGGACCGGGCTCGAGATGGTCGTTTCCTGGCAGACGCTGGACTCACCCGATCCCGAGAACTCGGGCCTGTTCCTGCGCAGGCTCGGGCCCTGGGGGAAGCCGTCGTTACCGCCGGTGCCACTGGCGGAGGAAGGGCACTTCCTGGAGGATCTGGACTGGACAGGGAGCGAGTTGGTCGTGCTGTGGGCTGACCTCTCTCCGTTTCCGAACCTCGACGGAGTCCGGCTGCACCGAGTCGGTCCTGACGGAGAGCTCCGAAACAACGGAGTCTATGTCTCGGAGGAGCGGTGGAGCGACAGCCGGCTCGCCTGGAACGGCCAGCGCTACGGCTGGTGCTACCGGAAAAGCGACGACGCCACGACGACCTCCGATCTGTTCTTCCAGCCGCTCGACGCGTACGGCGTCGCGTCAGGCCCGGAGGTCCGGCTGACGGACCATCGCCCTGCGCCCTTCACCTTCGCCAGCTTCCCCCGGATCTTACACCGGAGGCCGGACAGCGGCTTTGCCGTGGCCTGGATCGACGACCGCACCGGGGAGGACCAGGTCTGGTTCGCCCTGCTCGATGCCGACGGGAACCTGTTGCCGCCGGGGGAGGTGCAGATCTCGGCGGCGAGTCCTGACGGCGTGTCCGCCACGTTTCCGGACGTCGCGTGGACGGGGGAGGAGTTCTTCGTCGTTTGGGGTGAGGCCGTGTTTCCGGGAGGGTGCGGTCCGGCGGGGCCGCTCGTCGCGGCTCGTGTGTCCGCCGCAGGGGCGCTGCTCGAACGCGGCACTCTCGTGGAGGGCTTCTGCAACACAAGCGCGCACGTGGCCTGGAACGGCCGGAACTTCGGCGTCATCTTCGCGCAACACGAGGACTTCCCGTTCGGGCAGCCCGACGTCGAGTTCGTCGAGGTCGGGTGCGGCTGCTCGACCGACGGGGACGGGGACGGGGCGCTGCCCTGCGAGGGAGGCGACTGCGACGACGCCGACCCGAACGTCGGGCCGCAGGAGAACGAGGTCTGCACCGACGGGATCGACAACGACTGCGACGACCTGGTGGACTGCAACGACCCGGACTGCGTCCAATCGGGCAACGCGCCGCAGGAGACCGCAGGTCTGTCCTGGTCGGCGGACAAGCTGACGCTCTCCTGGGGGGCCGACTCCCGGGCCAGCAAGTACGACGTGGCGCGGGGGCTGCTCGACGAGCTGCGCGGGATGGAGAACTTCTACTGGACGGAGTGCTTCGCGTTCGGCACGACGGCCACGAGCGTGATGGACACCGAGGTTCCGGCTCCGGGCGAGGCGTTCTACTACCAGGTCCGCGGCCGTGCCAAGACCTGCCTGCTCGGCCCGTGGGGGACGACGCTGAGGGAGGACACCCTGCAAGGCTGTCCGTAAGCCACGCAGTCGAAGGGACTCCCGGGGGGCGGCGGGGCGCCCGTGGGCGGAGCCGATCAGACGCGGGCGCCGAGCCACTCCCCGCATGCCTCGGCAATCGGGCCGGAGAGGCGGCGCACCTTCGCCACACCGATCCGCATCTCCTCGAACGGGGAGAACGGATCGGCCAGCAGGGCCCGGTTGAGTTCCATGCACAGCACGCGCTCGGGGTAGCGCGCCGAGTGGACGTAACCCATCGATGCGGTGTCCAGCTTGTAGCTGACGTTGGCCGCGACCTCGATGCCGATCCCGGCGAAGCGCTCGCGGATCGCCTCGACCAGCCGCGGCGGCGCCAGCGATTCCCCGTCGCCGGTCTCGCTGATGATCTCAACCGGCGGCCGTTCCGGCCAGCGCTCGTAGACGCCGGGCTCGTAGGCCCGGCGCAGCGTGCCCACGATGTCGTCGTCGATGGCGTCGACCCGGACCGAGCGCGGGGCGCAGGAGTGGAGGATCAGCCCCAGGCCGCCGCGGGCGACGACCCGCTCGTAGGCCGCGACGGCGACCTCGGTGTAGGCGTCGAACAGCCGCCGCAGCAGGGCCACGTCCGCGGCGTCGGTGATGTACTGCGGCCGCAGCGGCGTCAGCGCCGGCGAGCCGGCACCCGGATCCGCCACGCGGTTGCAGTCGATGAACGTGCGCGGGATCAGCGCGCGCACGACCAGCACCGTGAGCCGCCGCGACGCCTCGCTTGCCGCGAGGCGCCGGGCGATCTCCGCCGCGCACTCCGGGGCGCCGACGTCGGTGTTGACGAAGAAGAACTGCTCGAGCCGCTCCGGAAGCCGGCTGGTCAACCGGGAGCGGATCGCGTCGTAGTCCCGCCGCCGCGTCGCCCCGTGGGGGATCTCGATCAACAGGTCCGGCGGCGCGTCCGCTGCCGCGCCGGCACCCGGAAACACCGTCACCTCACAGACGTCGTCGATCGAGCGCGGCTCCGCCATCGGGCTCCCCCTCCCGCGCCGGGGATTCTAGCCTCCCGCGGGCCACCGATCGAGACGGGCGCGGCGGGCGGCTTCCGGGCGCCGCCCGCCGGTCGATCGGTTTACGGGATCACGAACGACAGCCGGGTGTAGTAGTACCCGCCGTTGAACCCGAACGGCGCCGTGCGCCGCGGGTACTGGAAGATGCCGTTGAACGAGATCTCGTCACGCTGCTTGTCCGGGAACTCGTCGAAGATGTTGCTGGCGCCGACGGTCCAGCGGACGCCGTTGTTGAACCGATAGCTCAGGTCGAGGTCGGTCAGCCACTTGCCGGTGAAGGTCTGGTCGATCGATGGGTCCGACGCGCTTTCCGCGGTCGTCACCGCGCCGAACTTGTTGAACCGCGTCAGTGCCGTAAACGGGCCCTTGGCGTACTTGGCCGAGACCGTGTAGTGCTCCCGCGGCTGCCCGCGCTCCACGAAGGTGCGCTCGGTGCGGTTGAACAGCGTCTCGCCCAGCCCGGCCAGCGGGGCCGGGGTGCGGACGCTGCCGACCACCTGGGTGTCGTTCCAGGCGCCCGCGCCGGTCAGGCTGATCCGCTGGTCGTCCCCGAAGCCGCGCGTCCAGGCCACGACGATCTCCGCGCCCTCGGTCTCGGTGTCGATCGCGTTGGTGAAGAACTGCGCGGCGTTGACGCCGAACGGGTCGAGGATGTCGGCGAGCTCCTGGCTGTCCGCGGCGCGGAACTGACCCGAGATCACGATCCGGTCGTCGATGTCGATCTTGAACACGTCGGCCGTGATCAACAGATTCGGCATCGGCTTGGCCGTGAAGCCGGCGCCGTAGTTGACCGAGGTCTCCTCCTTCAGCGGCTCGGCGCCCAGCGCATTGGCGACGGGGCTGCCGATCCGGAAGGTGCCGACCTCGAGCGGCGTGGTCACGCCGCCGATCAGCACGAACTGCGTGCTGATGTTGTTGAAGTTCGACTGGTGCAGCGACGGCGCGCGGAAGCCGGTGCTGGCGGACCCGCGCAGCGCGAACTCCTCGGTGAAGGCGTAACGGCCGGTCAGCTTGCCGACCAGCTTGCTGCCGAAGTCGCTGTAATCCTCGAACCGCGCCGCCACCCCGAACAGGAAATCCTCGGACGGGTTCATCTCGATGTCGCCGTAGATCGCGATGTTGTCGCGCGACTTGTCGACCTGGTTGGCCGGCTGGAAGCCGGGGAAGACCTGGATGCCCGCCGGCGCGCGCCCGCCGAACTGGTCGGCGAAGCACGGGAAGGCGTCCATGTCGTCGGCGCAGCCGTCGATGTACGACTCGGGCTGGCCGGCCTCGATCTCGTACTCGTCCTTGCGGAACTCGAGACCCACGGCGACCGCGGTCGGCTTGGCCAGGCCCCAGTCCACGGCCGTGTAGAGGTCGGCGGTGAACGTCGTCTGCCCGAAGCTCAACGTGCCGGCGTCGGCCATGGTCGGGCTGAGCGTGCCGAGCGAGGTGTTGGCGGAGTTCGAGATGATGAACTCGAACTCGTTCATCCCGGTCGTCACGTTGGCGTCGAGGGTCCAGTCCTCGCCGACGGTGGTGCGCGCGCCGGCCGAGAAGGAGTAGTCGTTGACGCGCGTGTTGATCCGCGGCAGGAACCCGGCGGGGTGGATCAGCACGTTGGTGCGGCTCTGGCTGGGCAGCCGGTTGAACCCGGCCGACTCGCCGTCACGATCCGAGTAGCCGCCGAAGAAGTACAGATCGAGGTTGTCCGAGACCGGGATCTCGGAGTTGAACCACACGTAGGCGTTCTCCGAGGCGGCGTCGCCGTAGCGATGGTTGAGGCGGTTGTAGGTCGCCTCCCGCGGGTCGAGCGTGCAGCTGCCGCCGCCGTCGCAGGTGCCGTCGCCGTCGCTGTCGGACAGCGCCGGCATGCCGAATTCCTGCTCGAGATAGTTGAAGATCCGCCGCGGGTCCTGCCCGGCGCGGTTGGTGAAACCGCGGTCGCGGAACTCGGCGCTGATGTTGAAGAAGCCGTCGCCGAAGATGCTCCAGCCACGGTTGACGCCGACCGTGTACGTCTCGCCGTCCTCATCGAAGTTCTGGCCGGCGCTCATGTCGACGCGGGTCGCCTCGCTGTCCGACTTGAGGATGATGTTGATCACGCCCGCGATGGCGTCCGAGCCGTACTGCGCCGCCGCGCCGTCGCGCAGCACCTCGATCCGGTCGATCGCGCTGGGCGGGATGGCGTTGAGGTCGACGCCGGCCGTTCCGCGACCGATCGAGCCGTTGACATGGACCAGCGCACTGTTGTGACGCCGCTTGCCGTTGACCAGCACCAACGTCTGGTCGGGGCCGAGGCCGCGCAGCGTCGAGGGCCGGACGATGTCGGTTCCGTCGCTGACGGTCGAGGTCGAGAAGTTGAACGACGGAGCCAGGAACTGGATCATCCGGCTCGTCTCGGTCTGGCCGGTGTCGATCAGGTCGTCGGCCGCGACGACGTCCACCGGCACCGGCGTCTCGATGGCGGTCCGCCGCGTACGTGACCCGACGACGACGACGTTCTCGCCGAACTGGGTCAGCCGCTCGGCGACCTCGAAGTTCGCGGTGACGGTCGCACCGGCCGCTACGGTCACCGATTGTCGCCCGGAGGCGTGACCGGTCTTGGTCACCAGCAGGGTGTAGCTCCCCGGCGGCACGGTGATCGTGTACGAGCCGTCGGTGTGGGTCGTCACGCTGCGGTTGCTCTCGATCACCAGCACGGTGGCTCCGGCGAGTCCTTCACCGGTCTCCTTGGCCGTGACCGTGCCGCTGATCGTCCCCTGGGCCTGCGCGACGGTCGTCCCGGTCACCAGCAGCGTCAGCGCCATGGCCGTCAGCAGAAAGGTTTTCGATCGCATGTCCCCTCCCTATCGGTTCTCGGATGATGCCCCCGGGCACAACTCTTCCCGGAGCATCGCACACGGATCTGCCGACTATACCGAACTTCGGCGGAGTTCCGGCCGCAAAATCTCCGGCCGCGTCGAGGGCCGCGAAAAGGACGGCTCCGCGGGCGATCTGCGGCCACCCTCGTGTAGCATGACGGTCGATGTTCCAGAGATTCGGCAAGCTCTCGCGCACCGCGCGCCACATCGGCCGTTACCGGCAGATCGTGACGGTGCTGGTCCGGTACGGC
>JBFKMV010000052.1:0-26621 GCA_041629655.1 Candidatus Polarisedimenticolaceae bacterium
CCGCGGCATTCGGGAGATCGGGCAGGTCGCGCGCACCGGCCGACTGGTCGCCACCGTCGTCTTCGACTGGGACGCCGACATGGACCTCGCGCTGGTCGATGTCGAGAAGGCGATCGGACCGATCCGGTCCGACCCCGACGTGGACGAGGTGCTGGTGCGTCACTTCGATCCGCGCCAGGCCCCGGTGCTGACGATCGGGCTGGTGGCCCCGGGCGGCCGGCCCGACCTGGCGGAGCTGCGACGCATCGCGCTGCGCCAGGTGGCGATCGCGCTGGAGCGGCTCGACGGCGTCGCGGAAGTCCGGGTGCTCGGCGGACGCGACCGCGAGGTGCGCGTCGAGATCGACCCCTACCTGCTGGAGGCCCACGGGCTGACCATCGCGACGCTCGAGCAACGGCTGATCGCGGCCAACGTCGACGTCAACGCGGGGACGCTGGAGGAGGAGGGCCGGGTCTACCTGGTGCGCGGCATCTCGCGCTTCCGCAAGCCCGAGGACATCGCCGCCGTCGTCTTGGACTACTCGCGGGACGATTCGGGGCGCACCGTCGCGGTCAAGGTCGGCGACGTGGCCGCGGTGCGGCCCGCCGACGCCGAGATCACCCACCTCGTGCGCGTCGACGGGGTCGAGGGCGTGGGGCTGCAGATCTTCAAGGAGGCCGGCGCCAACACCGTCGCGGTGTCGCGCACGGTCCACGACGCGTTCGACGGGATTCGCGACGACCTGCCCGGGGTCGAGGCACGGATCGTCGCCGACGAGGCGGCGCTGATCGAGGATTCGGTCAGCGACGTGGAGCAGGCGGCGTTGATCGGCGTGTTGCTGGCGGTGCTGGTGCTGGTGCTGTTCCTGCGCTCGGCCGGTCCGACGGTCGTCGTCATCACCGCCGTGCCGGTGTCGTTGCTCGGCACGTTGTTCCTGATGCACTTCGCCGGCCAGAGCTTGAACGTGATGACGCTGGGCGGGCTGGCGCTCGGGATCGGCCTGCTGGTCGACAACGCGATCGTGGTGGTGGAGAGCATCTTCCGGCGGCTCGGCCGCGGGGACGTGCCCGCCGAGGCCGCCGCACGCGGCGCCGGACTGGTCGGCGGGGCGATCGTGGCCAGCACGCTGACGACCTGCTCGGTGTTCCTGCCGGTGCTGTTCGTGCGCGGCCTCGCGGCCCGGCTGGTCGAGGGGCTGGCGTTCACGGTCGTGGTGTCGCTGCTGGTGTCGCTCGGGGTCGCGATCCTGCTGATCCCGGCGCTGTCGGGCTGGCTGCTGCCGCGCGCCGGGGCGCGGGCGGTCGACCCCGGGCGCGGCCTGGTGGAACGCATGGTGGCGGCCCTGCTGCCGCGGGCGTGGCTGGTGGTGCCGCTGGCCGCGGTGGCCGCGGCTGCGGGTGTGTGGCTGCTGGTCGGTCTCGGAACCGAGCTGCTGCCGCCTTCCGATCCGCGCCAGTTCTCGGTGCGGCTCGTCGCCCGGCCGGGCCAGCGGGTCGAGGCCACCGCGGCGACCGTGGCCGCCGTCGAGGAGATCCTGCGCGAGGCGGCGGGAGACGACCTGGTCGCGATGCAGTCCGAGGTCGGACGGTTGCCCGAGGACGACCGGCTGATTCGCGAGGAGCAGACCGAGGAGAACACGGCGCGGATCCTGGTGCGGCTGCGCGCGGGCGGGCGCAGCGGCACGCAGGTCGTGGCCGCGGCGAAGACGGCCGTGGAGCAGCTGCCGGCGCTGGAGGCGAGCTGGGAGGTCGGCACCTCGGCGCTCGCCCAGGCGCTGGGCACCTCCGGCCCGCCGGTCGAGGTGGAGCTGACGGGGGCGTCGCTCGAGGACCTGCGCACCGGCGCGGCGCGCCTCAGCGCGGCCCTGGCCGCCCGGCCCGAGCTGTGGAACGTCCGCTCCTCGTTCGAAGGCGGGCCGCCCGAGCTGCGGGTCGAGCTGGACCGCGGTCTGGCCGACGGGCTCGGCGTCGACCTGCAGCTCGTGGCCGCGGTGCTGGAGTCCGCGCTGGACGGCCGCGAGGTCACGGTGATGTCGATCGGGGACGAGGAACGGGGCGTGGTGCTGCGCCTGCCCCGGGTGCGGCGCGACACGCTGCTCAACGTCCCGCTGACGACGCCCGACGGCACGCGGCTGGTGCTGGCCGACGTGGCGCGACTGCGGCCGGAGGAGGGCGCGCGCGAGATCTTCCGTCGCGACCAGCGCCGCGTGGCGCTGGTGACGGCGCGGATCGCTCCCGGATCGGACTTCCCGGCCGCGATGAACGCCGCCCGCGAGATTCTCGCCACGGCCGAGCTGCCGCCCGGACTGCGGACGCGGCTGGCCGGCGAGGAGGAGGAGCGCGCCCGCACCTTCGACGAGCTGCGGTTGGCCGGGATCCTGGCGCTGGTGCTGGTGTTCATGGTGCTGGCCGGGACGTTCGAGTCGTTGATCCACCCGCTGACCGTGGTCTCCGCGGTGCCGCTGGCGCTGGCCGGGGTGGCGGCGGTGCTGGTGCCGCTCGGCCGCCCGCTCGGCGTGATGGAGACACTGGGCATCATCGTGCTGGGCGGGATCGCCGTGAACGACGCGATCCTGCTGATCGACTCGGCGAGACGGCTGATGCGGCGCGGCCGCGGGCGGGACGCCGCGCTGGCCCGCGCGGCGGCGCTGCGTCTGCGGCCGATCCTGATGACCACCGCAACCACCGTGCTGGCGCTGTTGCCGCTGGCGCTCGGCACGGGCGAGGCGGCGCGGCTACGCAGCCCGCTGGCGCTGACGATCATCGGCGGCATCCTGGCCTCGACGGTGGCGTCGCTGTTCGTGATCCCGTGTCTGTACCGGATCCTCGACGGCCTGACCCCGCGACGCCTACGCGAGACGCGCGAATGAACCCGTTCGCCCTGCCGGTGCGGCGCCCGGTCGCCACGTCGATGTTCTTCCTCGGCATCGTGTTGCTCGGGCTGATCGCGTGGCGGCAGATCCCGGTCGAGCTGATCCCGCCGATCGAGGGCAACCGGCTCACGGTGAGCTTCCTGCGTCCCGGCAGCGAGCCCGAGATCGTCGAGCGCGAGATCCTGCTGCCGCTCGCGGCGCGGGCCTCGGAGCTGCCGGACGTCGAGGAGACCGAGGGCAGCATCCGCGGACCCGGCGGTACGTTCACCGTGCGGTTCGAGGCCGACAGCGACATCAAGGTCCGCGAGCTGGAGCTGCGCCGCGTCGCCTCCGACCTGGCGCGGCGCCAGCCGCAGGGCACGTTCATCGACGTCAGCAACAACAACCTCAGCGTGGCCAGCCGGTTCGTGATGGTGATCAGCGCCCACGGGCGCGAGGACCTGGACGTGTTGCGCCGGCTGATCGAGGACCGGGTCGAGCCGCGGCTCGCCTCGGTCGGCGACGTCTCGCAAGTCGTCGTGCTCGGCGGGTCGCCGCGCGAGGTGACGGTGCGGATCGACCCCGATCGCTGCGCGGCGGTCGGCATCTCGCCGGACGAGGTGATGGGCTCGCTGCAGCGCGTCGTCGGCCGGCAACGTTACCTGGGCGGCATCGAGGACGAGCGCGGCCGGACGGCGGTGGTGCTGGACGGTCGCATGACCGGGGTGTTCGCCCTGGGCGAGACCCGCGTGCGCCCGGGGCTGCCGGTGTTGCTGCGTCACGTCGCCGAGATCGACGAGGCCACGGCGCGCAGACAGACGGTGTCGCGGGTCGACGGCAAGCCCTCGCTGGCCCTGATCGTGTTCCAGGAGGAAGGCGCCAACCTGGTCCGGCTCGGCCGGGCGCTGCACCGACGGGTCGAGGAGCTGAACGCCGAGTTCGCGCCCTACGGCCTGGGCCTGACGGTCAGCTTCGACGCCTCGGAGCTGGTCCAGGAGCGGTTGGACCGGCTCAAGCAGCTCGGCGCCTCCGGTTTCTTGATCGCGCTGGTGGTGCTGTTCCTGTTCCTGCGACAGTGGCGCGCCGTCGCGGTCGTCGGCGTCGCGGTTCCGGTCAGCCTGCTCGCGGCGCTGGCGCTGCTGTTCGTCGTCGGGCAGTCGCTGAACCTGATCACGATCTTCGGTCTCGCGGTCGGAATCGGCATGCTGGTCGACAACAGCATCGTGGTCTACGAGGCGGTGCAGCGCCGCCTTGAGCACGGTGCGGTGGCGGACCACGCGGCGGAGGAGGGCGTGCGCCGCACGGTGCGCGCGATCCTGGCCGCCAGCATCACCACCGCGGTGGTGTTCCTGCCGATCACGTTCCTGGAGTTCGAGCAGGCCGAGTTCAAGTCGTTTCTCGAGATCATGGTGCTCGCGGTGCTGCTGCCGCTGGCGGGCTCGCTGGTGGTCGCGGTGGGGCTGGTGCCGCTGCTGGCCCGCCACCTTGCCGCACCGGCCGCGCTGGCCCGCATCGCGCGCATCCGCCTCCGGCGCGAGGAGCTCGGCGGCCTGCATCCGCCCGACCGGGCCCGCGAGCTGTTCGGGGGCTTTCTGATCGTGGCGCTGCGCCGGCCCGCGGGCTGGCTGACCGTCGTGGCGCTGGCGGTCGTGCTGACCGTCGTGATCGCGCTGCCGTGGGTTGCCTTCAGCTCGTTGACCCGCGAGGCCCCCGAGGCCAACCCGGTCCAGTTCTCGGTCGAGCTGCCCAGCGACGCCACGCTGGACAAGGCGGTCGCGATCCTCGACCGGCTCGAGCAGCAGGTGCGCCGGGTCGACGGCGTCGAGCGCGTGGAATCGTTCCTGCAGGAGAACAACGCCCTGGTCAACGGCTCGTTGACCGTCTACATGCTGCCCAAGCACGAGCGGCCGGCCGGAGTCGACGCCGCGCGCATCCGCGGCATGGTGCGTGCCGCGGCCAAGGAGGTCGACGGGCTGGAGGTGCGCAATCCGGGCGAGGCCGGAGGCGAAGGGGACTCGGGTGGCGGCGGGGGCGGGAATCTGGCGAGCTTGCTCGGCGGCGGGCAGGACGAGGTCGTGCTGTCCGGGCCCGACGCCGGGCTGCTGGGGCGGCTGGCCGGCGACGTCCAGCGCCAGCTCGAATCCGTTCCCGAGATCGAGACGGCCAGCCGTTCCGGCCGCGCCGGCCAGGAAGAGGTCTGGGTGGTTCCCGACGAGGCCAGCCTGGCGGCGTTCCGCCTGACCGCCAACCAGGTGTTGCCGGCTCTCGGCGTGCTGCGTCGCGAGGGCGTCGAGATGCGGGTCGGCTTCACGACCCGCGACGGCGAGGAGATCCCGTTGACGGTCCGGCGCGAGGCGGACACCGGCAACATCGCGCGGCGGCTCGGCGAGCTGCGAATGGCCACCCCGGCCGGCATCCTGCCCGTGCGTTCCGTGGCCGCCGTGCGCAAGATGCCGGCCTCGCCGACGATCCAGCACAAGAACGGGCGTCGCGAGCTGAGCGTGTTCTACCGCTACGGATCGCAGGCCCCGCAGACCGGTCCGGCCCGCCAGGCGCTCGAGCAGCAGGTCACGCAGGCGATCCAGGCGGTGCACCGCCCCACCGGCTACACGATCGAGACGCCGGCGGGCGACCCCAGCCGCGACTGGTTCAAGCGCATCCTGGTGCCGGTGGTGCTGCTGCTGTTCGCCGTGCTGGCGGTGACCTTCGAGTCGCTGACCCTGCCGTTGCTCGTCCTGGTCTCGCTGCCGCTGACGGCGCTCGGCGCGACCTGGTCGCTGGTGCTGACCGGAACGCCGGCCGACCCGATGGCGCTGGTGGGCGTGGTGGCGCTGATCGGGCTGACCGTCAACCCCGCGATCCTGCTGGTCGACCGGATGCAGCAGCGGGTCCGCGGCGGGCAGGACCTCGCCGGAGCCGCGGCGCTGGCGGCGGTGCGCGAACGGGCCCGTCCGGTGCTGATGACCACCGCGACCACCGTCGCCGGCCTGTGGCCGCTGGCGATCGTGACCGGACGCGAGAACGAGATCTGGCCGCCGTTCGCGACGGTGGTGATGGGTGGGCTGATCACCTCGACGCTGCTGACGTTGCTGGTGATCCCGGTCGGCTTCGTGATGCTGCACCGGCTGGACCGGCTGTTCGGACGCGTCGGGCCCTGGATCATGATCGGCTGGGTCGGCGCCACGACCGCGGTGATGACCCCGCTGATCGCCGCGGGCCTGATCACCTCGATGACCTGGAAGATCCTGACCACCGTGCTGGTGGCGGCCTTGTTGATGGGCGTCGTGGTGCTCGTGCTGCGCCGGCCGGACCGTCCCGAGCCGGTAGCACCGGAAGACGGGCCGCCGCCGCTCGACGTGCGCTACCTCAAGAAGGTCTACGGCAAGCCGGGTCCGATCGCGGCGGCGTGGCGCCTGCCGGAGCTGTTCGCGCAACGCGTGCTGGCCCGCGGCGGCCGCCCGTTCGATCCCGTCGACGCCCGCGAGCGCATCGCGCCGCTGGGGTTGCTCGCGCTCGGCGCCGGCTACCTGACGCAGGCGGTCGGCTCGAGCTTCTGGCAGTTGATGTTCCTGCTGGCCACCACCGTGTTCGCGGTGGCGATGCTGAACGAGGTGCGGCGCGCCCGGGGCAAGGTCGATCGGATGGGTCGCGCGTTGCCGGGCGGCGTCGAGGGTGTGCTCGGCGGCCTGCTGCCGGCGGTCGCGATGACCTACTTCGCGATGTCGAGCTGGGTACTGCCGATGCTGGCCGAGGAGCGGCCGGCCTTCCGGCTGTGGTTCGTGATCGCGGTCACCGTGCTGGTGCTGATCGTGCAACAGGGTCGCCGGACGGCGGTGCGGATCTCGCGCGGCGACCTCCGGGTGTCGCCCGAGGATCTGCGCTTCCGCCGCACCCGCGGCATGTGGCGCCGCTTCAGCCGGCGCGTGTTCGGGCTCGACCTGCCGCGTCAGGAGGTCGTCGCGCTGTCGCGGATCCACTTCCGCGCCGAGCGCGGGATGATCGGGATCCTCGGCCCCAACGGCGCGGGCAAGACGACGCTGCTGCGGCAGCTGGCCGGGATCCTGGAGCCGTCGCTGGGCCGGATCGACGTGGGCGGGGTCCCGCTGGGCAAGCTGCGACGCTACCTCGCCCGCTACGTCGGCTATCTCCCCCAGGACTTCGGCCTGCCGGTCAACCTGACCGCGCGCGAGTACCTCGAGTACTACGCGCTGCTGTACGAGATCAAGCCGGCCGAGCGCCGGCGCGAGCGCGTGGACCGGCTGCTCACCGAGGTCGGGCTCGGCGAGCGCGCCGACGAGCGGATCGGCAGCTATTCCGGCGGGATGCGCCAGCGGGTCGCGGTGGCGCGGACGCTGCTGCGTCTGCCGCCGGTGATCATCGTCGACGAGCCGACGGTCGGTCTCGACCCGCGCGAGCGGATCCGCTTCCGCAACCTGCTCTCGCGATTGGCCGAGGGCCGCGTGGTGCTGTTCTCGACGCACGTCGTCGAGGACGTGGCCGTGGCCTGCCCGCGGGTGATCGTGCTGTCCCGCGGGCGGATGGTCTTCGACGGCCCGCCGGCGGAGCTGGCGGAGCAGGCCGCGGGCGGCGTGTGGACGGTCACCCTGTCCGCGGAGGAGGAAACGCGGCTACCGGACGACGCGAGCGTCGTCGACCACGTACCGCAGCCGGACGGCCGGGCGCGGATGCGCGTGATCTGCCCGCACCGCCCGCACGAAACGGCGCAGCCGGCCACGCCGTCGCTGGAGGACGGCTACCTGATGCTGACCTTCACCGGAGGCAGCGTCGGATGAGCGGGCCGCGCGAACGGCGGACGTGGCGCTCCCGGCTACGCGACGTTCCGGATTCGCTACGGTTGCTGCGGCTCTCGGCGCGGTCGCTTTCGGGGCGGCTGTTCTGGGCCGTGCCCGCGTTGCCGCTGCTGTGGCCGGCCTACCTGGCGTTCCAGCTGCTCGCGGGCTGGCGCCAGGAAGCCTACCTGCCGTACAACGCGCAGGGCATCATCTCCGTGCCGCTGACCGCCCTGGCGATCCTGCTCGGCGTACGGATCATCGCCGGCGAGATCGACCGGCGGACCCTGGAGATCGCCTACACGGTTCCCGGCGGCACCCACCGCGTCTGGCTGGCCAAGTTCGTCGCGGCCTGCCTGCTGCTGCTGCTCTCCGAGGCACTGCTGGCGACGGTGACCTACGTCTTCCTGACCGGGTTCCCGGCGGGGGCGCTGTACGGAGCGTTCCAGGCCGGGGTGTTCTATCTCGCGGTCGGGATGGCGCTCGCCGCGCTGTTCAAGAGCGAGGCCACGGGCGCGCTGGCCTCGGCCGCTGCGCTGATCGTCAACGGCGTGTTGACCGGTTTCGGCGGCGTGCAGCTTCGCGTCTCGCCGTTCTGGAACCCGGCCGTGCCGGCGCTGGAGGGGTTCGACGCCGCGGACGTGCTCGGCTGGACGATCCAGAACCGCATCGGATTCGTGTTGGCGATCGCGGCGGTCCTGGCACTGGCGGTTCAGCGGGCGGAGCAACGCGAGAAGCTGCTCGGCGGTTGACGGTCCCCGGGGCCCGGGCTAGCCTCCCTGTCGATGGGCGACGAGAAGATCCGTGTCGGCGTGCTGTTCGGCGGGCGCTCCGGTGAGCACGAGGTCTCGCTGGCCTCGGCCCGCTCGGTGATCGACGCGTTGCGCGCGAGCGGCCGCTACGACGTGCTGGAGATCGGCGTCACCCCCGAGGGTCGCTGGATCGCCGGTCCCGACGCGCACGCCACCCTTTCGGCGAACGCGCGGTTCCTGTTGCCGGAGTCCGCCGGGGACGCACGCGATGCGTCGCGGTCCGGCGAACCGCGGCGCTCCGCGGCGCTGTTGCCGGGCGAGCGCAGCGCGCCGTTGGTCCCGCTGGACGACCCCGGCGCCGCGGAACGCATCGACGTGGTGTTTCCGGTGCTGCACGGGCCCCAGGGCGAGGACGGCACCGTGCAGGGATTCCTCGAGCTGGCCGGAGTGCCCTACGTCGGCTGCGGTGTCGCGGCCTCCGCCGTCGGGATGGACAAGGTGCTGATGAAGGGCCTGTTCCAGGCCGCGGGACTGCCGCAGGTGGACTGGGTCGCCGTGCGGGCTCCGGACTGGCAGCGGGATCCCGCCGCCGCGTCGCGCGCCGCGACGGCGCTGGGCTTTCCCGTGTTCGTGAAGCCCGCCAACATGGGCTCGAGCGTCGGTATCACCAAGGCGCGCGACGCGCAGGGGCTCGCGCGCGGTCTCGCCGAGGCGTTTCGCTACGACACCAAGGCCGTGGTCGAGCGTGGCATCGACGCGCGCGAGATCGAGTGCAGCGTGCTGGGCAACGACGAGCCGCGCGCCTCGGTCCCCGGGGAGATCTTGCCGAGCGAGGAGTTCTACGACTACCGGGCCAAGTACCTCTCCGGCGAGGCCTCGCGACTGGTCATTCCGGCGCCGCTCGACGAGGCCCAGACCCGCGAGGTGCGGGATCTCGCCGTGCGCGCGTTCCGCGCGATCGACGGCGCGGGGATGGCCCGGGCGGACTTCCTGCTCGAGCGGGGTACCGGCCGGCTGTTCGTCAACGAGCTGAACACGATCCCCGGCTTCACGCGGATCAGCATGTACGCCAAGCTGTGGGCGGCCTCCGGGTTGGCCTACCCGGATCTGCTCGACGAGCTGATCCGGCTGGCGCTCGAGCGGCAGCGGCAGCGCGAACGTCTCGAGACCCGCTACACCCCGCCGCCACCGTCCGACTGAGCTCCGCCGCCTGCGCGGGCCGGCTGCAGGGTCCGCTTGCCGCGGTGGAGCGGGGCTCCGTCCCGCGTGGCGATCACGTCCACGAAGTCGCGGCCCGTGGCGCTGTCGCTGTCCTCGACGAACGAGCAGTAGAGTCCGACGTTCCCGAGCACCCGGCACACCTCGGGTCCGCTCCAGACCCGATCGGAGACCGCCGGCCCGCGACTGCGGCCGAGCATTCCGAACAGCCGGCGCGCCGCGGACACTCCGGCAGCCCGCTGGCCGCGATGCGGGATCGACCCCAGGAACAGGCGGCAGTCGGGGGTCGTCAGGGGAAGCAACCGCTCCAGCAGCACCTGCAAGCCGTACGGGGACAGCTTGTCGAACGTGTCGTACAGCACGACCTTGTTGAATCGCTGCGCTCCGGCAACGCCGAGCCCGGCGGGGTCGAGACCGGGCAGCGCTCGCAACTTCGCGCAGCGTGCGGCCAGCTCGCGCGAGATCCGGTCGTCCCCGGCACCGAGGTACAGCACGGTGTCGTCCGGGGCGAGCGCGAGCCCGGCCACGATCGCGTCCACGACCCGCTCGGCCGCGCCGCCGGTCATCGCGGCGCTTCTCCGGGCGAGCCCGCGCGGGCCCGCGCTCTCGAAGCCGCCTCGGTCTGTCCGATCTCGGTCAGCCACACGGCGGTGCGCTCGGCGAACCCGGGCACGGCCCGCTCGGCGCGCGCGATGTCGGTCAGCGCCCGGTCCAGCGCGCTGAGCGCCCCGCAGGTCATCCAGGTCCGGAACCAGCCCAGGAGCTCGCCGGCCAGCGCATCGCCCTTGCGGTCCGCAGGCAACGCGGGCAACGGCTCCCCGCAGGCCAGCGCGGCGGCGACATCCGCGGCACCGGCAACGGCCGCGCCGGGCTCCCACACCTCGAGCGCCCGTCGCCCGTCGCCGCAGCGCAGATGGGCCTCGCCGAGACGCTGCCGGATCTGCCGGTCGTCGGGACAGCGGCGGTGTCCCTCCTCCATCCACTGAAGCGCCGCGGTGGCGAGCGAGGGGACGCGGCCGAGCACGATTCCGCCGGCCAGCCAGACGCGCGGCTCGTCGCCGTGCTGTTGCACCAGCCGGTCCAGCTCGTGCAGCACCTCCTCCAGCTCGCCGTCGGAGAGCCGCAGCCCGAGCAGTC
This sequence comes from Candidatus Polarisedimenticolaceae bacterium, assembly GCA_041629655.1. Classification (GTDB taxonomy): domain Bacteria; phylum Acidobacteriota; class Polarisedimenticolia; order Polarisedimenticolales; family Polarisedimenticolaceae; genus JBFKMV01. The sequence continues at coordinate 10,728 of JBFKMV010000052.1, forward strand.
CGAGTCGTGCCTCCAGGTTGGCGGGATCGATCGTTTGCGTCGTTTCGAATGCCGCGCGGGCGCCGGGGAGGTCGTGCAGGTCGAGGCGGGCGGCGCCGAGCAGGTTCGGCAGGTCGGGCCCGTGAGCCTCCACCAGCGGCGCGGCGTGCGTCGGCGCCGGTTCCAGCGACAGGGCCTCGGCCAGCACGTCCGCGGCACGCCCGGGCTGCCGTCGGCCGAGCAACGCAAGACCCTCGAGGTAGAGCATGTTCCGGGTCGGCCGGAGGTGTCTCCGGTACTCGGCGAGCCGCGCCAGCAGCTCGTCGTTGCGGCCCAGGCAGGCCAGCGCGTACGCCTCGAGCGTGCACGGCTCCTCGAAGTCGAACGCGCTCCACTCCCGTTCCGGCGAGTCGAGCGCCCGTCGCGCACGCCGGATCTCCTCCAACGCGTCGGCGTAGCGGCCCTCGCGCAGCGACAGCACGCCGAGCCGCAGCCGGGCCCGGCGGTTGCCGCCGTCGTCACGCAGGTCGCGCTCGAGGTGGAGCCGTTCCTCGGGGATCCCTGGCGGCTCGAGGGTCGGTTCCAGATCCAGCGTGAGCGGCGCGTCTCCCGCCTCGAGCCCCCAACGCGGCAGCAGCGCGGCCAGCGACTCGCCGAGGTCCGGGCACCAGCGCCCGCTGAACGCGAGCCCGGGTGCGTTGCGCAGCAGCCGCGGCTTGCGCACCCCGACGCCCGATCCGGCCGGCCGGATCTCGACGGTCTGCACCAGCGCGCGCGATCGCGCCAGGGTCGTCGCCCAGGTCCGGGCGCTCGCCTCGCGCAGCCGCTCTCCGGGCCCCAGCAGCAGCACCCAGTCGCCGCAGACGCTACGCAGTCCCTCGTTCCAGGCCGACCCGGGATCGTCGTCCCAGCTCCAGCGCCGGACCTCGACGCGGGAATCCGGCGGCGGCGAGACCGTGCCGCGCTCGCCGCAGGCGTCGAGGACCAGGATCCGCCCCGCCACGCCGCGTAGCGAGTCCAGCTGCGCGAGCGCGTCACCGCTCTCGGTCGCCACCACCACGGCCGACAGCACCGGTCCCGCGCGGTCGAGCAGCGCCCGAATCTCGTCCACGGGGAACTCCGCGCCCGGCCGCTGCGCGGCGCCGCCGCGGCGGAGCTGCTTGCGTTGCCGACGAGCCTGCTTGAGATTCTTGCGGGCGCGGACGAAACCCGGCGCCGCGCGGAGGGCCCGCTCGGCCAGCTCCACCGCCAGGTCGAACCGCTGCACGTCCATCGCGGCCACGGCCAGCAGATTCAGCGCGGCGGGATGGAACCAGCGCAGCTCGAGCGCCCGCAAGGCGCCGCGCGCCGCGTGCGCGCAACGGCCGTCCTCCAGCTCGAGCACGGCGAGCAGCATCGGCAGCTCGTCGTCGGACGAGTCGTGCGCCATCGCGAGCTCCAGCGCCCGGCGCGCCGCATCGCGGTCCTTCCGCCCCAGCGCGGTCTCGGCCTCGGCCATGCAGGCCCGGCTGCGCTCGCGGTCCACGGGTCGTCGGGGGTTCTCCGGCATCGCTCACCTTCCTTCCAGGATCCGGTCCAGGACTTCGGCCCAGCGGTCCCGCAGCGTTTCGATGTTGCGCTGGGCCAGCACGTACTCGCGCTGCGCCGCCAGCTCGCGCTCGCGGGCCCGCGGGTCGCGCAGGTAGCGCTCGAGCGTCTCGCACCAGGCGGCAGGATCGTTGGCCACCGTCACCGTGACCTCGCCGCGGTACGGCTCGACGTCGCTGGCCACCGCCAGCGAGCCGCACATCGCGTACTCGTAGGCCTTCAGCGCCGACTTGTGGCGGTTGAACTCGTCGTCGAGCAACGGGCAGAGCCCGATCTCGAGGTCGAGCTGCGGCAGGACGTCGAAGAAGCGGGTCATGTCCCCGAACGGCACGTGCCGCGGCTCGAGCGGCCGCAGCGCGGCGTGCAGCTCCAGGAACGAGTCGGCGGTGCGGCGTTGCGAAGCGGAGTAGCGGGCACGGTCGGCGCGGATGCGGCGCGCCTGCTCGTCCAGCTCCATCTCCACGAGGCCGTACAGCACCAGCGTGAACGGCACACGCCGTCGCAGCCGCGTCAACGCGGGCACGATCATGCGCAGGTCCTCGACGTGCGAGCTGGACCCGGCCCAGCCGACGCGCGGGCCGCCCGATCGCTGCGGACGCCGGCGCCAGCGCGCCGGGTCGACGGCGTTGGGGATCACGTGGATCGGCGCGCCGAGCCGCCGCAGCGACCGCTCCAGCGCCGGGGTGGTGACGATCAGCGCGTCGGCGGCGTCGGCCAGCAGCGCGAGGTCGTCCCGGACGTCGTTGACCCGCTCGAACGACGGGTTGGCGGAGCGGATCGCGGGCAGGTAATCGTCCACCGACCAGACCACCGGCACGCCGCGACGCCGGGCCTCCGCGCACAGCGGCGCGACCAGCCGGACCCGCGAGCCGTCCGCGAGGCGTGGCGCCGCGATCGCCTGCGGGAACATCAGCAGCTCCGCCCCGTCGAGCAGGCCGGATTCGGGCACCGGCCCGTCCGCACCCGGGACCAGCGTCAGCTCCCGGCCGAGCGTGCGCAGATCCCAGCCTCGCCGGCGGAGGTGCTCGAACGGCTGGAAGAACCGCGCATAGCCGACCCCCGTCCACGCGTCACCGATGACGGCGAGCGCCGACCGAGGCGCCGATCGCGGCACGGGGGCGGCCGAGCCCCTGTCGAACGAAGGCTGGCTCATCGGCGGTCCGGGATCGCAATCCCGGTGCCACGGCGGAAAGCCCGCCGGCGCGGCGTTTCGGTCCGCTGCCCGCGTCGGAAACCCGACGGGTCGCGACCCGCCCGGACACGGGATCCCGACTCGATCCGGCCCGCGTCGCCTCGATTCCGGGCAACCGGCGCCTGGCACGGCCGTTGCCATCACCCCGGGCGTGTCCGAGCCCCTGCTAAGCCTGTGCATGATCGTGCGCGACGAGCGCGAGCTGCTGCCGCGCTGCCTCGCGTCCGCCGCGCCGTACGTGGACGAGGTCGTGGTGGTGGACACGGGCTCGACCGACGGGACTCCGGAGGTCGCGAAGCGCCACGGCGCGCAGGTGATCGAACGGCGCTGGGAGGACGACTTCTCGCTGGCGCGCAACGCGGCCCTGGACGCGGCCCGCGGCCGGTTCGTGCTGGTGCTGGACGCCGACGAGTGGCTCGACGGCGGCGCGGCTCCGATCGAGCTGCGCCGCGAGCTGGAGCGGGTCGAGGCCGAGGCCCTGACGGTCGAGATCGTCGATCGGCTGGATGGCGGTGCCGAGGGCCGCTACCCGCTGGTGCGGCTGTTCCGCAATCGCGACGCCTACCGTTACGAGGGGCGGTTCCACGAGCAGATCACGCCGTCCATCGCGCGTCACGCTGGAGCCGCCGAGCTGCGGCCCGGCTCCTCCGGGCTCGTCGTCGGTCACGACGGCTACCTCGCGGCGCGGCGCCGGGAGCGCGACAAGGCCGGGCGCAACCTGGCCTTCCTGCGCCGACAGGTCGAGGCCCAGCCGGACGACCCGGCCGGGCGGTACTTCCTGGCCCGCGAGCGCGCGCCGCTGCGCGGCGGCCGGGCGGTTCCCGGAGACCACCTCGAGGAGGCGCTCGCGCACCTGGAATGGCTGGACCGCGCTCCGCGAGCGCTCGCCGCGGCGCTGGACGTGGACGCCGCCCGGATTCACGCGGCCGCGCTGCTGGCCCGCGGCCTGGCCCGGCAGGCGCTCGACGTGCTGGAACGGCGCGGGGATCGCGGCGTGGCTTGCGAGCTGCTGCGGGCCGATGCCGAGGCGATGCTCGCCGCCGACCCCGGCGGTCTCGAGGCTGCGTTATCGCGTGTCGAGGCTTGCTTCGACCGCGCCACGCGCGACCGCGGACCCGCCGCCGAGCCGGCGCTGGCCGGGCCGGTCGCTCGCGCTCGCGCCGCCGAGCTGCTCGTGGCGCTGGGTCGATTCGACGCCGCGCGCGGGCGTGCCGAGGAGGCCGTCGGGTTCCCCGGCGGCGGCGCCGCGCCGTGGAACGCCATGGCCGCGGTCGCGCGCGCGTCGGGAAGCGTCGTGGAGGCCCTGCGCTGCCACGCGCACGCGATCGAGGCCGACCGGCACGATCCGTGGGCGTGGCTGGGCGTCGGAACGCTGTTGCTCGAGCTCGATCAAGCGCGCGAGGCGCTCGAGCCGCTGCGCAACGCGGAACGGCTGGCGCCCGGCTGGCGCGAGGCCGGCGAGGCGCTCGCGAGAGCCGAGGCCGCTGAAGCCGAGGGAGCGGCGTCGTGACCGCGATCGTGATCGCCAGCAGCCGGAAGGGCAGCCCCGAACGGCCGCGCGAGGTGTGGGACGACCTGATCATGGCGGCCAACTCGGCCACGCTCTACGCCGCCGAGCACGAGCTCGTCGTGGCCTGGAAGGGGCCGTGCCCGCCCGCCGAGCTGCTGGTGAATCCGCGGTTGCGTCTCTTCGAGCAGCCGGACGGCTGCCGCTCGTTCGGCGAGGCCTTCGGCTGGGCCGTCGACCGCACCGACGCGGACGAGCTGATCCTGATGAACGACGACGCCGTGCTGACCCCCGACACGGTGCCGGTGCTGCTCGAGGACGTGGCCCTGGTGCGGGCCAACTTCCCCGAGGTCCCGCTGGGATTCATGGTCTGCCGGTCGAACTTCGCGCCGGGGCCGCAGAACGTCCGCGTTCCCAACGGCGGCGAGCTGCGCTCCAACGGGATGCGCTACGACACCGAGTGCCGCGTGCTGCCGGCCGCGCGGGTCTCTCCGATCGTGGGCTACATCGCGCGCGAGGCGCTCGATGCGATCGGCGGCTTTCCGCCGATCAACTGGTTCAGCGACGACCTGATGTGCTGGGACCTGGCCCGGCGGGGCTACCGGAGCTTCGTCAGCCGGGCCTACGCCCACCACATCGGGCAGCGTGCCACGACCCAGGACGGGGTCACCGAGGAGGACCTCGGCAGGGCGGGCCGGGAGTGGGTGCGGCAGCACCGGCCGGATTTCTGGAAGGCGCTCCGCCAGGCAACGGGTTGACCGGAACCAGCGCCCGGGGACGCGACTGTACTCAAGCTCCTGAAAACAAAAGAGATGGAGCGCGTCGCGCGCGGGCCGGCTCGCCGTTCGCCGATCGGGCCGAGCGCGGCATTATCGCCCCGTTTTCGGCCCAAATCTCTCCTTGACCCCCCCCTTGGATCAACGTACTAGATACGCTCGAACGAAGGACCGTACGGGTCAAGGGGGGAAACATGGATCCGGCCGGGTCCCGGGGCACCGGGGGATCGGTCGGCGTGCCGCGTGACGGACGACGTTTCCGACGAGAGCGGAACCCTCGGATCACGTGCGCGGCCATGCGTACCACGGAAGATCAGCTCAGTATTCGGAGTGCAAAGGGGAGGTCTCATGAGAAAGCTGGCCATTCTGCTCTCTGTATTTGTCTGTATGGGGGTCGTCGCCGTGATCATGCCCACGGAGGTATCGGCCCAGCTCCGCCCCTGCTGCGAGGGCGGCTTCAAGCCGGACAAGCCGTGCCAGTTCGACGACGACTGCCAGGACATCTGCGAGGGCGGATTCCGTGACGGCAAGCCCTGCTCCACGTCGCCCTGCCACGACGCCTGCGTCGGCGGTGCCAAGGATGGAGAGAACTGTCTCGACGGCGACGATGCGAAGTGCCCGGACGCGTGTGTCGGCGGTTCGAAAGACGGCCAGGGGTGTACGAGTGATGCAAACTGCCCGGGCGGCACGTGCAGCAACATCGGGACCTGCGCCAACGAGGGTACGTGCCTGATCAGCACCTGCACCGGGCTGTGCGAGAAGAAGCGCCCCAAGCCGACTCCGTCCGAGCCGGTTTCGGTGTGGGATGCCGTTTCTCAGGTTGACAACAACGACGGGTCCTCGCCCCGTCCTTGTCCCTGAGCCCGGCAGTCAGTTCGCTGGTTGAGTCACCGGCAACGACAAGACAGCAAGGGACGTTCGATGCTTCCGTCGAACGTCCCTTTTTTCTTTGCCGTAATGTAAATATCCGACCGGGTTCACTGCCGCCCCGTGCCCGAGGTTTTTTGCGCTTGCCTCCGGTCCTAACCCACCGTAAATGAATGATTTGCTGCTTCTCCGGTCTTCTTAAGCGGGGGGACTCCTTGATGCGGGCTGGTCGTTTGCGACCCAGTGGTCTCATTCTGCTTGCGCTGTTCGTCGTCTCCGTTTCGATCACCACCATCAACGCCCAGGCCACGCGCTACGTCGACGACGACTGCGTGCCGCCGGGGACGGGTACCTCCCTCGATCCGTACTGCAAGATCCAGGACGCCATCTGCGAACTGGACGGCAGCGGGGGCGGGAAGGTGATGGTGCGTCCCGGCACGTACTTCGAGTCGCTGCGGATGTTCGGGGGGGTCAGCGTCGTCTCGACCGACGGCGCGGCGGTCACGACCATCGACGCGACGAACCAGATGTGCATCGATGCCAACTGCGACCCCCGGGTCGATACGAGCAGCTGCTCGGCCGTCGTCTACGGGTCGGGCTCCACGCCCGCGGATCGCCTGGAGGGTTTCACGATCACCGGCGGCGCCGGGCTCGAGCGCAACCCGGGCACGAACGACTTCGTCGCCGGCGGCGGGATCTTCATCTTCGCCAGCTCGCCCACGATCACCCGGAACGAGATCGTGGGCAACATCCTCGACCACCCGACGATCAACCGTTTCTACGGCGGCGCGATCTACGTCGAGGGCCGCAACTCCACGGACATCGCCGAGCCGATCATCACCCAGAACCTGATCGAGGCCAACATCGCCGACCCGCCGAACGGAACGGGCGGAGGCTCCAACAAGTCCTACGGGATCGGTGCCGGTCTGTACGTCGGCGGTTTCGCCGCGGGCACGATTGCGGACAACACGATTCGCAACAACTCGGCCGGCGACCGGGCCAAGGACCGCCAGCTCGCCGTCGGCGGCGGGATCGTGGTCTACAGCTACAACGTCGAGCCGGTCTTCACGCGCAACCTGATCCAGGGCAACTACGCCGCCGACTTCGGCGGCGGTCTCCGCATGGGCGTGCTGTACGACGGTCCGACCTCGCTGGCCTCCCTGGCGCTGATCGAGAACAACCTGTTCGAGTACAACGATGCCCTGGACGGGGGCGGGGCCCACACCCGCACCAGCCGCGCCCGCTTCCGCAACGACACCTTCACCGACCACACGATCCAGTCCTACGGCGCCGGGCTGTACATCGGCCCGACCGACAACGCGACCGACATCGTGACCCTGGTCAACAACCTGATCGTGTTCAACACGACCGACATGTACCTCGGGGACGGAGGCGGCATCTACGTCCACCGCGACGGCGACCCATCGGTCACCTACAACGACCTGTACGGTAACTCCCCCGAGAACGTGGGCGGGTTCGCCAACGACAGCACCTACATCAACAAGGACGGCAACATCTCCGTCGATCCGTTGTTCGTGAACCGGGCGGCCGTTGACCGGAACCTGCACCTCCAGAGCACGAGCCCCGTGATCGACGTGGGCGACAACGCCCAGGCCGGCGGGGCCTACGATCTCGACGGCAACGACCGTGTGGTCGACGGCGACAACGACACGATCGCCGTCGTCGACATGGGAGCGTACGAGTACAGCGCCGACACGGACGGCGACGGCGTCCCGGACGCCTCGGACAACTGTCCCAACGACCCGAACCCGGGCCAGGAGGATACCGACGGCGACGGTCTCGGCGATGCCTGCGACGACGACGACGACAACGACGGCGTGCTCGACGTCTCGGACAACTGCCCGCTGGACGCCAACCCGGGCCAGGAGGACGCGGACGCCGACAGCCAGGGTGACGTCTGCGACCCGTGTCCCTTCGATCCCGATGACGACGTCGACGGCGACGGGGTGTGCGGGGACGTGGACAACTGTCCGGTCGACGCCAACCCCGCCCAGACGGACACCGACGGTGACGGCCAGGGCGACGTCTGCGACACCGACGACGATGACGACGGCGTGCTCGACGGCGCGGACAACTGCCCGCTGGACGCGAATCCCGGCCAGGAGGACAACGACGCCGACGGCCAGGGCGACGTTTGCGACGACGACGACGACAACGACGGCGTGCTGGACGGCGCCGACAACTGTCCGCTCGACGCCAACGCGGGCCAGGAGGACGCCGACGCCGACGGCCTCGGTGACGTCTGCGACGCCTGCCCGAACGATCCGGACAACGACGTCGACGGGGACGGGGTCTGCGGAGACGTCGACAACTGCCCGAGCGACGCGAACGCCGGACAGACCGACACCGATGCCGACGGCCAGGGCGACGTCTGCGACACGGACGACGACAACGACGGCTGCCTCGATGTGGACGACGCGAATCCGCTCGTGGCCAGCGGCGACCCGGACGCCGACGGCCTGGCCGACGACTGCGACAACTGCCCGGGCGACGCGAACCCGGCCCAGACCGACACCGATGCCGACGGTCAGGGCGACGTCTGCGACGCGGACGACGACAACGACGGCTGCCTCGACGTGGACGACGCCAATCCGCTGGTGGCCAGCGGCGACACCGACGCCGATGGCCTGGCCGACGACTGCGACGCCTGCCCGAACGACCCCGACAACGACGTGGACGTGGACGGGGTGTGCGGTGACGTCGACAACTGTCCCGCCGACGCCAACGCCGGGCAGGAGGACAACGACGCCGACGGTCTGGGCGATGTCTGCGACGCGGACGACGACAACGACGGCGTCGGTGACGGCGTCGACAACTGTCCTTTGACGGCCAACGCGGGCCAGGAGGACGCCGACGCCGACGGCCTGGGCGACGTTTGCGACGCCTGCCCGAACGACGCCGACAACGACCTCGACGGCGACGGCGTGTGCGGCGACGTGGACAACTGCCCGGCCGACGCGAACCCGGCCCAGCTGGACGCCGATACCGACGGTCTGGGCGATGCCTGCGACGCCTGCCCGGACGATCCCGACAACGACGTGGACGTGGACGGTGTGTGCGGCGACGTGGACAACTGCCCGGCGGACGCCAACCCGGGCCAGGAAGACAACGACGCCGACGGCCAGGGCGATGCCTGTGACACGGACGACGACAACGACGGCGTGCTGGACGCCGGCGACAACTGCCCGCTGACGGCGAACCCGGCCCAGACCGACACGGACGCCGACGGTCTGGGCGATGTCTGCGACACGGACGACGACAACGACGGCGTGGACGACGGCGCCGACAACTGCCCACTGGACGCCAACCCGGCCCAGACCGACACGGATGCCGACGGCCAGGGCGATGCCTGCGACACGGACGACGACAACGACGGCGTGCTGGACGGTGCCGACAACTGCCCGCTGACCGCGAACGCTGCGCAGACCGACAGCGACGCCGACGGTCTGGGAGATGCGTGCGACCCGTGTCCGCTGGACGCGGGCAACGACGCCGACGCCGACGGCGTGTGCGGCGACGTGGACAACTGTCCGGCGGATGCCAATCCGGGCCAGCAGGACAGTGACGGCGACGGCCCGGGCGACGCCTGCGACGCGGACGACGACAACGACGGCGCGCTCGACGTCTCGGACTGCGCGCCGTTCAACGCGTCCGTGTCGAGCGAGCCCGGCCCGATCGGCGACACGCTGCGCCTGTCGGTCGACGGCGTCGGCGCGGCGGTGCTGACCTGGCAACGCGGCGAGCCCCAGGGGCGCGTCTCCAACGTCTACCGCGGCACGATCGACGGCGCCTGGGCTTACAACGAGACCTGCTTCGACGCGGAGAACCCGGGCACCGAGAGCAGCGACGGAGAGAGCCCGCTCCCCGGCCAGGCGTTCTATTACTTCGTCAGCTCCAAGAACGTCTGCGCCGAGAGCCGCATGGGCCAGGACAACCAGGGCGGCGCGATGACCGACCTGTACCCGTCGAGTCCCTGCGCGGACCAGAACGGGGACACCGACGGCGACGGCGTGCCGGACGTCGAGGACAACTGCGTCGACGTGGCCAATCCGGGCCAGCAAGACGCCGACATGGACTTCGTCGGCGACGCCTGCGACGCCTGCGCCGGGGACCCGGTCAACGACGTCGACAACGACGGAATCTGCGGCGACGTGGACAACTGCCCGAACGACCCGAACCCGGGCCAGGAAGACAACGACGGCGACGGTCTGGGCGACGTCTGCGACACGGACGACGACAACGACGGTGTGGAAGACGGCGCGGACAACTGTCCGAGCGACGCCAACCCGGCCCAGACAGACACGGACGGCGACGGCCAGGGCGATGCCTGCGACACCTGCCGGAACGATCCGGACAACGACATCGACACCGACGGGGTGTGTGGCGACGTGGACAACTGCCCGCTGAGCGCCAACGCCGGCCAGGAGGACGCCGACGGCGACGGCCAGGGCGATGTCTGCGACGCGGACGACGACAACGACGGCGTGCTCGACGTCTCCGATTGCGAGCCGTTGAACGCCTCGGTATCGCAGGCCGCCGGGCCGGTCGGTGCGACGCTGTTCGTTTCCAAGGACGGCGGCGGCGGCGCGATGCTGAGCTGGCAGAAGGGCGAGCAGGGCTTCGTGTCCAACGTCTACCGCGGCACGATCGTCGGAAGCTCGTGGACCTACGACGAGACCTGCTTCGATCCCGAGAATCCCGGCACCGAGAGCACCGACGGCGAGAACCCGCCCGCCGGACAGGGGTTCTACTACTTCGTCAGCGGCGACAACGTGTGCGGCGAGAGCCGGATGGGGCAGGACAACCAGGGCGGGACGCAGAACGACCTGTTCCCGTCGAGCCCGTGCGCCGCGCAGAACCTCGACACCGACACCGACGGCGTGTCCGATGTGGAGGACAACTGCCCGAGCGACACGAATTCCGGCCAGGAGGACGCCGATCTGGACTTCCAGGGCGACGTCTGCGACCCCTGCCCGAACGACCCGGGAGATACCTGCTGAGCGATTGACCGGTCTCCGACTTGACCCTCGCCCGCCCCGGCCTATTCCTTATCCAGGGTGGGTTTCGAGCCCCGTGGGCGCCCCGAGCGAGGGAGAAGTCCGGCATGGATACCAGGATCCTGGTCGTCGACGACGAGACCACGATTCGCACCGTGATCGCCCGCGTCCTGGAGCAGGACGGATACCGCGTCACCGAGGCCGCCAGCGCCGAGGAGGCTCTCGACCGGTTCCGGGAAGAGCCCTTCCCGATCGTCATGACCGACATCGTGATGGAGGACATGACCGGGCTGGATCTGCTGGAGGAGGTGCGCCTGCTCGACGACGATGCCCTGGTCGTCGTGATGACCAGCCAGGCCTCGCTCGATGCTGCGACCTCCGCCCTGCGCGCCGGGGCCTACGATTTTCTGGTCAAGCCGTTCGAGGACCTCGACGTCGTCTCGGCGGTGGTGCGCCGCGCAACCGACAAGGTGCGCCTGCTGACCCACAACCGCACGTTGATGGAGAGTCTCAAGGAGAGTACCGTCGAGCTCGAGCGCCTGAACCGGCGTCTCACCGACATGGCCCACCGTGACGGGCTGACCGGCCTGTTCAACCACCGCTACTTCCGCGAGGCGCTCCAGCTCGAGCTGGCCCGCGCAACGCGCTACGACCGCCGGTTCTCGCTGCTGTTCATGGACGTCGACGACTTCAAGGTCTACAACGACACCCACGGCCACCTGGCCGGCGACGAGGTGTTGCGCAAGCTGGCCGGGATCCTGCGCGCGGGGGCCAGGAGGTCGACCGTCCTGGCCCGCTACGGAGGCGAGGAGTTCGTGGCCCTGCTTCCCGAGACCGAGCGGGAGGGTGCGCGGCGCTACGCCGAGGCGATCATCGAGGCGGTCGCGGGGTACAAGTTCGCCGGCGGCGACACGCAGCCGTCCCGCAAGGTCACCCTGAGCATCGGGGTGGCCGCCTTCCCCGACGACGGGACCGACGGCAAGAGCCTGCTCAAGCACGCCGACGACGCACTCTACCGGGCCAAGCAGCAGGGCAAGAATCGCGTCTGCGGATGAAGCAAGGGCGACCACCGCGGCCGCCCTTTCCGATCGGTAGCCGTGCGAACGCTGCCGGTCAGTCCAGCGACGGGTTCGGCGGGTGGATCTGGATGTTGCCGCCCGAGAGCTTGGAGTCGATGTTGATGAACTCCTCACCGTCGCTGATCCGCCAGACCCGGATCGCGTACTGGTCGTTCTTGCCGGGTTCGCCGCGATCGATCACCTGGGCCTCGAACGCGTAACCGTCCTCGTTGTTCAGCCGGCCCGTGCCCTCGAAGCGGGCCACGTTGACGTCGGCCTTGGGGTTGCCGGGGCCGCCCTGGCCGTCCTGGAAGCACTCGATGATGTGGGCGTCGTTGCTGTGGAAGTTCAGCCCCGCTCCGTGGTCCTGGTGCTCCCACGCCCCGGAGGGAGGCGGGCCGACGTTCCCGCCGAACGAGTGCCGGCTCTTCTGCCCCTTGTTGATGTATGCGGTCAGCCAGCCTCCGCTGGTCAGCCAGCAGCCCCCGGTGGGCGTGAAGGAGAGGCTGTCGATCGCCGAGGACTCACCGGCGATGACGCCGTCGTTCAGCGAGACGAACATGCTGAGGATGTCGAGCCCGGCCGGGGCCGCGTAGCTGATGTTCTGCTGGCTCCCGCTGGGGCCGGACGGCACCAGCAGGTGCACCACCGCACCGTCCGACAGCGTCACGTCGATGAACGTGTTCCCGGTGCCGGGTGTTCCCGAGCCCTCCACGTCCATGAAGTCCAGACTGAAGTCGGAGATCGGCGGGGTGAAGGTGAACAGCACGAAGCCGGTGCTGCTGGTGGTCAGGTCGCCGGGGATGTCGAGCGGCGCCGCGGCGTGCGGGAACGTCGTCGGCACGATGTCGTTGGTCGTGCTGCCGGGCGGGCCCTGGGGCACGGCGAACAGCCCGGGCTCGCCGGTGCTGGACACCGCGTTCTCGATCATCACGCCGAGGCTCATGTACTGGTCGGTGATCTCGTCGCCCGCGACGACCGGAATGTCGTCGCCGGTCCCGAGCTCTCCATCGGGACCGGGGAACACGTCGAAGTCCACGCCGATCGCCAGCGCCGGCGCGGGAATCACCAGCGCGGCTAGCAGGATCAGGAGAGACTTGCGCATGGAAACCTCCCTTCGAGCGTTGCCGGGACTCGCCCTCCGGGAGAACCAGATCTGCCGAGCCTGTCGCGCCCTGGACGGGCTGCCCCGTGCGGATTCTGCCCAGACTGTACCGCGTTGCGCCGCGGATGGCGATACTGAAAACGCCGTACCCGCGACCGGGGCCCGAACGGGCACACGGACAGGACCGAAAAAGCCGAGGACCCCGACGGCGATCGGGGTTCCGCGCTCAGTGCTGGAGGAACTCGACGACCTTGTAGGTCACCGCCGGGTCGGCGTTCGTGATGTCGTCGCTGCAGTACTGCGTGTCCCCGTTCCCGCCGCCGTTGACGTGATAGTCGGAGCGGTGGAACCCGTCGGACGGTAGCCCGCAGTCGTCGGCGGTGCCGTACAGGCCGTCCATGCCGGCCACGTCGGCGACGATCACGGAGCCCGAGATGATCCCGTTCCCCGCGCCGGAACGCTCGAGCACGCCCTGGCCGATCGCCAGCACGATGCCGCGCCACGAGCGGTTGCCCCGCAGCACCTTGCCCGTCACCACCAGCACGCCTTCGCCGTCCGGATCGACGTCGAACACGGTTCCGCCCGCCCCGCCGTTGTCGATGAACGTGACGTAGCCGGGGCCCGTGCCGCCCGGCGGCATCGTGCAACCGGCGCCGACGCACAGGTGATTCGCCACCGGACGCAGCGACTCGATCAGGTCGATCAGCGACTGGCAATCGCTCCACGCCGGGTCGGTCGCCGAGCCCACCAGCGGCTCGGCCGGATCGTTGAGATTCGCGATGGTGTCGAGCGGGTCCGCCAGGGCGGGGTCCGAGACGTAGTCGGGGCCGTTCGGCACGACGCCCGCCTCCGCGAAGCTCTCGGCGTTGTCGAAGAACACGCCCACCGTCGGCACGTAGGGATTCGGGATACCCGCTCCGCCGCAGTCGACCCCGCTGTACGCCGAGCTGTTGCTGGTTCCGCCCAAGAACTGGGGTGCAAAGCCCATCAACGTGATCGCGGCGGGCGGCAGCGCCGGCAGGAGATGCTCCGGCTCCACGATCGCCTCGACGATCTCGACGGCGTTCTGCGGACCGACGCCGATCCCGCTCACCATCACGCGGTCGTTGGTATCCACCTGGTTGCCGCGCCCGTCGATCGGGTCGTTGCTCAGGTAGGCGGCGTACACCCCGTCCTCCGAGAGCGTCAGGCCCCGAAGCGGCACGTCGTCGTCGGCACCCGAGAATCCGGTCACGTTCCCGCCCCCGTCGAACACCGGCCGGAGGTTGCCCGGCACGAGGTCGATGACCCCATCGGGGCCGGCGGCGGCCACCAGGTCGTCGTCGAAGCTACCGGAGCCGTTGGTGTCGAACAGGGTCCGCCGGCCGTCCTCGACGCCGCCCTCGGCGAAGTAGAACGCCTCCTTGATCCCCATGCTGGCCCGGGTCATGTTGAACTCGTTCTGGGTCAGGAACAACAGGGCCAGCCCCATCGCCGTCAGCAGAACGATCACGAACATGGCGAACAGCAGCGCGGAGCCGCGCTGCGAAGCTCCGGGAGGAGCCTCCGAGTCCCTCATGGCCTTCTCCTCCTTGAGACAGGCCGGGATCCAGTTCACCTTCCACGCACGGTGGAGACGGTGATCTCCCGACGCGGGCCGTCCATGACGCGGGTCGCCATGACGCGGACCGAGACCGTCCTCGTCTCGGTCGGGGTGGCGTTGTCCTGGATCAGCCAGCGGATCGTGTAGTCCGGGTCGGTATTGTCGAAGTAGTCCTTGACGTCATTGTCCAGGTCGCCGCCGGCGACGAGGTTGCCGTAGTCTTCGCGACGGAACTGCTCCATCCGCTCCACGGCGACCGCCGCAACCGATCCGAGATCCGCACCGGTGGCGTTGCCGCGGACCGCGAACAGGAACATCGGAGCCGCCGCGAGCACGCCCACCAGGATGATGAACAGCGCGATCAGAACCTCGATCAGCGTGAAGCCGCACGTTTCCCGCATGGCCGTGGTCACTCCCGTCTGGCGGACCCTGGTCGGGTCGACGTCATGGCACATTCCACTATTGGTTCTTGAGCGAATCTATTGTCACTTATCTCATGATTCAATATGAAATTCGTAATAAGAGACTTTTCGTTCTGGCAGTTTCCGCAAATCTCCAGAGATCCTGCAGGACCGGTTGCGCCTCTCGGGGCGCAGAACCGGAGGGGCACGGCGGTCCGAAAAGTCTGTGTCGATAGTTTGAATCTCTTTACCTGATTCCTTCGCAATCGATGCCGGCGGGGTTCCGATCCTGCCAGCCGGCTCGCGGAATCCTCGGGTTGCCGCTCGCCGGGGATCGACGTAACCTCTTCAGGCGCTTTGCGAACGTGCCATGGGGGGCGGCCACGCCACGCGTCCCGAGGGGGCCCGGGCCCGCGACTCCATGGGGGGAATCCCAATCCGAAGCCAGGAGGATGTGAGCGGATGAATCTGACGAGATCTCTGAGATTTGCGCCGGTTCTGCTACTGGTGCTGGCCGTGGCCATCCCGGCCGCCGCCCAGGGCCCGTCGAAGATCGGCGAGCTCGAGTTGATCGACATCGGCACGGCCGATCCCTACCCGATCGGGTTCGGCGACAACGCCCGGACGTGGGAAGTCGCCTTCCCGGGCGCCAGCTACATCCGCGTCCACTTCAGCAAGTTCGACCTGGCCCCGGGGGACTTCGTCGAGATCATGAACCCCGCCGGTACCGAGCACTATCGGTTCACGGGCAAGGGTCCCCATGACAACGGGCACTTCTGGGCCTCGACCATCATCGGCGACACCGCGGTGATCCGCCTGCAG
>JBFKMV010000053.1:0-26455 GCA_041629655.1 Candidatus Polarisedimenticolaceae bacterium
GAGGCCGGCCAGCGCGATGAAGCCGACCGCGACCGCGACGCTCATGTTGTAGTCGAGCGCGTACATCAGCCACACGCCGCCGACCAGCGAGAACGGGATCGCCAGCAGCACGATCAGCACCTCGGCGAGGCTCTTGAAGTGGAGGTACAGCAGGAAGAAGATGATCAGCAGCGTCAGCGGCACGAGCAACATCAGCCGCTTCTGCGCCCGCTCCAGGTACTCGTAGCGGCCGCTCCACTTCATGCTGTAGCCGGGCGGCAGCTCGATCTGCTCGGCGACCGCGGCCTTGGCGCGGGCCACGTAGGTGCCC
This sequence comes from Candidatus Polarisedimenticolaceae bacterium, assembly GCA_041629655.1. Classification (GTDB taxonomy): domain Bacteria; phylum Acidobacteriota; class Polarisedimenticolia; order Polarisedimenticolales; family Polarisedimenticolaceae; genus JBFKMV01. The sequence goes on from JBFKMV010000053.1 coordinate 311, forward strand.
AGGTCGATCTCGTCCTCGCGGATCGAGACCTGGATCCAGGCGTTCGGCCGCGCGTTCTCGCTCTTGATCCCGGGCGGGCCCTTGCGGATGACGAGTTGCGCGAGCTGGCCCAGCGGGATGTGCTCGCCGCGCGGGGTCGGGACCAGCACCCGCGCCAGCTTCTCGGGATCGTCGCGCAGCTCGGGCTTGTAGCGCAGGTTGACCGGGTAGCGCTCGAGCCCCTCGACGGTCTGGGTGATGTTCATGCCGCCGATCGCGGTCATGATCACGTCCTGCACGTCGCCGACGGTCAGCCCGTAGCGCGCCGCCTCGCCGCGGTCGATCTCGAAGTCGAGGTAGTTGCCGCCGAACGACTTGTCGGGATAGGCGGAGAGCGTGCCCGGGAGCTGCTCGACGACCTGCGCCACCTCCTGGGCCAGCCCCTGCAACGTGACCAGGTCTGGACCGGCGAGCTTGATGCCCACCGGCGCGCGGATCCCCGTGGTCAACATGTCGAGGCGGATCTTGATCGGTCCCTCCATGCTGGCGTTGGTCAGCCCCGGGAACTGGATCGCGTCGTTGATCGCGCGGTCGAGCTGCCGCGGGGTGCGCGCGGTGACGCTCTCGGGCCACAGCCGCTGGAGCCACCCGCGCACCCGCTCCGGCAGCGGCCAGTCGCTGTAGAACCGCTCCACCTCGCGCTGCGGCCACTCCTCGGGCGGTTTGAGCATGATCGTGGTCTCGATCATCGACAGCGGCGCCGGGTCGGTGGAGGTCTGCGCGCGGCCGATCTTGCCGAAGGTGTGGTGCACCTCGGGGAACTGTTTGATGATCTTGTTCGTCTGCTGGAGCACCTCGCGCGACTTGGTGATCGAGATGCCGGGGTCGGTGGTGGGCATCCACAGGAAGTCGCCCTCGTAGAGCGGCGGGATGAACTCGCTGCCCAGGCGCTGGTACGGAACGACGGTCACCAGCGTCACCAGCGCCGCGACCGCGATCACGCTCTTGGGGAAGCGCAGCACGAAGTGGATGAACGGCTGGTAGGCCCAGATGAAAAAGCGGCTCAGCGGGTTCCGCTCCTCGGAGCGGATGCGTCCGCGGATCAGCACCGACATCAGGACCGGGATGATCGTGATCGCCAGCACCGCCGAGGCCGCCATGGCGAAGGTCTTGGTGTAGGCCAGCGGCCGGAACAGCCGGCCCTCCTGCGCCTGGAGCGTGAACACCGGCAGGAACGAGAGCGTGATGATCACCAGGCTGTAGAACAGCGCCGGGCCGACCTCCTTGGCCGCCGCGATGATCGCCGCGTCGTGGTCGACCGGCCCGCCCGACGCGCGGGCGCGCTCCAGGTGCTTGTGGGCGTTCTCGACCATCACCACGCTCGCGTCGACCATCACCCCGATCGCGATCGCGATGCCCCCGAGCGACATGATGTTGGCGTTGACGTCCAGCGGATACATGATCAGGAACGAGACCAGGATCCCCACCGGCAGCGTGAAGATCGCCACGAACGCGCTGCGGAAGTGCAACAGGAACAGGATGCAGACCAGCGCGACGACGATCATCTCCTCGGTCAGCTTGCGCGCCAGCACCGTGATCGCGTTCCAGATCAAGGTCGAGCGGTCGTAGACCGGGACGATCTCGACCCCTTCCGGGAGACCCGCCTTGAGCGCCTCCAGCTTCTGCTTGACGCGCTCGATGGTGGTCAGCGCGTTCTCGCCGAGCCGCATCACGATGATCCCGCCGACCACCTCGCCCTCGCCGTTCAACTCGGCCACGCCGCGTCGCAGCTCCGGACCCAGCGTGACCTCGGCCACGTCGCGCACCAGCACCGGCGTGCCGTCGCGGCTGACGCCGACCGGGACGTTCTCGACGTCCTCGGCGTTCTTGAAGTAGCCCAGGCCACGGACCATGAACTCGGTCTCGGCCATCTCGATCAGCCGGCCACCGACGTCGTTGTTGCTGCGCTGGATCGCCATCCCGACCCGCGAGATCGGGATGTTGTAACCCTGCAGCTTCACCGGATCGACCGTGACCTGGTACTGCTTGACCCAGCCGCCGATGCTGGCCACCTCGGCCACGCCCTCGACGCTGGTCAGCTCGTAGCGCAGGAACCAGTCCTGGATGCTGCGCAGCTCCTGGAGGCTGTGGCGGTCGGATTGCAGCACGTACTCGTAGACCCAGCCGACCCCGGTCGCGTCGGGACCCAGCTCGGCCTTGGCGCCGGGCGGCAGCGCACCCTGGATCGCCGACAGGTACTCCAGCACGCGACTGCGCGCCCAGTAGAGATCCGTCCCTTCCTCGAAGATGATGTAGACGAACGAAATGCCGAAGAACGAGTAGCCTCGCACCACCTTGGCGTACGGCACCGAGAGCATCTTGGTGGTCAGCGGATAGGTCACCTGGTCTTCGACGACCTGCGGCGCCTGCCCGGGGAACGAGGTGAAGATGATCACCTGGGCGTCGGACAGGTCGGGGATCGCGTCGAGCGGAATGTTCAGCATCGCCACCACGCCGCCGGCGGCGACGGCCGACGTGAGCAGCACGACGATGAACTTATTCCGGACGCTGGCGGCAATGATGCGTTCGATCATCTCGCCCCCCTCAGTGCACGTGCTCGGCCGCGGGTTGCCCCGTGGCCGGCTGGCCCTGGCCGCGTTGCCTGAACTTGGCGATCGCCTCCTGGATCCGGCTCTCCGAATCCAGCATGAACTGCGACTGCGTCACCACCTGCTCCCCGGACGTGACTCCGGCGAGCACCTGCACGCGGTCGCGACCGCCCCGCACCCCCAGTTCGACCTCGCGCGGCTGGAAGCGGCCCTCGCCCAGCCGCACGAACACGATGTTGCGCTGGCCGGAACGGATCACGGCCGATTCCGGGATCACCACCGCGTCCCTGACCACCGGCCCCTGGATCACCACGTCGGCGTACATCCCCGGCCGCAGCCGGCGGTCGGGGTTGGCCACCTCGACGCAGACCTTGAGCGTGCGCGTCTCGCGGCTGACCTCGGGGTACAAAAACAGCACCTTGCCGCGGATCTCGCGTCCCGGATCCTGGCGGAAGGTGACCGTCGCCGGCTGCCCGTCGCGCACCCACGGCATGTCCGACTCGTAGACATCGGCGTGGACCCAGATCGTCGAGAGGTCGGCGATCTTGTACAGGTCCATCCCCGGCTTGACGTACATCCCCTCCAGCGCCTCGCTCATGATCTCGGCGACCACGCCGTCGGCGGGGGAGGTCACGGTCAGCCGGCGCTGGACCTGCCGGTCGCGCTCCAGCTCGTCGATCTGGGTCTCGCTGATGTCCCAGTAGGACATCCGCTCGCGGGTCGAGCGCACCAGGTTCTCGGCCTGGCGCAACGTCTCGGGGCGCCCGCTGTTCAATAGCGACGCGCGGTACTCCAGCGCCCGCAGGTATTCCTCCTGGGTCGTGACCAGCTCGGGGCTGTAGATCTCGAACAGCGGCTGGCCGCGCCGGACCTGCTGGCCGCGGTAGTTGACGTGGACCTTTTCGATCCAGCCCTCGAACTTGGTGTTGACCCAGGCGATGCGGTCGGCGTTGAAGTCGAGGATGCCGACCGTGCGGCTCTGCCGCGCGATGTCCTCGACGCGCGCCGGCGTGCTGACCACGCCGATGTTCTGCACCTGCACCGGATCGATACGGATCTCGTTGCCGGCAGCGTCTGCGGTCCCGGCGGGCTGCGCCGCGGCCGGCTGCTGCATCGGCACCAGCGGCATGCTGCAGATCGGGCAGCTCCCCGGCTGCGACTCGATCACCTCGGGATGCATCGGGCACTGGTAGAGCTGCTGCGGCTCGGCCGGCGCAGCCTGCCGCCCGGCGGCCGCGTGGTCCGGCGGCTCGCCGCCGCCGGGCAGGAACCCCAGCCCCAGCGGGTTGCCGACCACGAACCACGTCAGCGCGACGCCGAGCGCGAACACCAGCGCCATCGAGAAGACCTGCATGCCCCGGCCCATCGGAGGAAGTTGCAGCGCCTCGTCGGTGTCGTTCCGGCGCTTGGGCGGCGCGGCGGGTTTTTCGTCGTTGTGGGTCGTCATCGCGAGCTCCCCTCGTTCCCGGTCACGGGCCGTCCGACGGCACGCTCCAGGTCGGCCAGCGCGGTCCAGGCATCGGCAACCTGGCGGTGAAAGGACAGGCGGGCCTCGAACAGGATCCGCTCGGCGTCGAGCAGGTCGAGGAAGCCCTGGCGGTTGGTGGTGTAGGCGGCTTCGGACGAAGCGAGCGATTCCTCGGCCTGCGGGATGATCACGTCGCGGTACAGGCGACCCCGCTCGCCGGCCGTGTCGAAGCGCAGCAGGCCCTCCTGGATCTCGTAGCGGAGCTGGTTCTTCACCGCCTCGAGCTGTCCCTCGGCCGAGCGCCGGCTCTCGCGGGCCTCGGCCACGCCGGCCCGGATGCGTTTGCGGTACAGCGGGACGTCGATGCCCACGGTCAATGCCAGCACGTCCATGCCGTTGTCCTGCGGCGGGTTCATGACCCCGGCCGGGTCCTCGCGCTCGTCCACGAGCGTGTAGCCCAGTCCGAAGCGGAAGTTCGGCCGGGTCTCGAGCTGCCGTCGTTGCTCCCACAGCCGGTCGGCCTCGATGCGTTGCTCGGCCGCGCGCACCCGGGAGTGCGACGCCGCGGCGAACGACTCCAGGTCGTCGCGGTCGATGAGCGGCCCCGGCAGCGGCAACGTGATCCGCTCCAGCGGGAGCGGTGTCGCCGGGCGGCCGATCAGCTCGGCGATCCGCCGCGAGACCGCGTTCAGCCGCAGGTGCAGCGCGTTGTGGCGGTCGACCAGCCGGCTGATGTCGGTCTGGACCTTGAGCACCGTTTGCTGGATCCCTTCACCGGTGGCGTAGCGCCGCAGCGCGATGCTCTCGAAGCGGCGCAGCAGCTCCTGCTCCTCCGCGTTGACGGTGAGCGCCTCCTGGAGGTACGCGGCCTCGAAGTAGGCGCGCTTGAGCTGGGCGACGAGGGCGCGCGCGAGGTCCTCGGCCTCCCAGGTGGTGCCGGTGGCCATGCGCTCGGCGCGCTGCGCCTGGAGCTGTCGCTTGCCGCCCCACGGCACGCCCTGCATCAGCTCGAGCATGTGCTCCTGGGGCCCGACTCGCGTCTCGGGGTTCATCGCGAAGTAGCGGTAGCTCAGCTGCGGGTCGGGCAGCGAGCGCGCCTGCGGCACCATCTCGTACCCCGATCGCGAGCGCGCCCACGCCGAATCGAGGCGCGGGCTCTCGTCGAGCAACGTCGCGATCAGCTCCCGGAGCTGGGCATCGGGCGCGTGGAAATGCTCCGCGGCGACGCCGTGGCTCGCGCCCGGCGCGGCCGACTGCTGGGCGAGCACGGGTGGCGCCGAAACGAGGAGCGCGAGGAGCGCGGCCCCGAGGGCTCGAGTCTGCTTGATTTCGAACATGATCCGACCTGATCGGTTGCGCCCGCCGCCCTGCCGAGGGCGGTACGGGCCGGGAGTCGCCAGGGGTGGAGCGCGGGCACGATCCGGCAGCCCGACAGCTCCGCCCCACGTCCATGACCGGCGGTTGGCCGGCTCCGCGTGTGCCGTGATGACGACGGGACGAGCGGGGACCGGACGATCAGATCAGGAAGGTGGCGTGGAGCGTGTAGAGACCGACCCTCGGGGTGATGGTCTCCCCGTTGGCGTGCACGGCGTCGTGGGTCACCGCCGGCGCCGGCGGAGCCAGGTCGAAAGCTGCGCTGGTGGAGAGCAGCTTGACGCCCGTCGGCAGCAGCGTCTCGCCGCGGCTCGAGGCCGGAAGCGCGGGAACGTCGCCGGGGCCGCAGCAGCTTGCGCGCTCCACGGCGCGTTGCGGTCCCTCGGGACACGGCATCCGCGTGCAGCACGGCTTGTCCATGCAGCCGTCGGCCGCCGCCGCGAGCGGCGGCACCAGCGCCAGCAGCAGCGCGGCGAGGACGACCAGGCTGGACAGCATTCGTTTCACGGACGCTCCCTCTCGACCCGGGCAAGATACCCCCCGCAGGGCGGGGCTGCAACCGCGAGCGGCACCCCGCCCCGGGGTCTATCTGCCGACGAAACCGTGAGTTGGGCCGATGCGCGGGTCGAATTCCGCCGAAACCGGTCGCAATCTCCTCCCGGACGGGGGGTCACAATGTCGGGGAACCGACCGCGACCGTAGGAGGATTCGCCGATGCAGCGATTCGTTCCGATGCTGCTGCTGCTGGGCCTCGTGGCGGCCGGCCCGGCCTGCTCGCCATCGCCCGATGCCGACACGGAGACCGCGCCCGAACGAGCGGCGAACGAAGCGCCCGTCGCGCCGGAGCCCGTCCCGCCGACGCCGGGCGACACCGCACCAGCGGCACCCGCGCCGGCACCGGCGACCGACGCTGCACCCCCGGTTGCCGCCGCTCCGGCGCCTTCCGACGTGACGCAACCACGGTCCGAAGTGAAACACGAACCGCCGACACCGACACCCGCGAAACCGGCTCCCGCGCCGCCTCCCGTGCCGGCGGCCCCGGCGCCGGCACCCTCGGCGACACCGCTTCCCACGCCGGCGGCGACCCCGCCGCCGACGAGCACCGACGCCGCGCTCGCGGTGTGCGCCAAGGAACCGGTGGCCGTGGCTCCGGGCAAGCCGGGACTGGCTCGCATCGGCGCGGACAAGTGCAAGACCTGCCACCGCGTCCAGTACGCCTCGTGGGCCGCGAGCGCGCACGCGAAGTGCTCGCCGCCGCTGGACTGCGAGGGCTGCCACGGTCCGGGCAGCGAGTACAAGTCCCTGGCGGTGATGAAGGACCCGCAGAAATCGCGCGAGGCGGGGCTGGTCGATCCGACACCGGCGTTCTGCCGCGAGCACTGCCACTTCACGGGCTGGCAGGACGACATGCCGGCCCGGGCGCACGACCACAAGACGGGTTGAGCGGGGGCCGGAGGTAACCTTCCCCCGGGCGTCGCGTAAGACCTTCGAGAGGAGGCGACCCGTGACCGACGCGGACGGGGAAGGCCGGGGCTGGCTCAAGCTGGGCTGTCTTGCGGTCGCGGCGCTGCTCGGCATGCTCGGCGTCGGCGGCGGCATCGTGGCCGTCGTGGCGCTGCGGCAGATCGGGTCCGACGCCCCCGAGCGCCAGGCGTTCGAGCGCGAGGCCCGAGCCGCGACCGGCGGCGGCCGGCTGGAGCTGGAGGTCGCGGTCGCGCGGCTGATCGTCGCTCCCGCCGCGGCGGGCGAGCCGATCCGCATCGAGGCGGACTACGACCCGCGCCGCTACACGTTGGACCAGCAGTCCGAGGAGCCGGCCGCCGGGCGGTGGGTCCACCGCGTGCGCCTGGCGCCGAACTACTCCGAGACGTTCGCGCTGCTCAAGCTGAAGCTCGGCGGCGAGCCGCCGCTGATCCGGATCGCGCTGCCGCGTGACGTCCCGCTCGTGTTGACCGGCGAGGTGCGCGGGGCGTTCGCGGCCATGGAGCTGGGCGGGCTGCGGATCGACACCGCGGAGCTGACCGTCTCGGGCGGCGCCGTGATGGTCAGCTTCCTGACGCCGCTCGCGGCCCCGATGGACCTGCTGAACGTCACCGGCGACAAGGGCCTCGTCGAGGTGACCGGGCTCGGCAACGCCAGCCCGCGGCGGGCGGTGCTCGGGCAGCGCCTGGGTGAGCTGGACGTCGACTTGCGCGGCGCATGGGTGCGGGACGCCGAGATCGAGCTGAACTCGTCGATGGCGGGGGGTAGCGTGTGGCTGCCCCACGACGTGGTGATCGAGGGGCTCGAGGACCGGATCGGACGACCGCGAACCGCGACCGACGAGACACTGCCGTTGCCGCGGCTGCGCCTGTCCGTCTCGGCGGGGAGCGGCCGGATGATGTTCGTGGATTAGGGTGACGCGCGGTCAGGCGGCGCGCGGGGACGCCGGGCCGGCCGGCGCGTCCGCGAGCACCGCCGGCTCGAGCCGGCCCAGCAGCGCGGCCGCGGTCCGGTTCCACTCCCCCGACCCCGGGATCCCGTGGTCGGCGTCGGAGGCGAAGTGCTCCGGGTGCTCGGTGTAACGGCGCCCGAGCTCCGCGAGCATCGCCCGTGCCGCCTCGTCGCGGGAAAGGAAGAAACCCCTCCTCCGGTTTCCGTCCAGCACGGGCGGAGCGACGAAGTACCACCGGCCGTCGCGGACCAGGCGGCTCGGGTCCACCAGCAGCCAGCCGAACTCGTGACCCTCGAACTCCACCCGCAGCCACGGGTTGACCAGGCTCGCGCTGGAGAACGAGACCAGGGCCAGCGGACCCCGGTCCGTGGCCCAGCCGCGTTCGAAGCGGCGCAGCAGGCCCGCGTCCAGCATCGCCTGCAGCAGCCCCGTCGCCGCGGCGTCACGCGAGGGGAAGCCGCCCAGGTTCTCGGGAAAGCCCGGCGCGTAACGCCGCGGGTCCGAGACGAAGTGGAAGCGGTGCCGGGGATGGAAGTCGAGATAGACGCGGCAGACCCCGCGCGGCAGACATCGCTCGACCGCCGCCCGGTCCAGCGAGACCTCGCCGACGTACTCGCCGCACAGGAACATCAGGCTACAGTCGCCGGCCGACGCCAACTCCAGCGCGCCGTGGAAGAACCGGTCGATGCGCTTGCCGCTCCTCGCCGCCTCGCCGGCCCGCCGCACCGCGTGTCGCAGTGACGTCGCGGCGGCGTCGCGATGCGCACTCGTCTCCCCCCCGGAAGGAAACCGGTCGACCCACCACCGCCATGTCGCGTCCATGACCCGCGTCTCCGGAGACGAGCCTGATGCCCCCGGACGGCTCGTTGGGGAACATTATCGACGCTGCGCGACGTCCCGCGTGATGCAAACGCATGACGATTCGGGAGCGAGACGCTCGACTTGTCGGGGAGTCAGGATTGCGGCGGTGAGCCCGCCGAGGCGGCCGCCGGTTTCTCCTCCGGCTCGTCCACCAGTGCCGACGCCAGCTCGTCGGTGGTCTGGATCAGCTTGCCCACGAACAGGCTCGAGTTCTTGACGAAGAACACGGTGCGCAGGGGCTCGCACAGCTCCTGCAACCGCTCGGCGTACTCGGGCAGCTCGTCGTGGCTGTCGGGAATGCGGAGCCCCAGGAACACCACGTCGGCGTCGGCGCTCTGCTCGCGGATGATGTCGCGCACGGTGCGGTCCTTGGGGCGGAGCATCACCGTGGCCTGGGCCGAGATGCGGATCTCGGGCAGCATGCGCGCCAGGTGGCGCTCGGTCTGCTGCTTCATCAGCTCGCTCGAGGCGACGCTCAGGATGTGGATCCGCGCGTGCCGCCATTCGGGGTTGCACGTCAACAGGTGCGCCAGCAGCAGCAGCAGGTCGCCGTTGTTCTGGAGGCCGCCCCACCAGATGTGGATCTTGCGGTGCTCCCCGGTGCGCGGGATCAGCCCCGGCTGGATGCGGCCGATGATCACGGACTTGTTGAGCCGCTCGAGACGCTCGACGATGCGCAAGAACTCGACGATGCGCGGGATCTCGCGGGGCCAACCCATCAGCATCGTGTTGCTGTCCATGCCGGCGATCCCGTTGGCCTGCGACACGTCGGTGATGCCCTCGATCACGTCGCGCACCACGTCCACCTCGCCGAAGGCGACCAGGCCCTCGCGGTCCAGCACGTGCTGGATCCGTCGCTGCTTCTCGCGCACCGGCACCTTGTCGGCCAGCAGGTCGCCGACGATCAGCTCGCAGACCGTGACCACGCCGCGGCCCTGGCTGAACCAGCTGCCGAAGCGGATCAGGTCCAGCCGCCGCTCCACGTCGTCGACGAACACCAGCATGTGCGGCCGCCAGTTGCGCGCCGTCATCGGCCGCGCGGCCAGCCGGATCAGCGACCAGCGGATCAGGCTCTCGTAGACGCCGCGTCGCACGTCGCCCCAGCGGGCCTGCCGCTCGCGACGGGCCAGGAACACCCACAGCCCCAGCTCGATCACGATCGCGGCCACCGCGGCCAGCGGGCTGATCAGGAACATCACGGCGAAGCAGCCCACGCCGCCGATCAGGCACACGAACCACGGCACGGGCAGCCGCGGACGCCACGACGGATCGCCGGACAGCGTCTCCAGCGCGGCCACCACGTTGACCATGCCGTAGACCGTCAGGAAAAACATCGACACCACCGGCGCCACCGCGTTGAGGTCGCCGAGCAGCACCGCCCCCAGCGCGATCACCAGCGACACCACCAGGCCGACCACCGGCTCGCCGCCCGCCGCCTTCTTCGCCAGCGGCGAGGGCGCCAGGCGGTCCATCGCCATCGCCTGCAGCGTGCGCGGCGCGCCGAGGATCGAGCCGACGGCCGAGGAGAAGATCGCCCCCCACAGTCCGGGGATCACGAGGATCGCCCCCAGCGGCGCGATGCGCGTCCAGATCAGCGGGTCGTCGATCAGCGCGGCGGGCGTGGCGCCGCGCAGCAGCAGGAACGGAACCACCAGGTAGACCGCGAACCCGACCAGCATCGCGGCCAGCGCGCCGCGCGGGATCGCGCGGATCGGGTCGCGCAGGTCGCCCGACAGCCCGAGCCCCGCCATCACGCCGGTCACGGCGGGAAAGAACACGGCGAACACGGCCCAGAACGCGACCGTGGGCGGCTCCGCCGGCGGGCTCGCCAGCGCGTCCGCGGCCACGTCGACGCGCGTGCCCGTCAGCACGCCGGCCACCAGCGCCAGCAGCGAGACACCGATCAGCACCATCAACGGGATCTGCGCCTTGAGCGCCAGCCCGGCCCCGCGGAACGCCAGCGCCCCGACCCCGGCGACGATCACGAACGCCGCCGGCTGCACCGGCACCTCCGGCCAGACGATGCGGAACGACTCGGCGAGACCGTAGGCGTACAGCGTGACCGAGAAGGCCTGGGACAGGAACAGCGGCAGCCCGATCGCGCCGCCCAGCTCGAGCCCCAGGCTGCGCGAGATGATGTAGTACGCCCCGCCGACCCCGACCCGGGTGTTCGTGGCGATCGCGGAGAACGACAGGGTCGTGATCAGCGTGATCGCGTTGGCCAGCACCACGATCAGGACGGTGCGACCCAGGCCCATCTGGCCGGTGACCCAGCCGAAGCGCAGGTACATGATCACGCCGAGGATGGTCAGGATCGTCGGCGTGAAGACACCCAGGAACGCGCCCAGCTTGCCGTCGTTCGGTCGTGCGACTGGCGTCGTCTTCGGCATCACGCGGCACCGTGGGGCGCCGGGGCCCCGGACCAGCGACCGGAAGAGTAGAAATCAAAGCCGCGCGGCACGCAAGTCCCGCGTGCTACGCTCTCGCCGGTTCCAGCGGAGGCTTCGCCATGGAAGACCTGCTGCAGGCGCTCGAGACGGCCATCCAGAGCCCGACCGATCTCCAGTACAAGCTACTCTCGTCCGCAGTCCTGATCTTCCTGTTCTGGGCGCTACGGTTCGTGGCGTTGCGCGTGGTGCAACGCCGGATCGACGATCCGCGCGTGCTCTACCAGTGGCGCAAGGCGCTGACCTACTCGGCGGCGCTGCTGGCCTTCGTCGTCGTCGGCCGGATCTGGTTCCAGGGCTTCCAGACGCTGTCGACGTTCCTGGGGCTGCTGTCGGCGGGCCTGGCGATCGCGCTCCAGGACCCGATCGTCAACCTCGCGGGCTGGGTGTTCCTGATCGTGCGCAAGCCGTTCAAGGTCGGCGACCGGATCCAGATCGGCGAACACCGCGGCGACGTGATCGACATCCGGATCTTCCAGTTCAGCCTGCTCGAGATCGGCAACTGGGTCGACGCCGACCAGAGCACCGGACGCGTGATCCACGTCCCCAACGGCCGCATCTTCCGCGAGGCCCAGGCCAACTACACCGAGGGGTTCGAGTTCATCTGGAACGAGATCGCGGTGCTGGTGACCTTCGAGAGCAACTGGCAGGCGGCCAAGCAGCTCCTGCGCGAGATCGGCGAGCGGCACGCCGAGCACCTGTCGGCCGACGCCAAGACGCGCGTGCGGCAGGCGGCGCAGAAGTACATGATCTTCTACAAGCACCTCTCGCCGACGGTCTACACCAGCGTGCTGGACAGCGGGGTCAACTTGACGATCCGCTATCTGTGCAATCCGCGGCGGCGGCGCGCCAGTACCAACGAGATCTGGGAGGCGATCCTGACCGCGTTCGCCGAACGCCAGGACATCGACTTCGCGTACCCGACGACGCGGTTCTACCGCAACGACCGCGAGGGCAAACCGGGGACGATGCCGCAGCCAGCGAATCCGGAACCCGTCTGAGCGCGGCCTCAGTCCAGCACGTGGATGTTCCGCTCGCGGCAGATCCGCTTGAGGATCTCGGGCCACACCGTCACGCTGACCTCGCCCAGGTGGGCCTTGCGGAGCAGCAACATGTACGTCCGCGCCTGCCCGATCCCGCCGCCGATGCTGAGCGGGATCTGCCCGTTCACGATCGCCTGGTGGTACGGGTAGTCCAGGAAGTCGAGCTGCCCGGTGATCTCGAGCTGCTGCTTCAGGGTCTCGGGGTTGACGCGGACGCCCATCGAGGTCAGCTCGTGGCGCCGCCGCGTGACCGGGTTCCAGACCAGGATGTCCCCGTTGAGCCCGTGCATCGGGCGACCGTCGGCCGACGTGGTCTCGGTGACCCAGTCGTCGTAGTCGGCGGCGCGCATCTCGTGCGGGTAGCCGTCGGCGAGCTGCCAGCCGATCCCGTAGATGAAGATCGCCGGGTAGTCCTGCAGGATCGCGGTCTCGCGCGCCTTGCGCGGCAGGTCGGGGTAGCGCTCCAGGATCTCCTCGGCGTGGAGGAAGGTCAGCTCGTCGGGTAGCTCGGGGTAGCGCGGGTCGCGCAGCTCGGGGAACAGCTCCAGCGCGTGCCGCTCGGCGCCGCGCAGCACCTTCCAGATCTTCTTGACCACGCCGGTCAGGTACTCGAGGCTCCTTTCCTTCTCGGTGATCGCCAGCTCCCAGTCCCACTGGTCGACGTAGGCGCTGTGGTCGTGGTCGAGGAAGTAGTCCTTGCGCACCGCGCGCATGTCGGTCAGCAGGCCCTCGCCGGGTTGCATGCCGAACTGCGCCAGCGCCATGCGTTTCCACTTCGTCGCGGCCTGCACGACCTGGGCGTCGACCGGGTTCTTGCCGTGGTCGTTCGAGATGTGGAACTGGACCGGCGTGCGCGAGCCGTCGCGGTCGAGGTAGTCGTTGACGCCGCTGGCGACGTCCACGATCAGCGGCACCGTGACCGGGATCAGGTTCAGCTCGCTACACAGGTTGTCCTCGATGTAGCGCTTGACGGCGAACAGCGCCTGCTGGGTCTGCTTGGGATCGAGCAGCGAGCGGTAGTCGTCAGGCAGGACCTGCTCCAGGTCCTCGTAGTTGCCGATACCCGGTCCGGCCAGATCGGCCTGTTTGTCCGACATGGGTTTCCTCCCGTGGTTGCGCGGCTTCTTATTCTGCTCCGCGGGCGGGCCCGGCGCCGCCGTGCAATGGAGGGAAGCGGTCCCGTTCTACGTTCCCGGGGCTCGCTTCAGCCGGCCCCCGAGCAGCACACCCGCGGCACCGAGAACCGGGTTGAGCAGGGCCGCCCATCCCGGTTGCCGCGCGTTCTGTAGCGCCTCCAGATCCGATACGCTCTCGTCGCGCGTGGCGGGACCCGGATCGCTCGTCAGCACCGGGACCGCCAGGATCAAGCCCAGGACGAGCATCACGCCCGCCAGCGCCAGCACCGGCCCCTGCGATTTCGCGATGGCGGCGCAGACGAGGCCCGCGACGACCGCGGCGACCAGGCCGAACACGATGCTGATCAGGAGCCAGGTCCCGGAGGGTTCGTACGAACCGGGCCGCAGCACGCCGTCGGTTCCGAGCAGCTGATAGGCCCCGACGAACGAGACCAGCACGAGCACGACGGCCGCCACGTAGCCGGTCACCACGGCGAGAATCGAGCGGACCATGCGGCACCTCCGGCCGGGTCGAGGGTCGTGTCGCGGCCAAGACTCGCACGCGGAACCGCCGGACTCAACCCTCGGCAGACGAAAGCCGGACGAATGTCTGATGGAAGCCCGTGGCTCGATTGACACCAGGAAATTGCTTGATGTGCAATTTCATGGGATCACCTCTCCACCAAATCGCCATTCTCTGCTCTTATGAAGGCAAGGAAGTGCAGATTCTGCATTTTAGCATTGACACTACCGGATTCCACGGGTACCTTCCCGGCTTCGATCATCATGGAGGAACCCGATGGATCCGGCTCCCTCGATCGTACCCGCCGACACGGCCTGGATGCTGGTGTCGTGCGCCCTGGTGCTGCTGATGACGCCCGGCCTGGCGTTCTTCTACGGCGGGCTGGTCCGCTCGAAGAACGCGCTCAACACGATGATGATGAGCTTCGCCTCGCTCGGCGTGGTCGGCGTGCTGTGGGCCGTGATCGGCTACAGCCTGGCCTTCGGAACGGGCAACGCCTGGATCGGCGGCCTGGAGTTCGCCTTCCTGAACGGGGTCGGGCTCGAAGCCAACGGCACGATCCCGCACCTGCTGTTCATGGCCTATCAGGGCACCTTCGCCATCATCACCGCCGCCCTGATCTCGGGCGCGGTCGTGGAGCGGATGCGCTTCGGCCCCTACGTGGCCTTCATCAGCCTGTGGGTGCTGGCGGTCTACGCTCCGGTCTGCCACTGGGTCTGGGGCGACGGTTGGCTGGCCGCGCTCGGCGCGCTGGACTTCGCCGGCGGCACGGTCGTGCACGTCAACGCCGGCATCGCGGCGCTGCTGGCCGCGCTCTACCTGGGGCCGCGGCGCGACTACGGGCGGCAGGCGCTGCTGCCGCACAACGTGCCGTTCGTGCTGCTGGGCGCGGCGCTGCTGTGGTTCGGCTGGTTCGGGTTCAACGGCGGCAGCGCGCTGGCCGCCGACGGGGCCGCCGCGCTGGCCTTCGTCAACACGTTGCTGGCGCCCGCGGCCGCCCTGGCCTGCTGGATGGCGATCGACGTGGCGCGCACCGGTCAGACGACCGCGGTGGGCGCGGCGACCGGCATCGTGGTCGGCCTCGTGGCCATCACGCCGGCGGCGGGCTTCATCGGGCCGATGGCGGCGATCGCGCTCGGCGCGGTGGCGGTGGTGCCGAGCTACTTCGCGATCGTGGCCCGCTTCCGCACGCGGCTCGACGACTCGCTGGACGTCGCCTCCGCGCACGGCATCGGCGGCCTGGTGGGCGCCCTGTTGACCGGCGTGCTGGCGGCCGCGGCCTGGGGCGGCACGGACGGGCTGCTGGCCGGGAATCCCGGGCTGCTGCTGCGCCAAGCGGTCGCCGTGGTGGCCGTGCTGGCCTACAGCGGGCTGGTCTCGCTGGGCCTGCTGAAGCTGATCTCGCTGGTCACCCCGCTGCGCATCGCGGGGCGGGCCGAGGCGCGCGGCCTCGACGTCCCGCTGCACGGTGAGGAGGCCTACGGGACCGGAGAGGGTGCGATCCTCGTCATCCCCGGCACGGGTGTCGCCGGTGCGGCGACGTCCCCGACCGGCGCGCCGGTGTCGAGCCCGGCCAGGAGCGGCGTATGAAGCTGATCACCGCGATCGTCCGACCGGACCGGCTGAACGACGTGCTCGAGGCGCTGTTCCGCGCCGAGGTGCACGGGCTGACGATCTCCCGCGCCCAGGGCCACGGCGGGGAGACCGAGCAGGTCGAGACCTACCGCGGCACGACGGTCAAGATGGAGCTGGTCGACAAGGTGCGCCTCGAGATCGGCGTCAGCGATCCGTTCGTGCAACGGACCGTCGACGCGATCGTGGCCGCCGCCCGCACCGGGGACGTCGGGGACGGCAAGATCTTCGTCGCCCCGGTGGAGAAGGTGATCCGCATCCGCACCGGCGAGGAGGACCTGGAGGCGGTGACCCCGGCCCGCACGGCGTAGCCGGCGGCGCGTCTTTCCGCGCCCCCCCGGGCGGTGCTATCGTACCTGCCCGATGAGCAAGTTCATGGGCGGCAGCGCGTACTCCTTCGCGCGCGACATCGCCGGCGGCTACACCATCGTCACCGCGCGCACCTTCCGCGGGATGGCCCCCGGCGAGATGAACCAGCTGGCCCATGAGCTCGACCGTCTGCTGCGGGAGCTGCGCGGTGAGGCGACCGCCAACCAGGAACAGGCGGTGCTGCGCGCCCGGCAGCTCAAGATCCAGCGCCTGAACAGCGCGCTGACCGTGCTGCGGGCCCACCGCTCCGGCGCCCGGCGCTAGCCCCGGAACGCTTCCTCTGCTATCACGTCCGGATGCAAACATCCTCGATCCGCAACGTGGCGATCGTGGCGCACGTCGACCACGGCAAGACGACCCTGGTGGACGGGATGCTCCGGCAGAGCGGGGCGTTTCGCGAGAACCAGGCCGTCGACGACCGCGTGCTCGACAGCATGGACCTCGAGCGCGAGCGCGGCATCACGATCCTGGCCAAGAACACCGCCGTCGCTTTCCGCGGCGTCAAGATCAACATCGTCGACACCCCGGGCCACGCCGACTTCGGCGGCGAGGTCGAGCGCAGCCTGCACATGGTGGACGGGGCGCTGCTGCTGGTCGACGCCAGCGAAGGCCCGCTGCCCCAGACGCGCTTCGTGCTGCGCAAGGCGCTGGCCCAGCGGCTGCCGATCGTGCTGGTGGTGAACAAGATCGACCGCAAGGACGCGCGGATCCAGGAGGTGGTCAACGAGGTCTACGACCTGTTCATCGACCTCGACGCCGACGAGCGGCAGCTCGAGTTCCCGATCCTCTACACCAACGCCCGCGAGGGCGTGGCGCACCGCGAGCCGGGCGACGACTCGACCAACCTGCTGCCGCTGTTCGAGGCGATCGTCGACACGGTGCCGGCGGCGGGCGGCGATCCCGCGGCGGCGCCGCGCTTTCTGGTCACCAACCTCGACTACGACCCCTACGTCGGCCGCCTGGCGCTGGGCCGGCTGTTCGACGGCAGCCTGCGCATGAACCGCAGCTACGGTCTGTGCCGCGAGCAGGGCGACGTCGAGCCGGTGAAGTTCTCGGCGCTCTACTCGTTCTCGGGTCTCCAGCGCTCGAAGACCGACGAGGTCGGCGCCGGCGACATCTGTTCGGTCGCCGGCATCGACGAGGTGCACATCGGCGACACGGTGACCGATCTCGACGACCCCAAGCCGCTGCCGCGGATCCACGTCGACGAGCCGACCGTCTCGATGCTGTTCTGCGTCAACGGCGGCCCGTTCGCCGGCCGCGAGGGCAAGCTGCTGACGTCGCGGCAGATCCGCGACCGGCTGGAGACCGAGCGGCTGGGCAACGTGGCGATCCAGGTGCGGCCGACCGATCGCGCCGACGCGTTCGAGGTCTGCGGCCGCGGCGAGCTGCAGCTCGGGATCCTGATCGAGACGATGCGCCGCGAGGGCTTCGAGCTGACGGTCTCGCGCCCCCACGCGCTGACGCGCGAGATCGACGGCAAGCTGCACGAGCCGATCGAACACCTGTTCCTCGACGTCCCGGACGCCTTCGTCGGCGTGGTCACGGAAAAGCTGGGCACGCGCAAGGGCCGCATGGTCAACCTGGTCAACCACGGCACCGGACGCGTGCAGCTCGAGTTCCACATCCCGGCGCGCGGTTTGATCGGCTTCCGCGGCGAGTTCCTCACGGACACCAAGGGCGCCGGGATCATGAACTCGCTGCTCCACGGCTGGGAGCCGTGGTGCGGCGCGATCCCGCAGCGCACCTGCGGCGCGCTGGTCTCCGACCGCGCCGGCCGCGCCACCGCCTACGCGATGTACGGCCTCGAGGAGCGCGGCGAGCTGTTCGTCGGCCCCGGCACCGAGGTCTACGAGGGCATGGTCGTGGGCGAACGCAACCGTTCCGGCGACCTCGACGTCAACATCACCCGCGAGAAGAAGCTGACCAACATGCGCAGCAGTACCGCCGACGTGCTGGTCACGCTGCGCCCCCCGCGCCAGCTCTCGCTCGATCAGGCGATCGAGTTCATCGCCGAGGACGAGCTGGTCGAGATCACCCCGGGCGGCCTGCGCATCCGCAAGGCCGAGCTGTCGGCGTCGAGGCGCGAGGTGGCGCGGAAGCGGCTGGAGAAGCAGCGGGTCTAGTGCCGTCCGGTCACTTCCCGCGCTGCTTGGTGCTGCGGACGGGTCGAGACCACGACTCGGCCTGGGACTCGACGTCGATCGAGCGAAGCATCGGAGGCTCCTCGACCCTCCGTCCCCCGACGCGTCCGCGGTTCGCGGGCGAAACGTGGAGCACGCTGGCGCCGTGAAGAACGAAGCTGGCGCCGGCCCAGGGACTGTGGATCCTGGCCACGCGGGCCCCGGTCTCAAGCGAGAAGATCGACCACTCGTAACGCTTGCCTGAATTGCTCGCGGGGTCGAGCCGGCTGCACAGCAGGTGCCGGCCGTCCGCGGACGCGTGACGGACCTTCAGCGCACCCGACGGGAACAGCGTGACGTCGGGAAGCGGCTGGCCGGAGTCGCTGCGCCAGCGTTTGAGCACGACCCGATCTCCCGTGTCTGACTGGGCGCGAGCAGGCGCGGCGAACAGGTCAGCCACCAGCCGCGGGGCGCGCAGCAGCCCTCCCGACTCGGCCGCTGTGGTCACCTGCTGCGGCGGCGGCGGCGGTTCGGGAAGCGCGTCACCCGGCGCGACGGCGTCGACCTCGCCCGACGCGAGCCCGACCCGCCACACCGAACGCTGCAGCTGCGGCTTGTCGCCGCGCCGGGCGGGACTCGTGGCGAACGACCACGACACGATCAGGTCGTCCTCGACGGCGCGCAGCTCTGCCTGAAACGAGGTGCGCGGCCCCCGATCGATGGACGCCGATACACCTTGGGGAAGCTCCAACGCGACCGCGAATCCCGAGCGTGTCCCGTCCTCCGCGCGCAGCCCGACGAGGTGCAGCCGACCCGCTTCTCCCGCTGGCTCGGCCTGCGCGAACAGGATGTCTCCGTGCAGGAGCAGCGGCTTTGCGGCCTGATCCGTGCTCCAGATCGACTCGCCCGACGTCGCATGGATCGCGGTGATCCCGCCCTGCGGGTTCATCAGGAACGCCGCCGGCCGGGCCGGATCGACGATGACGCCCGGGGACAGCTCGACTGCGGCGGCAGCCACGGTTTTCGGATTCGCTGCGACATGTACCAGGACCGCAACGCACGCCGCCGCGATCGGTATGGCCCCCCAGGCTGCCCGAAGTCCGTTTTCTCCGCTTCGCGACACCGGACAGCCCTCCCGGATCCGGAAAGCCCATACGATCCGAGAATAACACCAGCAGTCATTGCGGAACATATGCATTGACCCTCGGGTCCGCTCGATGGTACATTCGTGGCAACTATCAGCGACGCGTGGCGTTACGCCGCGTCGATCATGGGTCGAGCCGGATCGCACGCCGGGATTTCCCCCCCAACCCCGCAGTGCCTTCCCATTTCTGTCAGAGGAGGGCAAAGTGACTACACGTGCCCGACGCACTTCGTGCAGTCATGGCCGGGAGATCGTACGGCTCTCGACCATCATCGGACTGCTCTGCGCGGCCACGCTGGCCGGCGCAGGGCACGGTGGAACGTGGGCTCCACACGGACCCGCTCCCGTCCAGGACGGGGGCGTGAACGCGGCTCCGAACGACCAGATCGCGGGGGCGACCCACGTCGCCGTGCCCCATCCGAGCGATCCGGACATCCTGTGGGTCGGAACCGTCAACGGCGGGATCTGGCGCACCATGGACGCCACCTCGGCGGACCCGAGCTGGGTGCCGCTGACCGATCCGTTCCCCGGCTACTCGATCGGCGCGATCGAGCTGGATCCCGCGGACCCCGACATCCTGCTCGTCGGCGTCGGTGGCGTGAGCGCGTTCAAGGGCGCGGCCGGCCCGCGGCCGGGGCTGCTGCGCTCGACCGACGGCGGCAACACCTGGGTCGAGTTCACCGACCCGGACCTGCTCGGCGGCAACTTCCGGTCCGTGGCGGCGCGGGGGAACGTCCTGCTCGCGGCCTCGACCTTCTGGAGCAACAACAGCCTCAAGGGAGGCCTGTTCCGCAGCGACACCACCGGGGTCGGCTGGGACCAGATCTCTAACAAGGCCGGCAGCGGTCTGCCCGCCGGCGGCATCTTCGACCTGGCCGGCGACCCGAACAACCCCACGCACTTCTACGCCTCGGTCGACGACGACCCCAACGAGTCCGACGGCGGCATCTACTTCAGCGACGACTCGGGTCTGACCTGGACCAAGATCTCCGGCAGCGACGCGGCGCTGGACGACACCATCACCGGGCCCGGCAACCTGTGCAACCTGGAAATGTCGGTCGCGAGCAACGGTCGCGTCTACGCCGGTGTGCTGGTGCGGCCGCGGAGCGGCGACGCGCCGGAAGACGCCTGTCCGGCCGGCTGCCAGGTGCGCTACATCGGGTTCACCGACGACGGCGGCGCGTCCTGGACGGCGATGGACCTGCCACGCCAGCAGAGCGCCCCGGCGGCGATCACCGGCGCGACCAACGCCATGCCGATCGTGATCACGTCGACGGATCACGGCCTCGACACCGGGGACAAGGTCACGGTCAGCGACGTCACGGGCAACACCGCCGCCAACGGCACCTGGTGCATCACCAAGGTCAACGACGACGAGTTCAAGCTGGAGGGATCGTCGGGTAACGGCGACTCACCGGGCGACGGCACGTGGACCGAGGACTCGGGCAGCAACTCCGGCGGCCAGGGCGAGGTGCATTTCTCGATGGTCGCCGACCCGGGCAACTCGGACATCGTCTACATCGGGGGTGACCGCGGCAAGGACCGCTATCGCGGCGACGCAAGCGTGGCGCCGGACCCCGACACCGTCCCCTCCCCCCAGTGGACGCTGATGGAGCCGCCCGAAGCCAACGGAACGTTCCCGCACGCCGACTCGCGCGACATGGTGTTCGACGCCAGCGGCGGCCTGATCAACGTGGACGACGGCGGGACCTACCGCCGCGCCGATCCCCAAAACGACAGCGACGAGTGGAAGTCCAAGGTCGGCAACATGCAGATCACGGAGATCCACGACGTGGCGTACGACCGGGTCTCCAACATCATCTTCGCCGGCACCCAGGACAACGGCACGGTCGACCAGACCTCGACCGGCTCGCTGGTCTGGAAAACGCTGTTCGGCAAGGACGGCGGCGACGTCGCGGTCGACGACACCTCGGTCGCGGACGAATCGACGCGGTACATCGCCACCCAGGTCTTCAGCGAGGACTTCCGGCGGCGCCGCTACGACGACATGAACATGGAGATCGACGAGGTCCTGATCTCGTTGACGCCGGACGGGAGCAGCGATCCGATCGAGGATCAGTTCGTCACCCCGATCGCCCTCAACCCGGCGGACCAGGAAGCCCTGATCATGGGCGGCTGCAACTCGGTCTACGAGTCCTTCGACAAGGGCGACAACATCACCAAGGTCCCGGGCTCCAAGACCTGCGACACTAACGGCAACTGCCTGGCCGACGACAGGGGGTGCAGCAACGACCCGCTCCAGGCGTGCTCCGTCGACTCGGACTGCGACATGGGCGAGACCTGCGACGTGCTGACCTGCGCGGTCAACAGCGATTGCCCGAGCAACGTCCGCTGCGCGCTGGGCATGAACAGCGACATCCTGGGCAACCCGATCTACTACGGGCACCCGGACAACCAGGACCTGATCGTGATCGGCTCCGGCAACCGGGTCTTCCGGCGCACCGGCGGCGGCGGGAGCCTGCTGCCCACGGCGGCGGACTACCCTGGCGGCAACTGCGGGGGAACCCCTCCGTCGGGCGGCGGGTGCATCAGCGACGTCACCGTCGACCCGGCCTTCCAGGACACGATCTTCGCGATCGATACCAACCAGGTGTTCCGCACGGCGGACGGCGGCGCGAGCTGGACCGAGCTGACGGGGAACATCGGCTCCAACTGTCCCTCGCCACCCGCGCCGGACTGCGGCAGCGGCGGCTTCCGGGCCGTGGAGTACATCGAGGGGCCGGTCAGCGACAAGCTGGTGCTGGGCACGAACGCGGGCGTGTTCGCCTCGGTGGAGCCGCACTTCAACTGCTGGTTCGAACTGGGCGACGGGCTGCCCAACACGCTGATCTGGGACTTCGACTACGTCACCGGCCTGTGCGACGCCGGCGAGAACCAGGGCCTGGCCTGCTTCGACGACGACGACTGCCCGGGCGGCACCTGCGATGCCGCCGCCGACCTGCTGATCGCGGGAACGCTGGGGCGCGGCGCCTGGACGCTGGCCGGGATCGCCCCGCTCGTGGTCCCGGTGATCACGATTCCCGCCGGTGACCTCGACTTCGGCACGGTCTGTCTCGGCACCACGGCCAAGCTGGTCCTGGAGGTCTGCAACACCGGCAAGGCCGACCTGCTGGTCGACCCGATCACCTCCGACGAGGTGGGCACGTGCAGCGTGGCGGGGAGCGGCTGTCTCGCGGACGCCGACTGCCCGATGGGCGAGACCTGCGACAAGCAGTTCGAGGTCACGACGCCTTCCTCCGGCTATCCCGTCGTGATCAGCCCCGACTTCTGCTTCCCGTTCGAGGTCAAGTTCACGCCGGCCTCACCGGGACCGCATTCGGCCGAGCTGACCATCCCGAGCAACGATCCCTGCCGCCCGGAGGAGAAGATCCAGGTCAGCGGCGAGGGAGGCACCGGGGACATCAACGTGACCGGCTCCACCGAGTTCGGCGACGTCTGCGCGGGCACGCAGGCCGAGAAGGAGATCTCGGTCTGCAACACCGGGCCCTGTAACCTGACGGTCGACGACGCGTTCCTGTCGCAGGTCGGCAACCCCGGCTTCCCCTGCGACGACTTCGAGATCATCAACAACCCGTTCCCCGACGTGATCAGCAAGGACTTCTGCATCCCGCTGACCGTGCGCTTCACTCCCACCACCGCGGGCATGAAGTCCTGCGACCTCAACGTCGAGAGCGACGATCCCGACGAGGACCCGGTGGTGCTGACGCTGAGCGCCAACACGCCGTTCAACTCGATCGCCGTGGCCGGCGACCAGACCTTCCCGCCGGAGGTGATCCAGAGCGTCGGCGCCTGCTCGACCGCGCTGCCGTTCCCGGTGGTCAACACCGGCATCTGCCCGGCCGAGGTCGCGGACGTCAGCATCTCGGTCAACCCCGACGAGTACGGTCTCGGCGGGCTGCCGCCGACTCCGCTGCTGCTGCAACCCGGCGAGCAGGTCGGCGACGGGGCGCTGGAGGTGATCTTCGCGCCGATATTCCCGGACCGCGACGTGCTCGGCCAAGCCGAGGTGACCTGGGTGCTGGATCCGATCACCGGCCAGACCCAGATGACGACCGCGGAGCTGTGCGGGGAAGGCGTGCGCACCGGCGCCCGGGTGCTGGTGACCGCGGCCGGCGTGCCGCTGGACGTGGTCAAGAGCATCAAGCTCCAGCGGATCGGCGCCAACCGCAATGCCAACCGGCTCGACACGCTGGACAACGCGCGGGACGTGCCGCTGACGCAGGTGGTGCCGGCGTCTCCGTGCGGCCCGTTCCAGTACCACACGGAGTACGGGACGGTCAGCAACCCGGTCCAGCTTGCGGCCGGCGCCTACCAGGTGACGGTGCAGGCGCGGATCAACGGCCGGATGCGCCGGAAGACCGTCGGCTTCGACGTCCAGACCTGCGACTTCAACCCGACCATCGTGGTCGACTTCTGAGCGAGGTGGACCTGTAGCGAACGCGCGCAGGACAGCACGGGAAACAACGCTTCATTGCCACGGGGCCGACCCGTGCGGAGGGTGTCATGCGAACCAGTGTCAGAAACTCACACCGCCTGCTCGGGCTGATCCTGCTCGGGCTGCTGTTCTCGACGACCGCGCTCGGCTACCGTGAGCCGGATCCGGCCATGGCCCCGACACCCGACCTCGACGTTCGCGACGCAGGGGGTCCCGTGGCCACGGCACTGCCCCCGGCCCTGGCTCCGGCTCCACGCAGCGCCGAGCAGCGGGCCGCGCTCGACGCGTTACGGGCGCGGGTCCCGAACCTCACGGTGCGCTGGAGCGCCCGCACCGGGTCTCCCAGCCGGCTCTACAGCATCGGCGGCGCCCTGACGGAGCCGAGCGATGCGCGGGCCCGGCAAATCGCGCTGGACTTTCTCGTACGTCATCGAGATCTGTTCGGGCTGTCGGAGCGTGACATCGGCGAGCTGCGTTTTACGCGCTCCTTCGCCACGACGCACAACGGGGCGCGCCACTTCACGATCCAGCAGCAGGTCGACGGCATCGACGTGTTCGGAGGCTCGGTCCGGATCAACCTCGACCGGTCCGGCCGCGTGCTGAACGTTTCCGGCGAACCGTACTCCGACATCCATGACCGCGCGAACACCGCGGTGCCCACGATCACGGCCGCGGACGCGGCTCGGCGGGCGGCCGCCGGCGCGCGGATCGAGAATCCGGTCGACTCGCCGCAGGGCGTGCTCAAGTACTTCCCGCTGGGAGCCGGACCGCTGCGACTGGCCTGGGAGGTGACGCTGGCGGACCCCGCCTCGCCGAACGTGTACCGCTCGCTCGTCGACGCGGTGGACGGCACGGTGCTCTGGCGACAGAACCTGACCCGGTACAACGACGTCCCGGCGCACGGATTGGTATTCACGTCCGACAGCCCGCATCCCGACACGCCCACCAGCACCATTGACGGCGACGTGTGCAGCAACGACGACTCGCAGACGTGCAGCGTCGATGCAGACTGTAGCGGGAGCAACATCTGCCTGGAGCTGCGGGACGACAAGCCGTTCAACGGGCTGGAGTTTTTCCCCCACGACGACCCCCACGCGGACTGGTGGAACGGAAGCGGCCAGCCGGACCGCACCACGACGATCAGCAACAACGTCCAGGCCCAGGAGGACCGCAACGCCGACAACACCGGCGGCTTCCGTCCGACCTCCGGAGCCGGCGAGGATTACTCCTACACGGTCGACTTCAGCGTCGACCCCTCCACGGAGGACGGCACGACCCAGAACCAGTCCTCGGCAATCGCCAACCTGTTCTACTGGTCCAACCGGATCCACGACATCTACTACCGTCTGGGCTTCGACGAGGCGGCGGGCAACTTCCAGGAGACCAACTTCGTCAAGGTCTGCAGCAACGACGACACCGTGGTCTGTGACGAGGACGCGGACTGCGGGGGCGGCAACACCTGTGACGTGCTGCCGAACGGCGGCGATCGGGTCATCGCGGATGCGCAGGACGGCCGGGACAAGATGGTCTGCAGCAACGACGGCTCGCTGTGCACGATGGACAGCGACTGCGGCGCCGGAAACACCTGCGATCCGGACCCCTCGTTGTGCAACGCCAACTTCAACACGCCCGCGGACGGCACGTCACCCCGGATGCAGATGTTCCAGTGCAACAACGCGACGCCCGAGCGAGACGGATCGTTCGAGAACCTGATCGTGATCCACGAATACACCCACGGCCTGAGCAGACGATTGATCGACGACCTGATGAACTCCCAGGGCGGCGGCATGGGAGAGGGCTGGAGCGACTTCTTCGGGCTCGCCATCACCTCGGAGGCCGATGACGATCTGACGCTCAGCTACCCACGCGGGCAGTGGTTCTACAACAACGTCGGCGGCAACCGCAGCTCGCCGTACAGCACGGATCAGAGCGTCTACCCGCGGACCTACGCCGACATCAACGACGTGGCCAATTGCGACGTCAAGACGTGCAGCAACGACCCGACCATGAGCTGCTCCGCCGACAGCGACTGCGGCGGCGGCAACACCTGCGACACGCTGTCGTGCAGCTTCCAGACCGATTGCGAGCCGCCGGCGACCTCGATCTCCCAGGGTCCGTGCAAGGCGGGTGTCCACCGTACCGGCGAGGTATGGGCAAACTCGCTGTGGATGGCCCGGGCCAACCTGGTGTGGAAGCTCGGCTTCGCTGCCGGCGGCGACGAGATCCTGCAACTGGTCGTCGACGGGATGAAACTCTCTCCGGACGACCCGGACTTCCTCGACGCCCGAGACGCCGTGCTCCAGGCCGACGACATCAACAACGGCGGTGCGTTCCAGTGCTTGCTGTGGGACGCGTTCGCCAGGATGGGTCTGGGGTTTTCGGCCCTGTCGACCGGCTCGGGCGACATCAATCCGCTCGAGGCGTTCGACCTGCCGCCCACCTGCGTTCCGGACATCGAGCTCAACGCGCCGCTCGACTTCGGCAACGTGTGCATTGGTGATTTCGGCACGAATCAGCTCCGGATCTTCAACACCGGCGTCGGAGACCTGATCGTCAGCGACGTGGCCC
>JBFKMV010000054.1:0-26267 GCA_041629655.1 Candidatus Polarisedimenticolaceae bacterium
CCGCATCGAGTACGCGCTCCGGGCCTCGATGCGCGCGCCGCGCGACCGGGCGGCGCTGGCGCGTCACGGCCTCGACCGCACCTATCGCTTCCACGTTCCGGCGGGCAGCGACGTGCGCGAGGTGGCGGCGCGGTTCTCGGGCGCGCCCGGGGTCGTCTACGCCGAGCCGGACTTCGTCGGCACGGGCGGGGCGACGCTCCCCGACGATCCGCGGTTCGGCGACCAGTGGGGCTTCTCGCAGCCCTCCGACGCCGACACCGACGCGCCCGAGGCGTGGGACGTGTCGACGGGGAACGGCGTGATCATCGCGGTGCTGGATTCGGGGATCGACTCCGACCATCCCGACCTGGCGGCGAGGATCCTGCCGGGCCACGACTTCGTCAACGACGACTCCGACCCCGAGGACGACCACGGGCACGGCACCAACGTCAGCTCGATCGCCGCGGCGGTGACCAACAACGGGACCGGCGTGGCGGGGTCGTGCTGGAACTGCCCGATCATGCCGCTCAAGGTGCTGGACTCGAACAACAACGGGTCCTACTCCGACTGGGCCGACGCCCTGACCTGGGCCACCGACAACGGGGCCCGCGTGATCAACCTCAGCGCCGGCGGGACGATGCACTCCGCGATCCTCCAGAACGCCGGTCGCTACGCGCACGATGCGGGCGTGATCTACGTCTCGATCACCCACAACGACGACACGGGCACGATCCGCTACCCCGGGCGGTATCAGGAGACGATCACCGTCGGTGGAACCGACGAGATGGACCGCCGGGCGAGCCCCTTTTGCTACAGCGGCACCTCCGGCAGCAACTGGGGCAACCAGACCGACGTCGTCGCCCCCGGCGAGCTGATCCTGGGCGCGGCGTGGGGCGGCGGCTACAACTCCTGGTGCGGCACCAGCCAGGCCGCGCCGCTGGTGGCGGGGCTGGTGGGGATGATGGAGACGATCTATCCCTCGCTGGGGCGCGAGGAGGCGCGGCACCTGATCTGGAACGGGGCCGACGACCAGGTCGGGCGCGTGACCGAGGACACGGCGGGCTGGGACGTCTACCACGGCTTCGGCCGCGTCAACATGGACCGCACGATGCGCGGCACCGCGGCCTCGATCACGCTGCGCGTCGAGGGCAAGACCGCCACGCGGGTGTGGTACGAGACGGCCAACCCGCTGGCCGATTCCTACGACTTCGTGCGCGGCAACCTCTCGGCGCTCTCCGAGGACCCGCAGGACGGGGTGCTGCTGGGGACCGTGACCTGTCTCGAGAACGACTCCGCCGATCCGGACACCGCGGGCGGCAACGAGGACACCGCCACGCCGGCGCCCGGCGCGGCGTTCTTCTATCTCGGACGGTTCAGCACCGCGCAGACCGGCGCCGGCTCCTACGGCGGATCGAGCCTCAACCGCGACCGCTGCAAGCACGTCGCCGACGGCTGCACGGCGGTCGGCGACTGCGCGGAGTAGCCGGGACCGCCGTCAGTCCGTCGCGGGCTTGACGCTCAGGTAGCGCTCGCCGCGGTCGGGCAGCACGGTCACCAGAGTGTGGCCGGGGCCCAGCTCGCGGGCGACCTCGATCGCGCCCAGCACGTTGGCGCCGGAGGAGATGCCGACCAGCAGGCCCTCCTCGCGCGACAGCCGGCGGGCCATCTCTCGCGCGTCGTCGGTGCGGATGCGCACGACCTGGTCCACCTCGTCCAGCCGCACGATCTCGGGGATGAACCCGTCGGCCAGCCCCTGGATCCCGTGCTCGCCGGGCCGGTCGCCCGACATCACCGCCGACTCGTCCGGCTCCACCGCGACCACCTTCACCTTCAGCCCGGCGGAGCGGACCGCGCGGCCGACGCCCATCAGCGTGCCGCCCGTGCCCACCCCCATCACGAAGGCGTCGAACTTGCCGCCGGTCTGGTGGATGATCTCGGGCCCGGTGGTCCGCTCGTGGCACAGCGGGTTGTCGGGGTTCGAGAACTGGCTGGGCAGGTAGATGTCCGGGTGATCCCGGGCCAGCTCGACCGCGCGCTGCACGGCGGCCTGGATCCGGCGCAGCTCCTCCAGCAGGTGCAGTTCGGCGCCGAACGACTGGATCATGTGCCGGCGCTCCTCGCTGACCGTCTTGGGCATCATCACCACCACGCGGTAGCCCTTGATCGAGCCGACCATCGCCAGCCCGATCCCGGTGTTGCCGCTGGTGACCTCGAGGATCGTGGAGTCCGGCCGCAGCTCGCCGCGGCTCTCGGCGCCCTCGATGATCGCCCGGGCGATGCGGTCCTTGATGCTGCCTCCGGGGTTGAGGTGCTCGGCCTTGGCGTAGATGCGGCAGCCGGTCAGCTCGCTGGCGTGCTTCATCAGCAGCAGCGGCGTGTTGCCGATCGAGTCCAGCACGTCCGACGGCGACAGGCACACCGGCACGTCCCGCGGACAGCACACCAGCCGCTCGCTCGGGCCCGCCGCCTCGACGATCCGATCCAGCTCCTCGGCCATCCCCGGGATTCTAGGGTTCCGCCCCCGGACGGGCGTTCGGGAAAGGGGAGGACAAAGGTCACCTTTCGGGGAAGCCGCACCGGCGCCGGTGGCCCGCCCCATTCGGATGGTCTAAGGTGAGCCGCATGGCCGCGCGCAGCCGCTACCGCATCGTGTTCCACAACCAGGGGCAGGTCTACGAGATCTACGCCAAGTCGGTCTCGCACGGCTCGATGCTGGGGTTCGTGGAGGTCGAGGGGCTGCTGTTCGGCGAACGGACCCAGGTCGTCGTCGATCCCTCCGAGGAGCGACTGCGCACGGAGTTCAAGGGCGTCACCCGCTTCTTCGTGCCGATGCACGCGGTCGTCCGCATCGACGAGGTCGAGAAGGAGGGCGCCAGCCGGATCACCGAGGCCGGCAAGGGCGAGGGGACGCTGATGCCGTTCCCCTCGCCGGTGTTCACCAAGCCCGGCGGCGACCCCGTCAAGTAGAATCGGGCCACACGGCCCGCTAGCATCCCGGTAGTCGGAGACCCGCGGCCCGGGTCGGGGGCGGGTCTGCGGCCGGTGTTCCACCACGGACGGAAGGAGAGCCGCATGCGAGGATGGACCGCGACGGCACTGGCGCTGGCCGTGCTGGCGACGGTCGCGGGATGCGGGGGGAGCGGGACCGCGGACCAGCGCGTGCTCCACTTCACCGCGATCCCGGACCAGAACAGCACCGAGCTGATCGAGAAGTTCCGGCCGCTGGCCGCGTACTTGGAGCAGGAGCTGGGCGTTCCGGTGGAGTACCTGCCGGTCCGCGACTACCAGGCCGCCGTCGAGATGTTCAAGAACGGCGACGCGCTGCTGGGGTGGTTCGGCGGCCTGACCGGCGTCCAGGCGCGCCAGGCGGTGCCGGGCGCCCGCGCGATCGCGCAGGGCGAGGCCGACCCCCGCTACTACTCCTACTTCATCGCCCATCGCGACACCGGGCTCACGCGCTCGGACGCCTTCCCGGAGGCGATCGCCCGGCTGCGCTTCACCTTCGGCTCCGAGAGCTCGACCTCGGGCCGGCTGATGCCCGAGTTCTACATCCGCCAGAGCACGGGCAAGACTCCGGAGGAGTTCTTCGAGCAGCCGTTCGGCTTCTCCGGCAGCCACGACAAGACCGCCGAGCTGGTGGAGTCCGGCCAGTACCAGGCCGGCGTGCTGAACTACAAGGTCTACGACCGCCGCGTCGCCGAGGGCAAGACCGACCCCGCCGTCGTGCCCGTGATCTGGCAGACCCCGTTCTACGCCGACTACAACTGGACCGCGCACCCGGAGCTGGACGAGCTTTTCGGCGCGGGATTCACCGAGCGGCTCCGGCAGGCGCTGCTGACGATCGACGATCCGCAGCTCCTGGCCGCGCTCCCGAGAGAGCGGCTGATCGAGGCCTCGAACGAGGAATT
Organism: Candidatus Polarisedimenticolaceae bacterium; assembly: GCA_041629655.1. Classification (GTDB taxonomy): domain Bacteria; phylum Acidobacteriota; class Polarisedimenticolia; order Polarisedimenticolales; family Polarisedimenticolaceae; genus JBFKMV01. Next base: position 3,888 of record JBFKMV010000054.1, read on the forward strand.
CGAGGGCATCCGGCAGGTCGCCCTCGAGCTCGGGATGCTGCGTTGAGCCCACCCTGCGGCAGCGCCTGTTTCACGCTGCGCGACGTCACGGTGCGCTACAACGGCGGCCCTGCGGCGCTGGACGGGGTGAGCCTGCGCGTGGAGCCCGGCGAGGCCGTGGCGTTCGTGGGGCCGAGCGGGGCGGGGAAGACCACGCTGCTGCGCGTGCTCGCCGGCAGCCACCGGCCCAGCGGCGGCACGGCGGAGCTGAACGGCCGGGCGCTCGACGCGCTGTCGCCGTCGGAGCTGCGCGAGGCCCGCGCCTGCATCGGTTTCGTGCACCAGGATCTCAGCCTGATCCCGAACGTGCGGGTGATCAAGAACGTGATCACCGGCCGCCTGGGCCGGCAGTCGTTCTGGCGCTCGCTGCGGTCGATGGTGCTGCCGTCGCGGGACCAGGTCGTGACGGCGCACGAGATCCTCGATCGCGTCGGGATCGGCGAGAAGCTCTACGAGCGCACCGACCGGTTGTCCGGGGGGCAACAGCAGCGCGTGGCCCTGGCGCGGGCGCTGTTCCAGGAGCCCGGCGCGTTGCTGGCGGACGAGCCGGTCTCCAGCGTCGATCCGGCGCGGGCCCGCGACGTGATCGGGCTGTTGCGCGCGGTCTCGGAGGAACGGAAGCTGACGCTGTTGTGCAGCCTGCACGACCTCGCGCTGGCGCGGGAGTTCTTCCCTCGACTGATCGGGGTCCGGCAGGGACGGTTCATGTTCGACGCGCCGCCGACCGAAGTGGCACCGCGGAGCTTCGACCACCTGTACCGGATGTAGGATCGGCGTTGCTCTCGAAGGAGGGTGTCGATGGCGGGTGGCCCTGAGGGCCGCGCGGGGCCCGCACGACGGGGCGGCGCCCTCTCCGGGCGCGGCGCGGCGCTGCTGGGCATCGCCGGCGCCGGGGTCTGGGCCGCCTGGCAGCTCGGGCTCGATCCGCGGGACGCGGTCCCCGGCGAGGGCGGGCTGCGCGTCGCCGGCGAGTTCTTTTCCCGCGCGCTGAGCCCCGCGCTGAGCTACGAATCGAGCGTCCCGGTGCAGGGCGCGCCGCCGCTGCTGTGGAAGGCCCTCGCCGCGGCGCACGACACGCTGCTGTTCGCCGGCGCCGCCGTGACGTTGGCGCTCGCGGCCGGCCTGCCGCTCGGGTTCCTGGCCTCCAGCGCGTGGTGGGAGGACGACCCGGTGGGGGGTCGCGGCCGGCTGTCGCGGTTCGCGCGGCGGACCGCCGGACCGCTGGTCTACGGCACCTGCCGCGCCCTGATCGCGACGATGCGCTCGATCCACGAGCTGTTGTGGGCGGTGCTGTTCCTGGCCGCGTTCGGCCTGAGCAACCTGAGCGCGGTGATCGCGATCGCGATTCCCTACGCCGGCACGTTCGCCAAGGTGTTCTCGGAGCTGATCGACGAGGCGCCGCGCGACGCGGCCCACGCGCTGCGCAGCGCCGGGGCGACGCCGCTCGGCGTGTTCTGTTTCGGGCTGGTGCCGCGGGCCTGGGCCGACATGACCGCCTACGCGTTCTACCGCTTCGAGTGCGGCCTGCGCTCGTCGGCGATCCTGGGCTTCTTCGGCTTCCCGACGCTCGGGTACTACATCTCGGCCTCGTTCGAGAACCTGCACTACGGCGAGGTCTGGACCTACCTCTACACGTTGTTCCTGCTGGTGCTGGCGGCGGACTGGTGGAGCGGCACGTTGCGCCGGAGGTTCGTCGCATGAGCGGGCCGGGGGGCCGCGAGGTCGAGGTCCGGCGGTTGCGCCGCGACCGGCCGCGCGACGCGTTCGTGCGCCGGAGCGTGGCGGGGCTGGCGCTGCTGGGCGTCTACTGCTGGGTGGCGGGCGGGTTCCGCGCCGACCTGCTGACCCCGCGCCGCCTGGCCAATCTCGAGCGGTTTCTCGGCGAGCTGCGGCCCCATCCGCTCCAGGGCCGCGAGTGGGACTGGGGCGTCGCGTCGGAGTGGGCGCTCGGGATCCTCGGCGACCGCGGCTGGGAGGCGGCGGCCGCCACGCTGGCCATCGCCGTCGCCGCGATGGTGCTGGCGGGCCTGGCGGGCGCGCTGGCGGCGCTGCCGGCGGCGCGCAACGTCGCCTCGCCCGAGCCGTTCCTCGACGACCCGCGTCCCGCCGGGCCGGGACGCCGGGCGGTGGCGGCGAGCGTCGTGGTCGTGACCCGGCTCGTCCTGATCTTCCTGCGCTCGATCCCGGAGTACGTCTGGGCGTTCCTGTTGATCGCGCTGATCGGTCCGACGGCCTGGCCTGCCGTGCTGGCGCTGGCGATCCACAACACCGGGATCATGGGCAAGCTCACCGGCGAGGTGGTCGAGAACCTGGAGGCCGGGGCGCCCGCTGCGCTGCGCGGCCTCGGGGCCACGCGGCTCCAGATCGCGGCCGGCGCGATCTTCCCCGCGACGGTGTCCCGCTTCCTGCTGTTCTTCTTCTACCGCTGGGAAACCTGCGTGCGCGAGGCGACGGTGCTGGGCATGCTCGGCATCGTCTCGCTCGGCTTCTGGATCCAGGACGCCCGCGCGCGGAACCAGGTCGACACGATGGTGCTGCTGGTGTCGCTGGGCGCCGCGATCGTCCTGGCCGGGGACCTGGTCTCGGCCCTGGCGCGGCGCGCGGTGCGCCGCTCGGCGTAGCTAGAGCAGCTCGAACTCGACCAGGATCGTGAAGTACACCGAGACCGGCTCGCCGTCCTGGGTCGCCGGCAGGTAGCGCCACCGCCGCACCGCGACCAGCGCGGCGTCCTCGAACCCGAACGCCGGCCGCGTGCACCGCAGCACCTCGGCGCTGTCCACGGTCCCCTCGCGCGTGATGATCGCCCGCAGCACCACGTCGGCCTCCTGGCGCGCCAGCCGCGCCACCTCGGGGTAGTCCGGACGGACGTAGCTCTCGGCGATCAGCACGGGGTTGGTCACGCCGCCGACGCCGGCCAGCCGCGGTTCCGCGACACCGGGTCCGAGAGTTCCGGGACCCTCGTATCCCGGCGGGGCCTCGGGAACCCCGAGCAGCTCGCCGAACTCGGCCACGCCCGGATCCGAGAACACGATCTCGGACTCCGGCTCCAGGACCGGCTCCGGGGCGTCCGGCGTGGGGTCGGGCACCGGCAGCAGGCGCTTGACCTCCTTGTGCACGGTGGCGCGGAGCGTCGCGGCCGGGGGCGGCGGGACGTAACGCCGCACGAAGGTCGGCCGGCGCACGGTCGGCTCCGGCGGAGCGTTCCAGCGCAGCGCCGGCAGGTTGACCACCAGCGCGATCCCGTGCAGCAGCACGGCGACCGCGAGCGCGACGCCCTTGATGCGCGCGTCGCGCGCGCTTCCGTCGAGGATCCACAGCGGGTCGTAGCGGAACGGGTCACCGGGAGCGGTTGCTTCGACACGGGCGGTCATGGGGCACCTCCCTGGACGCGGGTCAGCGTCGCGGTGGCCACGCGGGCGCCACCGGCGGCCGGCCGCAATGACAGCCGCGGCCCCGGCGCTGTGCTCCCCCGTGGATCGGGCAGGGCCAGCCGGACTCGCTGCGGTGCTCGACGGGTCCGCCCGAGATCTGCACCGCCTTGCCGTTGACCAGCGCATCCGCCACCGCGCCGCGGGCCTCGGTCAGCACGCGGGCGAACGTCGCGCGAGAAACACCCATCCTCTGCGCCGCCTCCTCCTGGTACAGCCCCTCGAGGTCCGTGAGCCGCAGCGCCTCGAGGCCGTCGAGCGTCAGCGTCAGCCGCTCCACGGCGCCCGGCCGGCTCCCGCGGGGCACGAAGGCCCGGGGGCCGAGGTCGCCGGTAATCCTGCGTTTGGTGCGGGGTCGCGCCATTTCCAGCCTCCCACTTATGAGCATATGATCGAAATCGCCGTTTGTCCAGGCCGCCTGGGGACCCCCCGGGTCCGGATCTATACTCCGCGGTGCGACAACCCATGACCGACCTGTTCGAGCAGAGCGCCCGCGAGTACTACCGCCGGCACGCGCCGCTGGCGGACCGCATGCGCCCGGCGGGTCTCGAGGGCTTCGAGGGGCAGCAGGGGCTGGTCGGCGAGGGCCGGTTCCTGCGCCGCATGATCGAGGCCGACCGGCTGAAGTCGCTGGTGTTGTGGGGGCCGCCGGGCACGGGCAAGACCACGCTGGCGCGGATCGTCGCGGGCGCCACCGGGCGGCGCTTCGTCTCGGTCTCGGCCGTGACCTCCGGCGTGGCGGAGATCAAGAAGATCATCGCCGAGGCCCGCCGCGCGCTGGCCTACGAGCAGCGCGGCACGATCCTGTTCATCGACGAGATCCACCGCTTCAACAAGGCGCAGCAGGACGCCCTGCTGCACGGCGTCGAGGACGGGACGTTGACCTTGATCGGGGCGACCACCGAGAACCCGTCGTTCGAGGTCGTCAGTGCACTGTTGAGCCGGATGCAGGTGCTGGTGCTGGAGCCGCTCGACGCCGACGCGCTCGGCCGGGTGCTGGACCGCGCGCTGGCCGACGCCGAGCACGGCCTCGGTGAGCAAGGCTACGAGCTGACCGGCGAGGCGCGCGAGGCGCTGCTGGGCCTGGCCGCGGGGGACGCACGCACGCTGCTCAACTTCCTCGAGCTGGGCGCGCTGCTGGCCGATTCCCGCGACACGACCACGATCAGCGGCGAGATGATCCTGGAGGCGGCGGGTCGGCGCGCGATCCTCTACGACAAGACCGGCGAGGAGCACTACAACGTCGTCAGCGCCTTCATCAAGTCGATGCGCGGCAGCGACCCGGACGCCGCGCTGTACTACCTGGCGCGGATGCTGGAGGGCGGCGAGGACCCCGAGTTCGTCGCCCGGCGCCTGGTGATCTTCGCCTCCGAGGACGTCGGCAACGCCGACCCGCAGGCGCTTTCGGTCGCCGTCGCGGCCAAGGACGCGCTGCGCTTCATCGGCATGCCCGAGGGGTTCTACCCGTTGAGCCAGGCCACCGTGTACCTGGCCACGGCGCCCAAGAGCAACGCCTCGGGCGCGGCATACCAGCGCGCGCTCGAGTCGGTGCGCGAGCGCGGGCCGCTGGCCGTGCCGCTCCGGATCCGCAACGCCCCGACCGGGCTGATGAAGCGGCTCGGCTACGGGAAGGACTACCGTTACCCCCACGGCTTCGAGGGCGGATGGGTCGACGAGCACTACCTGCCCGACGAGCTGCGGGGCAGCCGTTTCTACGAGCCGACCGACCGCGGCTTCGAGCGCGAGATCGCGGGGCGGCTGGCCGCGCTGCGCGCCGCCCGCAAGCCGGAGAAGAAACGATGAGCGGGCGGCGACGCAACCACCTGCTGTGGTTGGGGCCGCTGGTCACGCTGATCGGGGCGCTGTCCTACTTCATGGTCTTCGCGCGCTTTCCCGCGACGCGCGACTTCCCGTGGGTCAACCTGCCGCTGGTGGCGCTGGGCCTGGTGCTGTCCGGGGTCGCCGTGTGGCGTGCGTTCGTCCATCGCACGGTGTGGCGCGGCCGCGTGCTGGGCACGGCGGGGTTCGTGTTCTCGCTGCTGCTGGCGCTGGCGTTCAACCTGTACGTGTTCTCGCTGAGCTACATGCTGCCCGATCCGACCGCGCTGACCCTGGAGCTGGAGCAGGCGCCGGACTTCACGCTGGCGGATCACACCGGCGGAGAGGTGCGGCTGGCCGACCTGCGCGGGCGCAAGGTCGTGCTCGTCTTCTATCGCGGCTTCTGGTGACCGTTCTGCCTCTCGGAGCTGCACGGGTTGCAGACACGTATCGACAAGATCCACGCGCTGGACGCCGAGGTGCTGGCGATCAGCGTCGACCCCCCCGGCCGCAGCCGCGAGATCGCCGAGGCCTACGATCTCGGCTATCCGCTGCTGTCCGATCCCGGCGCCGCGGTGACCCGGCAGTACGGCCTGCTGCACGAAAACGGCGGGATCGGCGGGGACATCGCGCGCCCGGCCACGCTCGTGCTCGACCGCGAGGGACGCGTGGCCTGGCGCGACCTCACCGAGAACTGGCGGATCCGCGTGCGCCCGGAGCGGGTGCTGGAGCGTTTGAGGTCGATTCCCTAGGGCCCGCGGGGTGGCGCCGCGCCGGGCTTCGAAGTACAAGCGCACCGGGGGCTCCGAGATGAATCGATCCGTCTTCTCCATCGGCACGATCGTGCTGGCGCTGGCGCTGGCCGCGGGCGGATGGGCTGCGGCCGCACCGCCGGGCGAGGTCGAGGCCACGCTCGTCTTCGCGGGGGACAAGCTCACGTTGAGCTGGGCTCCCACGGCCGGCGCCGACCGTTACAACGTCTACCGCGGCTCCGCGCCGGACGGGTCGGACCTCGCCTGCCACGTGTTCCGCACGACGGACACCGCGGCCGAGCTGCCCGAGAGCCCGTCCGGGCTGTACGTCTACGTGGTTGCGGCGTGGAACGCCGAGGGCGAGGGCCCGCTGGGCTTCGCGAGCGACGCTACGCCACGCCTTCCGCTCGTCGCCTGCACCGACGACGACCTCGACGGCGTGCGGGACGATCAGGACAACTGCCCCGCGGTGTCCAACGCGGACCAGGCCGACCAGAACCTCGACGGGCTCGGCGATCCGTGCGACCCGGCGACCTACTCGTTCGAGAACGACACACCCGGGGCGCGCCCGGCGGAGATGACGCAGGACGGCGACAGCGCGCCCGGCTTCGTGGTGCGGGACTACGCCGGCGATCTCGGCGTGGCCTACGACGGAGGCGTCGTGGGCGTGCACGATCGTTTCGACCGGCTGCCGGCGTGGTTGTCGTTCCAGGACCTCGACGTCCATCTGGACACGCCCGACACCCCGGGCCAGACGATCACCGTCGAGCTGTGGTCGGAGAGCACGTTCGCCGAGAACGCCGGCGGCGGCCTGCAGCTCCGCGTCGAGGCCGACGGGCGGGTCGCGGCGCGCTCGCGCCGCGGCGGCCAGTTCACCCCGCTGGGCGACGCGCTGCTGGCGCCGTTCGAGCGCCTGCGCCTGCGTTTGCGCAAGGGACCCGGCGACGAGTCCACGCTCCACGTGGACCGCTGGGACGGCACGGACTGGGTGCCGGACGCCGCATCGTTCGCGGTCGCCGATGACCGGCTGCTGTTCGGTCGCGGTCTCGCCGTGGCCCAGCACGACGGCGGGCGGCGGCCGGTGACGCGACTCACGGGCGAGCCGCTCGCGCCACCGGCGCCGTTCAGCCTGCGGCGCGGCCACGACGGTCTGACCGACTGGAAGCTGTTTCAGCGCGGGCCCGCCGAGGACGCCCCGCTGCCGCTGCCGTTCGCGTACCGCGCCGCCGCGCCCGTGCGGCTCGAGGCGCGCGTCGTGGAAACGGCGACGGGCGCGCCGTTGCCGGGCCACGACTTCGCCGACCACGGATGGGACCTCGACCCGGCGCCCGACGGCGCCAGCGGCCAGGTGACGATCCCGGGCGTGCCCGCGGGAGGCAACTACGACGTCGAGGCGCGTCTCGTCGATCCTTCCGACGACGCGCTCCTGGGCGAGGATGCGGTGGTCGAGATCGCGGTCGGCGACGTGTTCCTGGCCGTCGGCCAGTCCAACATGGCCGGGTACTCCGGCGGGCTCGACCCGGTCGAGCCGCCCGTCGACGAGGTGCACCTGTTCGGCAACGACTACCGCTGGAAGCGGGCGGTGGAGCCCATGGACTCCGGCGTCGACCAGGTGGACCTGGTGAGCAACGAGGCGCCCGCCCACTCGCTGATGCTCAGCTTCGCCAAGACGGTGCAGGCCGCGACCGGTGTGCCGGTGGCGATCGTGCCGGCGCCACTGGGCGGGACCAACCTGCACACGCAATGGCAGCGCCGCCCGGACGATCCGTCCAACCGCGGCACGCTCTACGGGTCGTCGCTCCACCGGGTCCTGGCCCAGGGGTTCGCGCACCCGATCCGCGGGGTGCTGTGGTACCAGGGGGAGTCCGACACCGGACGCGGCACGGAAGCCTACCTCGCAGACCTCCAGCAGCTGGTCGACGACTACCGCACCGATCTCGCCGGCCCGGCGCTGTTCTTCGGGAACTGTCAGCTGGCCACGTTCGACCTCGCCGACCTCGAGACGTGGACCGCGATCCAGGAGGCGCAGCGGCGGCAGGCCGCCCAGGACGCCCTGTCCGCGGTGATCGGGCTCGTGGACCAGTCGCGCGCCGACAACATCCATCTCGACGTTGCGGGCTACCGTGAAGCGGGGCGCCGGCTGGGCCGCGCGGTGCTCGCGGGATCGTACGGCCTGCCCCAGGATCTCGGACCGCAGATCGTGTCGATCGCGTTCACCTCGGCGCAGCGGCGGAGGCTGCGCATCACGTACGACAAGCCGGTTGTCGGCGGCGAGGCCGTGGGGTTGTTCCGCGTCACGGATGCGGGAGGCAACGTTCCGTTGCAGCGCTCGACCACGTCGGGGAACACCGTCGAGGTCCGCCTCAACGCCGCCGCCGGCCCCGGAGCGGTGATCAGCTACGGCTACAGCCGCTTCCCCGGAGCGGACTGGATCGTGGCCGCCGACGGCTCCGGCGCGGCGCTGGCGTTCCGCGATCTCGCCATCGATCCGTGACCGCGGCCGGGCGCCGGCGGGTTCCCTGACGTACCATCATTCGAGAGACCATCCGGGGAGTCTTTCGTGAGCCATCGATACGCTCGGCGAGCCGCGCGACACGGCCTGGGCGCGGCGCTGCTGGTCGCGGCCGCCCTCCCGGCCCTCGGCGCCAACGTCGAGGTCACGGTGGTGGACGACGGGGGCAAGGCCGTCCAGGGCGCGCTGGTCCTGATCCGGCCGCCTTCGCTCCACGACGCGCCGACCCGCGGGGCCGGCGTGTTCCGCCGCGGCGTCACGGACATGCGCGGGAGCGTGACCTTCACCGGTCTCGACCCCGACCAGTACGCGGTGCGCGTGTCGCGCCTGCCCGATCCGCTGCTGGTGCCGCCCGCGGCCGACCCCGGGACGCCGCCGCCGCTGATCACCGTCACGCGACGTGACGAGATCGCCCGGCTGCGCGTGGTGGTGCGCCGCGGCGTGCCGGTCGTGTTCCGGATCACCGACGACCGCGGGCGCCTGCGCTCGGCGCGACTCAGGATTCGCGAAACCGATCTGGGCCACGAGCAGTCATGGGTGGTCAGCGCGGAGCGCGATCTCGAGCGGGCGCTGCTGCCCGGCCGCTGGGAGGTGCTGCTGGAGCCGCCCCAGGGTTTCCTGCTCAGCGACGTCGAGGTCGACGGTCGGTCGATCGAGGGGTTCCGGCCGGTGCTGGAGATCCAGCGCGGGTCGCCCACGCGCTACGTGACCTGGTACTTCAGCGCGCCGTGCCGCGTGAGCGGAACGGTACATTTCGAGGACGAGCGGATCGGCGTGTGGATCGAGGCGCTGCTGGTCGAGCCCGGACCCTGGATCGAGCAGGCCGAGCGACGCGGCGGCTCGAGCTTCCGCTCCGTGCGCGCCGGTCTCGACGATCGCGACCGTTACGAGATGGTGTTGCCCGACGGCACGTGGCGGCTGCGGGCGCGGGGTCCCGACGTCGAGTCCGCGGATCCGCCGGCGGCGGAGCTCGAGCTGCGCCCGGGCGACGAGGACCGGGTCGACTTCGTGGTCCGCGGAGACGCGGACGGTGCGCGCGGATCGCTGATCGTCGACGTGCTGGGCCCGACCGGCCGGCGCATCGAAGACGCCGCGGTCGAGGTCTGGCCGCTGGCCGAGGCGGAACGCGGCAGCGAGCCGGCCGCGCGCGCCGTCGTGCGCTATCGCGCGATGGTCCGCGGGCTCGAGGCGGGAGACTGGCTGATCGCGGCGGCGCACCCGGAGTTTCTCGAGGGTACCGAGGAGCTGTTGGGCTACGAGCCCGACCCCGACAAGCCGGGCCAGGCCACGGTGCGGCTCGAACGCGCGATCCGCGTCCACGGCGTGGCCCGCGACGACAAGGACGAACCGGTCCCGGGCGTGCGGCTGTCGCTCGCGCGCACCGACGACGGGCCGCGGACGATCGTGGCCAAGCCGGAGATCCGCGAGGCGCTGCGCAACCCGCAGGCCACCAGCGATGCCTCGGGGCACGCCTGGATCGAGAGCGCCTGGCCGGGCCCGTACCGGGCCACCGCCGAGCTGACGGGTCCCCGGGCCGGCACGCGCTTCGTGCGCTTCCAGCCCGAGCGCGGCGCGCCCGTGGACGAGCTGGAGCTCGAGCTGACCCCCGGGACGGAGGAGCGCAAGGTCGAGATGGTCGTGCAACCCGCCGCGAACCTCACCGGCGAGCTGGTCTGCCTGACCGACCGCCGCCTGCCCGGTGCCGCCTCGCTGGTCGCGGTCCCCGGGGTCGAGGATCCGGACGACGAGGCGCCGCCGGCGGAGCGCCTTCCGGCCGACGGCGACGCCGCGGAGCAGCCCTGGCCCGCTAGCGCCCTGTGGCTGCCGGATCAGCCGCTGCGCGGCGAGCGCCGCAACGGCTTCGTGGCCGGACCGCTGGAGGCCGACGCCTACCGCTTCGCGGTGCGCCCGGCGGGGTTCGACCGCTGGACCTGGGCTCCGGGAGCCGAGCAGCGCGCCCGCGCCTCGGCGATCCCGGTCGGCGAGGGCGAGGCCGTCGACCTCGGAATCCTGCCGATCGATTGCGGCCCGGCGATCCGGATCGCGCCGCGAGTGACGGGCAAGCTACCGTTGCCGGACCTGCGCGAGCTGGGCGGCGACCCCGACCTCGTGGTCCTCGACGGCACCGTCACGCACGACCGGCGCGACCGGCGGGTGCAGCGCGCGACCGTCGAGGCGGACCGCGACTCCGTGGTGCTGCGCGAGCTGCCCGAAGGCCAGGCGCGGCTCGAGGTGACCCTGGTTCACGGCTACTTCCTGCCCACGCCGGACCTCACGTTCGCCGTCGAGGGCCCGCTCGAGCCCGGCCTGACGCTCCACGCCGCTCCCGTCGTTCCCGGGATCGGCGGCATGGTCGAGGTCCGCGTCGAGCCGCGCACGGCCGCGGCCGCCCGGCTGCTGCCGGAAAACGGCCCGGCGCGCGTCACGCCCACCGCCGAGGGCGTCGCCGTGTTCCCGAGCGTCCCCGCGGGCCCCCATCGCGTCGAGCTGTGCGCCGACGCGGCATGCGCGACGGTGCTGCGCGCCTGGGACGACGTCGCGGTCGAGCCGCTCACGACGGTCACGTTGCGCTGAGGCAGGACCGTCAGCCGGGCGCCGGCAGCTCGATGCCGAACCGCTCGATCAGGTCGGCCGTCGCCGGCGTCGGACGCACCAGCACCACCACCGGCAGACCGCGCTCGACCGAGCGATGCACGCAGACCCAGCCCGCCTCCAGCAGGCGGGTCAACAGCCGGAAGTTGTTCGGGTGCCACGCGAGCTGTGCCGCGTTCACCCCGCGCCGGTCGAGAACCTCGACGCTCCCCGGCTCTCCGGCCATCAGCGCCAGGTACTCGGCCATGAACGCCTCCCCGTAGAGGTCGTTCCGGCCGTCCACGTAGACCACGGCGTCGGGGCTGAAGCGACGGATCAGGTAGCCGCCCCAGCCGTACTGGTTCAGCAGCGGCCCCGCAAGCCGGTGCCGGACCAGGAAGTCGGTGGAGCGGGCGGGCATCAGGATGTGGTCGGCGAAGCGGAACGGCGTGCGCCGCGGGAGGTCGTGCCGCGCGGCGTACAGTCCCGCCAGCGCGATCACGACGGTCGCCGCCGCGGCCGCCGCCACCGGCCGCCGCATCCGCGCCAGCGCCGGAGCGACCAGGCCCGCCAGGCACGGCGCGAGGGCCACCGGCAGCACCAGTGCGGCCAGTCCCACGTGCCGCACCGCCTGCATGGCGAAACCGGCGAAGGCCAGCGCCAGCAGCGCGTCCTCGACGCGCAGGCGCCTCCGGCCCGCGATCATCGTCGCCAGGGCCAGCGCGATCAGCAGCGCCAGCCCCGGCTGGTGCGACAGCACCGTGGGCTGCCATTCCAGGTTGAAGCTCGTCATCGCCGGCCGGATCAGGTACTCGATCGGCAGCCAGACCTGGCGCCAGCCGCTGGGGTTCACCAGGCAGGCCGCCGCCGTCAGCGCCGAGAGCGCCAGCCAGCGCCCGGCCCCCGGACCGTTCGCCGGGCGGCCGAGCAGCCGGCGACCCAGCGCGACGGCGGTCGGAACCGCCAGGACGACCCAGCCGACCATGAACCCGGCGTGCAGGTTGGCCCACAGCACGGCCAGCCCGGGCAGCCACACCAAGGGCGCGCGGCTCCGGCCGTCCGTCAGCGCGGTCGTCCCGAGCAGGAACGCTGCCAGGAACACGTAGGTCACCAGCTGCGGGCGCAGGATCGGCTCGTCCAGCCCGTACCACGCCAGCCCGATCAGCGCGGCGACGACCGTCCACGGCAGGCCGCGCCGCCTGAGGCACGCCCCGAGGATCGACAGCGCCCCGGTGACCAGCACGGCCTTGAGCAACACCAGGCCGCCCCAGCCGAACGCCCGGTACACGAGGGACAGCACGACCTGGAAGCCCCATTCCTGGTCGACCCAGGGCCGGTCGCCCATCGTCGCCGAGAACAGCCCGGTGCGGGGGACGCTCCGCTGCTCGACGATCCAGTCCCCGATCGCTAGGTGCCAGAAGACGTCGAAGCCCTGGATCGGCGCGAGCTGCGACACGAACACGATCAGCAACGCCGAAGCGGCCGCCGCCGCACCGAAACGCTCGTCGCTACGGTCGCCCACGCCCCGTCTCAGACGACGACGATTCGTGGCGGCCCCGGCAGCACCTCGCCGATCTCCGCGGCGGTGTGGCCGGCGGCGCGGAGGTCCCGCAGCAGCGGCTCGACGTGCTCCGGCGCCACGGCGACCAGCAGCCCGCCCGAGGTCTGCGGGTCGAACAGCACCTCCTGCTGCCCGGCCGACAACGCGGCGCGGTCTTCGAACACCGCCGCCACGTTGTGCCGGTTGGCCGCGGTGGATCCGGTCGAGACTCCTTTGCCCACCAGCTCGTAGAACCGCTCGTGGACCGGGATCCGCTCGAAGGCCAGCCGGACCGCCACCTTCGACGAGCGCGCCACCGCGAAGGTGTGCCCGGCCAGGCCGAACCCGGTGATGTCCGTGCCGCCGTGCGCGCCGTGCCGCAGCGCGAGCTCGCAGGCGCCGGCGTTGATCCGCTCCATCTCCCGCATCGCCGGCTCGAGGCCCGCGGCGTCGAGCTTGTCCAGCTTGTAGGCGTTGATCAGCACGCCGGTGCCGATCGGCTTGGTCAGCACCAGCCGGTCGCCGGCCCGGGCGCCGGCGTTGGTCAGCATCCGTTCCGGATCGACCCGCCCGATCACCGCCAGGCCGAACTTGAGCTCGGCGTCCTCGACGGTGTGACCACCCGCGAGCACCGTCCCGGTCTCGCGCAGGACCTCCGCGGCGCCCTCCAGGATCGCCGTCAGCACCTCGCGCGGGACCTGGGCCGGGAAGCAACACAGGTTGAGCGCGAACAGCGGACGGCCGCCCATCGCGTAGACGTCCGAGACCGAGTTGGCGGCGGCGACGCGGCCGAAGCGACGCGGGTCGTCGCAGACCGGCGTGATGAAGTCCACCGTGGCGACGAGCCCCTCGCCGTTGTGCAGGTACACCCCCGCGTCGTCGCCCGTCTCCGGGCCCACGATCAGCTTGGCGTCACGCCCGGCGATCGCCGTCAGCGGGGCGACCATCGCGGCCAGGTCCTCCGGACCCGTCTTGGCCGCTCAACCTCCGCTCTTCGCGCAACCCGTCAGCCGGAAGTCCTTGCGAAACCAACCCATCGCGAAGCATGGTACACCAGGGTTTCGCGGCGGCCGCGCACCCCCTTTGTGCCATCATGAGAGGCTATGATCTTCGCGGAGAGCGGTAGGAAAACGCTACGGCGCGCGTCGATCGCGCTGGTGATGCTGGCGGGCCTCGCGCACGGCTGCGACGGCGGCCGGTCCGATCCGGCGGGCGGGGGAACCGACGCGACGGCGGCACGGCTCCCGGCGCTGCCGCTCGCGCCGGGGACGGAACCGTTCCGCGAGGTCGCGGCCGAGACCGGGCTCGACTTCGTGTACTGGAACGGCCTGTCGGGAAGGTTCTACTTTCCGGAGATCATGGGCGGCGGCGGGGCGCTGCTCGACTACGACGGCGACGGCGATCTCGACGTGTACCTCGTCCAGGGCGCGGCCTTCGAAACCGCGTCGCCGCGCATCCCGCCCCCGCCGGGGCCGCTGCGCGACCGCCTGTACCGCAACGATCTGGAGGTGTCGCCCGGCGGCGAGCGACGGCTGCGCTTCACCGATCGCACCGCCGCCAGCGGCATCGACGCGACCGGCTACGGGATGGGCGTCGCGGTGGGCGACGTGAACAACGACGGCCGGCCGGACCTCTACGTGACCGAGTTCGGCTCCAACCGGCTGTACCTCAACGCCGGCGACGGCAGCTTCAACGACGTCACGGAGCGCGCGGGCGCCGCCGACCCACGCTGGAGCGTCAGCGCCTCGTTCTTCGACTACGATCGCGACGGCTGGCTCGATCTGTACGTCTGCAACTACGTGGACTTCCGGCTCACCAATCACAAGACGTGCTTCGGGCGCACGGGCGATCCGGACTACTGCGCGCCCGACGCCTACCTGCCGCTGGCCGACCGGCTGTTCCGCAACCGTGGCGACGGCACCTTCGAGGACGTGTCGCTGACGTCGGGAATCGGCCTGGCCAAGGGCGCCGGCCTCGGTGTGGTCGCGGCCGACCTGAACGGCGACGGCTGGCTCGACCTGTTCGTGGCCAACGACCGCATGCCCAACTTCTACTGGATCAACCAGCGGGACGGCACGTTCCGCGACGACGGGCTGCTGGCGGGAGTCGCCGTCAACGCCGACGGCAGCTACGAGGCCAGCATGGGTGTCGCTGCCGGGGACTACGATGCCGACGGCGACGAGGACCTGTTCGTCACGCACCTGCTGTTCGAGTCGAACACCCTGTACCTCAACGACGGGCGCGGCATGTTCGCCGATCGCACCGTGGAGGGGGGGCTGGCCGGGCCCAGCCTGCCCTACACGGGGTTCGGCACGGCGTGGCTCGATGCCAACAACGACGGCTGGCTCGACCTGTTCGTGGCCAACGGCGCGGTGCTGGCGGTGTCCGCGCGGGCGAGCCGCGGCGAGGTGTTTCCGTACCAGGAGCGCAACCAGTTGCTGCTCAACCGGGGCGACGGCACGTTCCTCGAGGTCACCGACGCCGCGGGGGCGGCGCTGACCGGGCAGGAGGTCAGCCGCGGCGCGGCCTTCGGTGACGTGGACAACGACGGCGACACGGACGTGCTGGTGGTCAACAACAACGGTCCGGTGCGGCTGCTGTCGAACCAGATCGGCAACCGCAACCACTGGGTCGGGATCCGTGCGGTCGCGGGCGAGCCGCCGCGCGACGTCCCGGGCGCGCAGGTCGAGGTCCGGCTGCCCGGGGGCGCCGTGCTGAGACGCCGCGTCCACACCGACGGCAGCTACGCCTCCGCGAGCGATCCCCGGGTGCTGGTCGGGATCGGCGACCGGACGTCCGTGGCCCGGCTCCGGGTGCAGTGGCCGGACGGAACGATCGAGGAGTGGACGGAGGTGGCGATCGACGGCTGGACCACGCTCCGCGCCGGGACCGGCCGGGGAGTCGACGGGCCGTGAGGGCCGCCCGGATCGCGTCCCTCCTCGCGCTGACGCTCGCCGCCTGTTCGGGCCCCGCGCCGTCCGGCGACCCGGCGGCGGCGCTGGAGCCGCTGCACGGCCGCGGTGTCGAGTCGTTGCCCCGCATCGATCCCGGTACGCCGTACCGTGAGGCCCGGGTGACGCTGGAGGCCGTCCCGCATCCCGATCCGGGTCGGTTCGACGAGGACGCGGTGCGGCGGCAGATCGCGGAACGCCGCGAGGCGGTCGAACGGCTGCTCGCAGCCGAGACGGCGACGGCGGGGGCGTTGGCCGCGGCGTTCGGCCGGCTGGGGATGCTGTATCACGCCTACTCGCTGGTCGAGCCGGCCGAGGCGTCGTACCGCAACGCGCAGCGGCTCGCGCCGCGCGAGTTCCGCTGGTCGTACTACCTGGCGCGGCTGCTGCAGTACAACGGACGGCTCGACGAGGCCTCGGCGAGCTTCGAGCAGGCGGTGCTGCTGCGTCCCGACTACGTGCCCGCCCTGTTCTGGATGGCGGAGGGCTGGCGCGAGCGCAACCGGCCGGACCTGGCGCGGCCGCTGTTCGAGGTCGCGCTGGCCCACGATCCGTCGTGCGCCGCGGCGCTGGTCGGTCTCGGCCGGCTCGATCTCGCCGCCGGCGATGCGGACGCCGCGGTCGAGCGCTTCCGGGCGGCGCTGGCCCGCCAGCCCGACGCCGCGTCGATCCACTACGCGCTCGGGATGGCGCACCGCGAGCGCGGCGACCTGGAGCAGGCCCGCGGCCACCTCGCGCGCAGCGCGCCCGGCCGGGTCACGCCTCCCGATGCGGAGATGGTCGAGGTGCTGGCGTTGGCCACCGGTCGCGGGACCGCACACCTTCGCGGTTCCCGCGCGATGACCCTGGGGCGTTACGAGTTCGCCGCGCGGGAGTTCCGCAACATGGTCGCCGCGCAGCCGGACGATCCCGGCGCGCGCGTCAACCTGGCGCTGGCGCTGGAGGGGCTGGGCGACCTCGAGGGCGCCCGCGATCAGCTCGAGCAGGCGGTCCGGATCGACCCCCGGCATCTCCAGGCGCAGCTCAACCTGGCCCGCTGCCACGTCGAGCGGGGAGACGCGGCCTCCGCCGCGCGGGCGTTCCGCGCCGCGATGGAGATCGACCCCGGGCATCTCGGCGCGAAGCGCGGGCTGGCCGACGTGCTCGGCCGCGCGGGCCGGCACGCCGAGGCGGTGGCGCTGCTCGAGGCCGTGATCGAGGCGGACCCCGCCGACGGAGAGGCCTACGTCCGGCTGGCGGCGGAGCGGTGCATCGCGGGCCGGTACGCCGAGGCGCTGGGCGGCCTCGAGCGAGCGCACGCGCAGATGCCGCGGGACAACCGGATCGTCGTGGCGCTGGCCCGTCTGCTCGCGGCCGCACCACGCGACGCGCTGCGCGACGGCGCACGAGCGCTCGAGCTGTTGCGCTCGCCACAGGGCAGCAGCGACCTGGGGTTCGAGTACCTGGTGGCACTGGCGATGACGCACGCCGAGCTGGGAGACTTCGGCCAGGCGGTCCGGCGCCAGGAGCAGGCGCTCGAGCTGGCGCGCCGGTCGACGGCGGACCGGCTTCCGGTGCTCGAACGCCGCCTCGATCAGTACCGACGCGGAGAACCCTGCCGGGAACCCTGTCCCCGGCCCTAGAGCGTCTTGCGGAGCAGCACCTCGCTGGACACCGTGTAGCGGATGAAGTCCCCGGTAACGGGGTCCTCGATCGGGGAACTCGCGGTGATCTGCACGGTGATGCGGGTCGGCGGGTCGGCATCCGGCGTGAACATCGCCTCGATCGTGCCGTCCCCGTCGGCGTCGTTGGAGATGTTGTTGGCCAGCACCACGAAGGCCGCGGTCGCCTTGTGACGCCACTCGATCCGTCCGTCGATGTGCCGGATCAGGATCTGCTCGTTGTCGTCGTTCGTCGTCCCGTCCTCGCTGAGATCGCTGAAGACCTCGATCTGGCTGACGTCGTCGGTCAGGTCGGGATCGAGCGCCACGGTCGGGATTCCCACGTTCATCGGATCCCAGCCCGCGCTGCGGATCTTCTGCACCACCATCTCGAGGCAGTTGCGGGCGTTCGCCTGCACCTCGGCCACCATCTGCTGCGACTTGTTGATCCTGGAGTTCTGCAGCATCAACCCGGCCAGCCCGCTGGTGATCAGCAGCAGCACGGTCAGGCTGACCATCAGCTCGACGACACTGAAGCCGCGAGACTCACGCCCGACCATCGATCGCCCTTCCATCACGAGCCGGAAACCCACTTCGATCCGGTCCAGCGCTCGATCTGGACCCCCCCGGCGCCGTACAGCGACAGCTTGCGGTAGTCGTTGCCGCCGTGGAGGCAGACGTCGCCGCCGTTGTTCACCGTTCCGTCGGCGAAGAAGGTCACCTGGTGCATCACCGGTCCGGCCGGAGGCAGGGTCACCGCCTGGCCGGCGTCCGGACGCGCGAAGCTCACGGCCGACGGGAGCTGCCTGCGGTGAAGCTCCTCGCCGGTCTCGAGGTCGATCACCCGCACCCAACGCTGCGCGCGGTTCAGGTCGAAGCGCGTATTGCGGTTGCGGGTGACGGCCTCCACGCGGGCGACCTGCATCGTCATCTGGACGTCGTAGACCGAGCTGCGCATCGTCTCCCGGGCCAGCATCGGGATCGAAAACGTGGTGGCGACCACCAGCACGGCGGTCGCCAGCGCCAGGGCGACCAGCAGCTCGGCCAGGGTCATCCCCTTTTCGTTATGCATGAATATTCATCCTGGTAATGATAAGAAGGTATCTCTGAAGAAACGCATCTTCAATTGCCATTTTCGTAACCGGGGTCCTGACGACAGGCTGGCGGGGTGGAAGAGCCCTCGATTCCGAGAATTCTTGAAGAAGTGTTCAGGAGATCACCAGCCGTGATCCGGAGCGAGGCCGGCGATCAGCGTGCGCCAGGCTTCGCGCTCGCGCGCCGGCTCGAAGGACGGCGTCAGCGCGCGGCAGCGTTCCCGCAGCGCACGGTAGAACGCCGCGTCGGTCTCGGCCCGGCCCAGCAGGGCCGCCAGGGCGGCGGTATCGCCCACGGGGAAATAGCCGGGGTAGTCCTCGCCGAGCAGGCCCACCGAGCCGTCGATGCGCGTGGACACCACCGGCACGTCGTGGACCAGCGCCTCGGAGACCGCGTTCGCCCCGCCCTCCATCCGCGACGTCAGCGCCAGCAGGCGGCAGGCGGCCAGCCTCCGCAACGCATCCCGGCCCGGGAGCTCCCCGAGCCACTCGTACCGGGGGTTGTCCCGCTGCTCGTCGCGCACCGGGCCGGCCAGCTCCGGCTGCAGCACCGCTCCGATCTGGACCACGTGGACCCGCGATTCCGGCGGCAGCAGCCGCGCCGCCGCGGCGGCACGCAGCGGGTCCTTGACCTCGCGCAGGTGGCCCAGCACGCACACCTCGAAGCGGTCCCGGCGGGGCGCGGGGGCGCCCGCGACGCGCGGGACGGACTGCGGGATGACGTGGGTCCGGGAACGCAGCGGCGCCGCCAGCTCCCGGAGCGCGCGCGGCTGCAGCACGATCAGCCGGTCCGCGAGCTCGACCGAACGACGCGTCTCGGGATCGGTTCCCAGGTCGCCGTACAGGTCGGTGCCGGTCAGGGCGACGACGAGCGGCGCCGCCGGCCGCTCGGCGTCGAAGCGGGCGATCGAGGCGGCGCTCTTGCGCGCGTGCAGCGCGACCAGCAGGTCCGCCGGCTGGCCGTCGAACACGGTCGCGACGTCCGCGCGGTGTCCGAGGTCGCGCAGCATCCCGGCCCAGCGCTCGGCGGTG
This sequence comes from Candidatus Polarisedimenticolaceae bacterium, assembly GCA_041629655.1. GTDB lineage: Bacteria > Acidobacteriota > Polarisedimenticolia > Polarisedimenticolales > Polarisedimenticolaceae > JBFKMV01. The sequence continues at coordinate 23,265 of JBFKMV010000054.1, forward strand.
ACGCGGTTGCCGGTCCGGACGTGCCCGACCGACGGCGTGACGATCAACGCTCTCAACGGCGTGGCGCGCAGGTGCGGAAACCGGCGAAGACGTCGCGCCGCTCCGGCGTGAAGTAGTTGCGCCAGGTGTTGCGGAGCATGCGCCCGCGCGTCGCCCAGGCGCCCCCGCGCAACACGCGCCGCGTACCGAACCAGGGCTCCGAGTACTCGCGGTACAGTCCGGGCTCGAAGCCCGGATACGGCTCGAAGACGGACGCGGTCCACTCCCACACGTTGCCAATCATCTGCCGGCAGCCGAACGGGCTGTCGCCGGCCGGGTGGGCGGCGACGTCGACGGTATCCATCAAGCTCGCGTCGAGGTTGGCCTGACGCGCCCCGGGCAGCTCGGCGCCCCACGGGAAGCGCCGCTTGGGTGTTCCCGCAGCCGCCGCCTCCCACTCCGCCTCGGTGGGCAGGCGCCGGCCCGCCCAGCTGCACCACGCCTCCGCCTCGTGGAAGTTGACGTGGATCACCGGGCGGTGCGGCTCCAGCGGCACCCAGCGATCGAAGTGCCGCCGCAGCCAGCCGCCCCCGCCGTCGCGGCGGTAGTAGACGGGATGCTCGGCGCGGGCGGCCTCGCGCCAGGCCCAGCCCTCGTCGCTCCACAGCGACCGGTCGCGATAGCCGCCCTGGTCGACGAAACGGACGAACTCGCGCTGGGTCACCGGCGCGCGGGCGATCGAGAACGGCGCCAGCTCGACCGCGTGCGCCCACTGCTCGTTGTCGAATACGAAGCCGTCCTGCGGTGTCGCCCCGAGCAGGAACCTTCCGCCGGGGACGTCCACGTCGCCCGGGAGGTCGCCGGCCGCTTCGGCGGCCGGCTCCCCGTCGTGAAGCCCGAGCCGCGGGGCGGGGTAGCCGAGCGTCTGCCGCATGTACAGAAACGCCTCGCCGTGCATGTCCTCGTGGAACAGCGCCAGCAGGTGAAGGTCGAGCTCCTCCACGGGGAGCGCCGTCCCGGCCTCGAGCCGCGAGACCGCGCGCTCCAGCACGGCCCGCATGTAGCCGTACGTCTCCCGCCGGTCCGGGAGCCGCAGGTCCCAGCGCGTGTCGTGGGCCACGGCGCTCGAGTCGTAAAGGGCATCCCCGTCGCTGCGCAAAGGCGTGAGCCCGGCCCCGTGGCGCAGCACGAACTGCTCCTGGAACCAGGCCACGTGCCCGATCTCCCACAGCAGCGGATTGACGATCGGGAGCAGCGGCACGCGCAGCCGGGCGTCGTCGAGATCGTCCACGAGCCGCACCGTGCGCTCCCGCGCCTCGCGCTGCCAGCCCGCGATGTCGCCGGGTCGCGGCCGGGCGTCACCCGCCATCGGATCCTCCTTGCCTCCAGTTTCGCACGGGCCCCATCCGAGCCCCGGCGAAAAAAAACCTGCCCGCCTGTGAAACCCCTGCCGCGCGGTCTCTATCCCCGGCGAACGCCCGATCGACGACTTCAAGAACTCGCCTTTTAGGGAGGAAACCATGTCGAGGAATTCCAGGCTGAGCAAGGTGATCCTGACCCTCGTCGCCGCGGCCGTGGCCTTGCCGGCGCTCGCGGCGGAGGGCCGCATCCCGATCGCCGAACGGGCCGCGGAACTGCTCCGGCGGCTGCCGACGGAGTGATTTGGTCCGGGACCGGGTTTTCCCCTACGATGCGGCAGGAATCGAAGGGGGAAACGGTTGTTCTCGGTCAGCTCGTCCTCGCGAATCCTGGTCGTCGCGCCGCAGCCGTTCTACGAGGACCGCGGGACCCCGATCGCCGTCCGGCAGCTCCTCGACGCGCTCAGCGAGCGCGGCTGCACGGTGGACCTGTTGACCTTCCCCGTCGGCCAGGACATCGCGCTCCCCGGGCTCCAGATCCATCGCGCCGGCCGCAGCCTCGGCATCCGCTCGGTGCCGATCGGCCTGTCGATCCGCAAGCTGCTGCTGGACCTGACCCTGATCCCGCGCCTGGTGCGTTTGATCGGCGAGCGGCGCTACCACCACATTCACGCGGTGGAGGAGTCGGTGTTCCCGGTGCTGCTGCTGGCGCGGTTGTTCCGCGTCCCGGTGATCTACGACATGCAGTCCTCGCTGCCCGCGCAGCTCGCGCGCGGCCGCCCGTTCCGCTGGCCGCCGCTGACCGCAGCGTTGCGGGCCTGCGAGCGCTGGGCCGTTCGCGGCGCCGATGCCATCGTCTGTAGTGCGGGGCTCCGGAAACACGTCGAGTCCATCGCCCCCGAGACGGTCGTCCAGGAGTGGTTCTTCACCAGCGCGCCGTCGCAGCCCGACCCGGACGAGGTGGCCCGCGTTCGCGAGCGGCTCGACATCCCGGCTTCCGCGCGCGTCGTGCTCTACGCGGGGAACTTCGCGACCTACCAGGGCCTGGACCTGCTGCTGGACGCCGCGCCGCGCGTGGTCGAGCGCGTGCCGGGGACCGTGTTCGTGCTGGTCGGCGCGCACGCCCCCGACTCCGAGCAGCTGCCGGCGACGGCCATCCCGCTCCTCGGGAGTGGGGCCCTGCGGGTCGTGGCGCGGCAGCACCGGGACGATCTGCCGACCTACCTGGCGCTGGCCGACGTGCTGGTGTGCCCGCGGTCGTTCGGCGACAACCTGTCGCTGAAGGTCTTCGACTACCTGGCCGCGGGACGGGCGATCGTGGCCACGGACACCGAACACCACCGGCGAGTCCTGAACGACAGCCGCGCCGTGCTGGCGGGCCGGTCGCGCGAGGAGTTCGGCGATGCGATCGCCGCCCTGCTGCTCGACCCCGATCGCGCAGCGCGGCTGGGGGTCGCGGCCGGTGTTTACGCCGCCGAACATCTCGAGTGGACGAAGTTCTCGTACCGGGTGGCCGAGATGGTCCGCCGTTTCGACTCGGACGACCAGGCGGCCTGACCCCTCGGGACAGCTTGAAGCCGACCCACGATGTCGTCTCGGTGCTGATTCCCGCGCGGAACGAAGCGGCGCGGATCGGCAGCGTGGTGCGCGGCGCGCTGGAGCAAGC
>JBFKMV010000055.1:0-25994 GCA_041629655.1 Candidatus Polarisedimenticolaceae bacterium
AGCCCACGCACCGGAGGTGCGCCGGTTTCAGTATTCGGCCTTGGCCATCACCACGTGGTCGTCGAGCAGATGGCGCCCGACCCACTGTGCGATCACCTCTTCGGGTGCCTGGCTCAAAGTCACCGCGATGTCCCGCTTGCCGCCGTCGCGCTTGACGGTGTAGGTCACCTTGTTGCCGGGGACCATCGCGGCGTAGGTCTTCTTCATCGCCTCGTGGTTCTCCTCGCCGAAGCCGACCCCGTTCAGCGCGACCAGCATGTCTCCCGCCCGGAATCCCGCCGCGGCCGCGGGGCTGTCCGGGATCACGCGCTTGACGGTCATCGCGCCGTAATCGTTCTTGTCCAGCTCCAGGCCGACCCAGCCGCGCTCGGCGTATTTGGCCGCCATGTGGTTCAGGCAGTCCTGCGTGCTGCCGGAACACTTGCCCTTCTCGCCGGCCAGCGCCGGGAGCGCCGCCAGCACGACCAGCGCGGCGAGCGCCAACCACCAGTGTTTCCTGCTCATCGGGTTCTCCTCTGCTGCAGGGGGATCGAGGATTCGATCGTCGTGATCAGCCTACGCCGATCGCGGCGGCACCGGCCGGGGCCGGGGGGTAAAACGATGTCTCGTTTGTCAACCCGACGTAAAAGCGCCCGCCCCACCGGGGAACAAACCGGCAGCGGGGGCGGTATATTGGAGACGACCCGCCGGGTGCGGGGATGACAGGTGGGCCTACGGTGCTGAAGCGCGGATCGTTCCTCCAACGTCACGGCCTCTGGGTCAGCTTCATCGCGGTCGTGGTGCCGCTGACCGTGCTGTTGACGCTGCAGTACCGGTGGCTGGTCGACCTGCAGACCACCTCGGCGATCGCGCGCCAGGCCACGCTGACCAATTACCTCGAAGCCGTGGCCACGAAGATCGAGTATTTCTACCGCACCACGGCCGAGGAAACGCTGAACGTGCCCTCGTACGTGTTCAGCGAGAACCGGATCAACAAGGCCGCGTACCACTTCCGCAAGAAACCGGCCCGCGGCGCGCGCGTGCTGTTCGTGCACAGCTTCCGGGCCAAGGACGCCTACCGTTCGTACTTCTACGACTGCCCGAGCAACAGCATGGTCGCCGACGCGCCGCCCGAGATCTGGCGCGCGGTGATGGCGGCCTGCTCGCCCTGGCGCGTTCGCAGTTACAAGGGTGAGGAGTTCGAGAAGGTCACGCTGTCGGTGGACGAGATGGACCCCGAGAATCGCGTGATCCTCAACCCGATCATCGACGAATCGTCCCACGTGGTGGGGATCGCCGGGATGATCGTGGACAACACGTTCTTCCGCGAAGAGCTGCTGCCCGAGATCATCGAGGGCTCGCTGCCGAAGTTCTTCCGGGCCGCCGACTACGAGAACCTGATCGTCACGGTCCGGGACGACGGGGGAGCCGTTGCGCTGGCGACCGACGAGTCCGACGGCCCCGCCGAGGTCACGCGCGCGATCCCGTTCATCTACACCGACTGGAAGCTCGGGTTGAACAGCCGCTACTCCACGCCGGAGCAGTGGGCCCGCAGCAACTTCGCCTTGAACGTCACGCTCTCGGCCCTGCTCGCCGTGGTGTTGATCGGCGGGATCGTGGTCGCGCTGCGTACCGCGTCGCGCGAGATCCACCTGTCCCAGATGAAGAGCGACTTCGTCTCCAACGTCTCGCACGAGCTGCGCACGCCGTTGTCCTCGATCCGCGTCTTCGGGGAGTTCCTCGCCCTGAGGCGGATCGACGACCGGGACAAGGTCCGCGAATACGGCCGGTACATCGAGACCGAGAGCCGCCGGCTGTCGCAGCTGATCAACAACATCCTCGATTTCTCGAAGATCGAGTCGGGCCAGAAGATCTACCGCTTCGAGGAGGCCGACGTGGCCAAGGTCGTGGCCGACACGTTGGCCACGTTCGAGGTCCGGCTGCAACACGAGGGTTTCCGGATCTCGTTCGAGCACGACGCCGGACCGCTGCGGGCGCGCATCGACCCCGACGCGATCGCGCAGGTGGTCAGCAATCTGCTGGACAACGCGGTCAAGTACTCCGGACAGGCCCGCGATATCACCGTGCGGTTGACGCGCGGCAAGCGCCACGTGCGGATCGCGGTGCGCGACCGGGGCATCGGGATCTCGCGGGGGGAGCAGGAGAAGATCTTCGAGCGCTTCCACCGCGTGAGCACCGGGTTGGTCCACGACGTCAAGGGCAGCGGGCTCGGGTTGTCGATCGTCAGCCACGTGGTGCGGGCGCACGGCGGCCGGGTCTCGGTGGAGAGCGAGCCCGGGCGCGGCAGCGAGTTCACGATCCAGCTCCCGGCGCTGTCCGCGGTCGCGTCCGAGCGTCCGGCCGGCGCCGAGCTGCGGACGGTCGCCGAGGGCGGAAGCGAGTGACGATGCCGAAGAAGGTGCTGATCGTCGAGGACGACGAGGCGATGGCGGTCGCCCTGCGGGACGGCTTCAACTACGAGGGCTTCACCGTCTCGATGGCCCGGGACGGGGCGGCGGGGCTGAAGCTGGCCGGCGAGAACACCCACGACTTGGTGATCCTGGACGTGATGCTGCCCAAGATCAGCGGGCTCGAGATCCTGAAGCGCCTCCGTGAGCAGGGTCACCAGGTGCCGGTGATCATGCTCACCGCGCGCGGCCAGGAGATCGACAAGGTGCTGGGGCTGAAGCTCGGCGCCGACGACTACGTGACCAAGCCGTTCAGCTTCATGGAGCTGATGGCGCGGGTGGAGGCGATCCTGCGGCGCGCCTCCGGGTTCACGGGCGAGACCGAGACCTACCAGTTCGGCGACGTCAAGCTCAACTTCAAGACGTTCGAGGCGTTCAAGGGAGGGCAACCGATCCGGTTGTCCCCGCGGGAATTCAAGATCCTGCAGTACCTCGTGCAGCACCGGGGCGAGGTGCTGCCGCGGGATCGCCTGCTCGACGCGGTATGGGGTTACAGCAACACTCCGTTCACCCGCACCGTCGACATGCACATCGCCAAGCTGCGCAAGAAGATCGAAGACCTGCCCGGGGACCCGCGCTGGATCCTGACCGTGCACGGGGTGGGGTACAAGTTCGCCGGCTGATTCGGCCGCCCCCGCCCCAAGTCCGCGGCACCCGGGCGCTTACGCCGCCCCCGGGATCGGCATGGCTGCGGAACGCCCGCGGACCCTACGTTTCTGAAGATTTACCCCCTTGACAACTCCCGCGTTTGAGACGATATTTGATCGGGTAAATTCCAATTGTTGAAATTCTTTGCGGCGGCCCCATGCGAGACAAATCAGTATTCACGACTTTCGAGGCGGCGAAGTTGTGCCACGTGTCGCCGCTCTCCATCATCAACTGGGTCAACGCGGGGCGGCTGCCGGCCTTCCGGACCCCCGGTGGCCACCGCCGGATCCGGCGCGAGGACCTGGTCCGGTTCATGCGCGAGAACGGCATCCCGCTTCCCGACCAGCTCCGCGAGGGCTCGGGGCGGACCCGGGTCCTGGTCGTGGACGACGAGTCCAGCATCCGGGAAGTGCTGTCAGAGCATTTGACCACCCGGTCGAACCCCTACGAGGTGATGACCGCGGCCGACGGGTTCGAGGCCGGGCGCCTGGTGGCGACCTTCCGGCCCGACGTGGTGCTGCTCGATCTCCGGATGCCCGGGATGGACGGCTTCCAGGTCTGCCGGACGATCAAGGCCGACCCGGATACCAGCCGGACCACCGTGATCGCGATGACCGGCTACTACACGCCGGAAACCGAGGCCCGCATCCTCGAGTGCGGCGCGATCCGCTGCTTCGCCAAGCCGGTCGAGCCATCGACCCTGGCCGCGTTCATCGACTCGCTGTTCGAGCAGGGGTCGGGAACCAAACGCAGCAAGAAGCGCCAGGCCCGCGTCTGAGCGACCCGGCTTTCCCGGTCAGTCGCACCCCACGCCGATCGGCCCCACGCTGGTGCTGAAGCAGGCCTGCACGTTGCCCGGAACCAACGTGCATTTCTGAAGCACCCAGTCGCAGTCGATCACCGTCCCGGCGGCTCCGAAATCGACGATCACGAAGCCGGTCGTCAGCGGGGCCTGCTCGATGGCCGGCACCGGCAGCGTCAGGGCGAGCTCCGTGCTGCCGGCGAACTCGACGTCCGCCCGCTGCACCGGGCAGGCGTCACCGATGGTGTCGGCGATCAGGTCGCCGTCCTCGCGTGTGTCGACCTGGGTCTGGTTGGGAAAGTAGACGCAGTTGTCGACGTCGTCGGTGATCGTATCGAGCGGGTCGACGAGGCTCTGGTCCGAATCCCGGTCCGGCAGGCCGGTGGCCAGGCTGACCGCGGTGCACGCCGCCCCCACGCCCATCACGTCGCCCTCCTGCTGGTCGGCGTTGCTGACCAGCGGGCAGTTGTCGGTCGAGTTCGCCACCCCGTCCAGGTCGAAGTCGTCCATCGGCTGCAGCACCAGCGGCTCGACCCGCCGCAGCTCGATCGTGGCCCGCACCGTCAGCGTTCCGGTGACCGGAGTGCTCCGCGAGCGGACGACCAGCCCGCCGGAGCAATTCCCGTCGACGGCCACGTTGACCGAAGACTGGTGGACCACGCAGGTGTCGTCGCCCAACAGCAGGTCGATGGCGTTGCCGTCGATGTCCAGCACGGCCTCGGTGAGCGTGATCAGTGCCGACTGGATGCCGGGGTCCCCGTCGATCACGTACCCGGCGTCGGCGAAGTACTGGAGCTGGAGTCCGGGCTTGGTGCGGTCCGCGGCGTCGTTGGACTGACGCGCCGTCGGGAACACCCGGATCACGCCGACGTCCCGCGTCACGTCGTCGCTCTCGGTGCAACCCCAGACCGCGAGCGCGAGCAGCACGACCGCCCCGGGTCTCGCCAGTGCTCGCGCGCTCATCTACGGACCCCGTCAGTCGAAGGAGAGGAACTCGGCGCCGGTGGACTCGAAGTTCGCCTCGTTGAACAGGAACAGGCAAGCGTAGGATGGAAACCGGGCCGCGCCGACGGCGCAGGTGTTCTTGGTTGCCCCGGCGGCCGGCGCGGCGGCGCAGACGAAGTTGTCCTCGAGCTTCCGCAGCAACACCGCGGCGTCGATGGTGACCTTCAGCTGGCCACCGCCCGGCGCCACGTTGACCGTCGCTCCGCCCAGGTTGCCGATGTCCAGGAACGGGTTGCCGACGGAGAGACGGAACCGCGCGTCGGGGAGCTCGCCGAAGTCGTCGGCCGTACCCAGTACCAGGTCGGTTCCCGGGTTGACGACGTTCTCGATGCAGCGCGGCGCTCCGCCCGCGGGCGGCTGGTTGTCCACGGCCCGCACGCCCGACAGCGAGACGGTCTCGATCGTGTAAAGGCCGGAATGGAGCGGCGCCGTGGTCAGGCTGGCCGAGCCCGCGACCATGTCCACGTTGACGGTGGCGCGGACCGGGCCCAGCGGGTCGCCGCCGAGCGCGGCGTTGGCGTCCGGGTCCACGGGGCGCAGCTTGAGCTGGGCCAGGTTGAGCCCGCCGGAGTCGTACCGGGTCTGGTCGAAGTTGACGACCTGGATCTCCACCTGCAGGGTGCCGGTGTCGACCGTGATCACGTCCGTTCCGGTACAGCCGCCCAGCACGCCCAGTACGACGCCCAGGAACAGCGTGGCCAGCCTCATCAGGTTCGATCGCATCGGACACATCCCCCCTTCGACTCCGGACCGGACGGCGATCCGTCCTTGAAAAATACCAGCCGAGCCGCCCGAGCGGCAAAAGCGTAGCCGAACCCCTGCGGTTCCACAACCGCAACCCCTGCCGGGCCGCGGTCCCGGGCCGGACCGCTCACCGGCCGGTTCCCGTGGCCCCGGCGCCCGCGTTCTCCCCCGCCGGGCGGGGCTCCCGGGCCTCGATGCTGACCCGCCGGATCGGGACGTCCTTGAGCGGTTTGAAGTTGGGCCGCGAGGACTGCAGGGTGCTCGGCACGCGGGAGATCGCCCGGGCCACCTCGAGACCCTCGACGATCTGCCCCACGATGGTGACCTGGCCGGTCCAGGCGGGCTCGGGCCGCAGCAGCACGATGAACTGCGAACCGTTGGACGGCGGTGACGGGCGCACCGGCTTCATCGCCACGGTTCCCGCGACCACGGGCAGCGAGGACTGCTCCGCGGGGTAGAGGAACGGCACGCGTTGCTGGTCGCCGAACTGGGGGTCGCCCCCGACGATGTAGCGGTTGGCCTGAACCTCGTGGAACAGCAGGCCGTCGTAGAACCCGGCGTTCGCCATGTCGATGAACGCCTTGACGGCGATCGGCGACACGCGCGGCAGGAACTGGATCTTGATCCGACCCAGCGGGGTGTCGATGCTGGCCGTGTAATCCTTCGACGGATCGTACTTGGGCAACATCTTGACGGTCAGCGTCTGCGACTGCAGCCCGTCCGCGGACCACATCACCTCGAATTCGCCGGGAGTCGCGAGCCCGGGGTACAGCTGGGCCAGATCGACGACCGTGCCGTAGAACGCGCCCGGCGCCAGCTTCGGCGGACGCGCGGGCTCCTGGTCCGCGCCGGCGCCCCGCGCGTCGAGCGCCCCGCCGCCCGCGGCCTTGACGACGAACGACGCCAGCAGCGGCGACTTGACCGGGTTGGCGAGATTCCGGGTGCCCGCGTTGCGGACGCTCACGCGCACCGGAAACGGATCCCCCGCGTAGTAGAAGTGCTGATTCAGCTCCAGCGTCACCGTGACGTCCCCGGCCGAATCGCCACCGGTCTGCGAGAAGACCGGGCCGCCCGAAACGACGGCGAACGCCAGCACCACGAACAGGTGAAACCGGAAGAGACGCATCGAGAGCTCCTCGGACTCCGGCCCGGCTGATCGGGCAGGAACCGCATGCTGTGGCGGAAACGCGGCATTATAGGCGGCCGTTCCGCGGGGGGTCAAACCGGGGGATCCCGGCGCAACGGGGTCCGGGCCCACACCGCGACGCGCACCTCGCGCGCGCCGGCCGCGCGCAGCGCCGCGCCGCACGCCTCGGCGGTGGCCCCGGTGGTCAGGACGTCGTCGACGAGCAGGATCCGCAGGTCGCGGAGCGAGCGGCGGCCGGCGAAGGCCTCGCGGGAGACCCGCCTGCGCTGCGCCGCCCGCAACCGCTTCGCCGGCCGGCCGGCCCGCATCCGGCGTACCAGCGCTCGGCGGATCAGCGGCAAGCCCAGCCCGCGGGCGACCCGCCGGGCCAGCTCGGCGGCGGGGTTGAACCCCCGGCGCAGCAGCATCCAGGGGTGGGTCGGAACGGCGACCACCGCGTCGGCCTCACGCGCCAAGCCGCCGTGAGCCAGCACCCGGGCGAGCTGCCGCCCCAGCGGGGCCAGCAGCTCGCGGCGCCGGCCCAGCTTGGCTCGCAGCAGGAAGCGCCGCGCCAGCTCGTCGTACGGCACGGCCGCACGAACGCGGCCGCAGCGCAACCGTGGACCGATCACGCAGCGCGCGCAGCGGCCGGCGGCCGGACCCTCGAGATCGGTCCCGGCGGGCAACGGCAGCGCGCACTCGACGCAGACCGGCGCACGCGGCGGACGCAGGGAGCACCAGCAGCCGGGGCAGGCGCCGAGATACTGCAGCGGACCCAGGTCACGTCCGCAGCCGAAGCAGTCGGTGGGCAGCAACAGCGCGAGCGCCGGGTACACCAGCTGCCGCCGGCAGGCGCGCAGCGCACGGCGGCGCCGGGAACGATCCATGGCGACGATGTGGGGAGGGCGGGGACCGGCGGTCAGGGCTTGGACGGCGTCGTGTACATCGGTGCCGGGGCGATTCCGAGGTCCTCCAGCGACATCTCCTCGCGGAAATCGACCTCGATGGTGTTCCACTCCTGGCACGTCGGGCAGCGCTCGGACCACTCGACCACCTGGACCTTGCAGGCCCGGCAGCGGTACTCGAGCTGGACCAGCTCGAGCTCCTTGATCACACGCCGGTATTCCTGGGCGGCGCCACGGTGGTTGTTCCGCCGTTCGTGAATCCGCCCCAGCAGGTAATGCAGCGTCGGGGCGTAGGTCGCCCGCCCCTCCAGCGACGACAGCACGGACTGCGCGTCGTCGAGCATCTCCAGCCGGAAGTACAGCTTGCCGAGATAGAACCGGGCCACGATGTCCTTGCGCGCCATCGACACGCAGCGCTTGAGCGCCTCGATCGCGCCGAGCGGCTGCTCTTGCCGCAGGTAGTACTCCTCGAGCGTGGTCAGGAAGATCGGAGAGCCGGTGGCCTCGAACCCCTGGAACCACGTCTGCACGCCGTCGTTCTCCTGCCCGTGGCGGATCAGCGCCTCGCCGAGCTTGACGTGCGCGGGAATGAACTTGGGGTCGTCCTTGAGCACCCGGCGCAGCAGCGCGATCGACTCCTTGGCCTGTCCCTCGGCGAGACGGTCCTTGGCCATCTCGTAGCGGATGCCCAGCCCGAACCGCCGGTCGGCCACCTCGCGCGGGTCGCGCAGGTTCGACAGCTTGCCGACCCGTTGGTGCGCCTCGAGCGCTTTCTCCCAGTTGCGCTGCTTCATGTGCAGCGAGCGCAGCTTGCGCCAGGCGCTGACCGAGCTCTTGTTGATCCCGATGATCTTGCCCAGCACCGTGCGCGCCTGATCGAGATCGCCCTTGGCCTCGTAATCCTCGACCAGCGCGTACAACGCGCGCGTATCGTCTTCCTTGAGGTGATAGGCCTTGCGGTGATACTCGATGGCCTCGCCGTACTTCTCCTGGTTGCGCAGCACCTCGCCCAGCTTGAGTAGCGTGCTGTAGTGGCGGCTGTCGCGCTCCAGCACCGCCCGGAAGTTGGACAGCGCTTCGTCCTCGCGTCCGTCGACCAGGGCCACCAGGCCGCGGGAATACTCCTCCTCGATCTCCTCCGCCTTGCGGTTGGCCCGCCGCACCCGGCGGCGCTCGACCACCAACCCGAACTCGCGGGTGATCTGGGCGAACAGCGTGACCGCGACGCCCGTGGCGAGGAACAGCACCAGCGCCAGGCTGACCTTGACGTCGAGGTCGCCCCACAACAGGATCTTCTGGTTGAGCACCCCGCTGTTGGAAACGTACAGCGACGACGCCGCGTACACGATCCCGAGTACGAGCAGGATGTAGAGCAGCGTGCGGATTCTCATCGGCGCCGAACCCGTTCGCGAGCAACTTGAACTTCGAAAAGGCCCGCAAGGCCAAGACTAATCCAGCGCCGCGGGTGCGTCAAGCAAGGGTCCGCCGCCCCCGCCCCGGCTACTTGTGGTACGGCGAGCCGCGCAGGATCGTCAGGGCGCGGTAGATCTGCTCGGCGAGCACCACGCGCACCAGCTCGTGGGGCAGCGTCAGCGGCGAGAGCGACCAGCTCCAGCCGGCGCTGCGGACGAAACCGCGATCCAGCCCGAGCGGCCCGCCGATCACGAACCGGACGCGCGGCACGGCCCAGCGCTCGAGGTGCCGGGCAAACGCCTCACTGTCCAGGGTCCGCCCCGCAAGGTCCAGGGCCACGACGAAGCCCCGGCCGCGGAGCGTCTCCTCGACGGCCTGCGCCTCGCGGCGCCGCACCTCGTCGTCGCTGTAGCGCCCGCCGGCCCGCACGTCGGCAACGTGCCGGGTACGGTAATCGACGCCGAGCCTGCGGATCCGTCGGGCGTAGCGATCGTGCAGCGAGACGAGCTCGGGGTCGCGAGGCTTGCCGACGCTGATCAGGCGGACTTTCAATCAGCCCTGGAGCGACGAGCGCTCGCCGGCTCCGCCCGGGCCCGGGAGCTCTTCGACCGGAACGCGCGGAGCGTCGCCCCACAGGTTCTCGAGGCGGTAGAACTCGCGCTTCTCCTCGACGAACACGTGGACCACGAAGTCGATGTAGTCCATCAGGATCCACTCGGCGGCGCGCCGGCCCTCGACGTGGCCCGGCGAGCGGCCGACCGATCGGGTCAGCCGTTCCTCGATCGCCTCGGCGATCGCCGCGACCTGGCGGCCCGACGTTCCGTGACAGATCACGAAGTAGTCGGTGACGTCGCAGATGTCGTGGAGATCGAGGACGACGAGGTCTTCCGCCTTCTTGTCCAGGGCGGCTTCGATGGCGTGGGACAGTTCCGGTATCAGCGGGCGCCCTCCCGTGTGTAGAGACCTTCCTCCCGAATATACCGGGCGACCTCGGAGGGCACAAGACCGGTCAACGACCTGCCGCGCCGGGCGCGCTCGCGGATCCTCCGCGACGAGATCGGGATCGGCTCGAGCGTGAGACGGTAGATCACCCCGCCCGCGGCGCTGCGCTCGCGGAGCCGCTCGGCCCCGGCCCCGGCCCCGGAGGAAACCGGCACCAGCCGGTCGCAGATCCAGGCCGGCAGGCCGCGCGCGGGGTCGCTTCCCGGCCGATCGACGGCGACGTGGTCGAATTCCTCGAGCAGCGCGCGCGGCTCGTGCCAGCTCGGCAGGTCGAGCAGCGAGTCCATGCCCAGCACGAACAGCGGGCGGCCGGCCGACCCGGCGCGGCGTAGCTGGCGCAGCGTGTCGACGGTGAAGCTGATCCCGCCTCGCTCCAGCTCGACCGTGCTGACCTCGATGCCCTCCAGGCCGGGAATCGCCAGCCGCAACATCTCCAGCCGGTGCCGGGCCGCGGAGAGCTGTGCAGCCGGTTTGTGGGGCGGGGTCGCGCAGGGGACCAGCAACACCCGCGGCAGCGTGAACACCCGCTGCACGGCGAGCGCGATCCGCAGATGGCCCAGGTGCACCGGGTCGAACGAGCCACCGAGCACCCCGGTCCACCCGCGGGCCGCCCCGTGGCCCGGCTCCGCGGTCACGGCTCCACCGCCTCGCCGCGGTCGACCGGCTCGTCGGGCGGCGGCCCGGGCGCGAGGCGGTCCAGCGCGTCGCCGGTCTCGCGCACCAGCTCGTCCAGGCCTTCGCCGGTGACGGCGGAGATCACCAGCAGCGTCGTTCCCCGCCGTTGCGCGAACGCGGTCAGACGCTCCACGACGCTGCGATCGTCACCGAGCGTGTCGGCCTTCGTCAGCACGAGGATCTGCGGCTTGCCCGCCAGCTCCTCGCGGTACTTCGCGAGCTCGGCATCGAGCGTGCGGATGCCCTCGATCGCGTCCCGCTCAACGGCGCCGGGGTCGACGAGGTGCAGCAGCAGCCGACAGCGCTCGACGTGGCGCAGGAACCGATGCCCCAGGCCGCTGCCGGCGTGGGCGCCCTCGATCAGGCCCGGGATGTCGGCCATCACGAACGACCGGTAGCCGCCCCGGCTCACGACCCCCAGGTTGGGGATCAGCGTGGTGAACGGGTAGTCGGCGATCTTCGGGCGCGCCGCGGACAGCCGCGAGATCAGCGTCGATTTGCCGGCGTTGGGGAAACCGATCAGGCCGACGTCGGCGAGCAGCTTCAGCTCGAGCCGCAACCTCCGCTGCTCGCCCGGCTGACCGGGGTCGTGCCGCGTGGGCGCGCGGTTGGTGGGGCCGGCAAAGCGCGCGTTGCCGCGGCCCCCGCGGCCGCCCCGCGCGACGACCAGCTCCGCGCCCTGCCGGTCCAGGTCGGCCAGCAGCAGGTCGCGCTCGTCGTCGATCACCACGGTCCCGACGGGGACCTCGATCGTGAGGTCGCCGCCCGAGCGCCCGGTCTTGTTCGCGCCCGAGCCGTGACGGCCGCGCTCGCCGCGAAACTCTCGCCGGTAACGGAACGCCAGCAGCGTCGTCGAGCCCTGGTCGGCGACCAGCAGCACCGAGCCGCCGTCGCCGCCGTCGCCGCCGTCGGGGCCGCCGCGGGGCACGAACTTCTCGCGGCGGAACGAGCGGCAGCCGTTCCCGCCGTCCCCGCCCTTGACGCTGATCCGCGCCTCGTCGACGAAGGTCACGCCGGGGTCATGGGCCATCCGACTGCTCCGGGCAACAAAAAAACCGGCCGCGGCCGAGCCGGGCCGGTCCTGGAACGTTCGCTCGGGGTCAGTCCTGCGGGATCACGCTGACGAAGCGCCCCATGCGGCCCCGGTCGCGGAACTCGACCGTGCCCGAGGTCATCGCAAACAACGTGTCGTCCTTGCCGCGACCCACGTTGTCGCCCGGCTTGATCGGCGTGCCGCGCTGGCGGACCAGGATCGTGCCGCCGTGCACCTGCTGTCCCGCGAAGCGCTTGACCCCGAGCCGCTTGGCGTTGGAGTCGCGGCCGTTCCGGGAGCTTCCGCCTGCCTTTTTGTGTGCCATGGGTCGCCTCCGGCCCTCAGGCCTCGATCGCGTCGATCTTGACCGCCGTGAGCTCCTGGCGGTGGCCGGCCCGCTTGCGGTTGGAGTTCTTGCGGCGCTTGAAGACGTAGATCAGGATCTTGCGGCCGCGCTCGTGCTCCACGACCGTGCCCTTGACCCGGGCCCCCTCGACGGTGGGGGTGCCGACGCGCGAGGAGTCTCCCTCGCCGACCATCCGCACGTCTTCGAACACCACGCTGTCTCCGGCCTTGCCGCCGAGACGCTCCACGCGGACCACGTCGCCGACCTGGACGCGATGCTGCTTACCGCCGCTCTGAATCACAGCGAACATGTCGAGAACACTCCGATTCCAAGGGTCAAAGGCGACACTGTAGACAGGCGGCGAACGACTGTCAAGGCGCGCGCCCGCCGCCGCGGGCAGAAGTCCCGCAGCCTCAGCGGGTTGCGCAAGGCCCCCGCCCCGGCCTAGCGGTTACGGAGGTGGATCAGCACCTCCCGCACCACGGCCTTGAGCGTGTCGAAAACCCCCTTGCCGCGGGTCGCCACGGCCTCGAACACCGGCTCGTTCCGGAACCGCAGGGCGCGCGTCAGCTGGGGCACCGGCAGCGCCGTGGGCAGGTCCCGCTTGTTCAGCTGCAGCACGTAGGGGATCGTGTCCAGGTTCAGCCCGTGGTCGGCCAGGTTGTGCCGCAGGTTCTCGATCGAGTCCAGGTTGGCGTCCAGACGCACCTCCTGGGAATCGGCGACGAACACCACCCCGTCGGCGCCCTTCAGGATCAGCTTGCGCGAGGCGTCGTAGAACACCTGGCCCGGCACCGTGTACAGATGGAAGCGGGTCCGGAACCCGCGGATGCTGCCCAGCTCGAGCGGCATGAAGTCGAAGAACAGCGTGCGCTCGGTCTCGGTGGCCAGCGAGATCAGCTTGCCCTTGTTGCCGTTGTTCGAGCGGTCGTAGATCCACTGCAGGTTGGTGGTCTTCCCGCACAGGCCCGGCCCGTAGTACACGATCTTGGCGTTGATCTCGCGGGCCGCGTAGTTGATGAAAGGCATGCGGTACCCGCCTCAGCCGAACAGCGCGTCGATGTCCTCGTCGGTGATCTCGGCGAACGGCGACGGGGGAGTCGGGGCCGCCGCGTCGGCCGGGGCGCTCTGCCGCGTGGCGGCGTCGTCGAGGATCGCGCCGAGCTCGGGCGAGGCCTTCTTGACGCGCAGCCGCACCAACCCCAGCGAGGAGCGCTCGTCGAACCGCACCAGCAGGATCGTGCGTCCGCCGATCACGTTGATGTGCAGGTGGTCGCTGACGCCCTCGTGGAACAGGATCTCGAACTCACGCTCGCCGACGAGCTTGGCCAACCCGTCGGTCGCCGCGACGTTGCCGGCCGTCAGCGAGGCGAGGGCGGTCGGGTCGATGTCCTCCAGGTCGCCGGAGCGGGCGATCTGCTGCCCGTTCTTGTTCAGCAGGAAGGTCAGCTTGGCGTTGGCGTCCTGGCGCAGCCGGTCCAGGACCTCCGACAAGCGACGATGGTCTTCCTCCAGAATGACGAGATCGGACGCAGACACCAGGCAAACCTCCCCGGTCGGGCGTAATGTAGCGTCCGGCGCCGCGGCGGGGCAAGCGGGCGATTTTCGGCGCCCCGGCTCAGTATTCGCGCCGGCCCTCGAAGGCTCGCTGGAGGGTCAGATCGTCGGTGAACTCCAGGTCGCCGCCGGCCGGGAGCCCCTGGGCCAGCCTGGACATCCGGACGCCGCTGGGCTTGAGCAGCCGCGACAGGTAGACCGCGGTGGCCTCGCCCTCCACGTTGGGGTTGGTGGCCAGGATCACCTCGCGCAGCTCCCCCCCGGAGACCCGCTCCAGCAGGGGCTCGACGTGGAGCTCCTCGGGGCCGATGTCCTTGAGCGGCGACAGCGCACCGCCCAGCACGTGGTACAGCCCGTGATAGCTGCCGGTGCGCTCCAGCGAGTACAGGTTGGTCGGCTCCTCCACCACGCAGAGCAACGTGCGGTCACGGCGCGGATCCTCGCAGATCGGGCACAGCTCTCGCTCGGTGAGGTTGAAGCAGACCTTGCAGGGTCGGATCTTCTCGCGCAGCTCGGCGATCGCCCGCGCCAGGCCGGCAACGTCCTCGGCCGCCACCTTGAGCAGGTGGAACGCCAGGCGCTGCGCGGTCTTGCGGCCGATGCTGGGCAGCTTGGAGAGCTCGCTGATCACCGCCTCGAGCGGCGGCGCCATCGGGTTCATCGGTTCGCGCCGCCGGACCTCAGGTGAGACCGGGGATGTTGAGACCGCCGGCCATGCCCTGGGTCAGCTTCTGGACCTCTGCGTCGACCTTGCGCGCCGCCTCGTTGACGGCGGCCAGGATCAGGTCCTCCATCAGGTCGGGGTCGTCCGGGGTGATCGCGTCCGCGGCCAGCTTCAGCGCCAGCAGTTCCTTGCGGCCGTTCATCCGCGCCGTCACGACGCCGCCTCCGGCGGTCGCTTCGACCTCGACTCCGTCGACCTCAGTCTGTAGCTTGGCCTGCATTTTCTGCAGGTCCCGCATCATCTTGCCGATGTTCATGCGCGGTCCTCCGGGGCGGTGTCCTCGGTTTCGGGTGGAACGGAGCCGAGCGGCCGGATGTCGACCACCTGGGCGCCGAACTCGCGCAGCAGGCGGCGCACGCCGGGCTCGCTGGTCGCCTGCTCGATCAGCTTGCGGCGGTTCGTCGGTCTCGAGGGGGCCGGGCCGGCGTCGCGGGCCGGGGCGTCCGCGGGGGCGGGCGCGGGGCTCGCGTCGCCCCCCGGCGCCGCCGGGGGTTCCGGACCCGGGTCGGGGGCAGCGGCGACCGCCGGCGCCTCCGCGGAGTCGGTCGCGCTCTCGACCCGCACCTTGCGTCCCAGGGCTTCCGCGGCGCAGCCGGCCAGCGCCTCGGCGTTGTCGCGGCGATCGAGCTGGCGCCGCAGTGCCTCCCCGCCGGCGGGGAACCGCACCTGGAGACGGTCCCCGGCGAGCCGGATCACCGCGGCCTCGTCGAGGATCGCCGCCAGCATCGGCCGCCGCCGGCGCGCCAGGTCGAGCACGCGGCCGCGGACGTCCCCGGAAGCGGCCGGGGGAGCCGGCGCGGGTGGGGCGGCGGCGGGCGCGGCACTCCGGTCCCGGGGCGCTCCGGCCCGAGGCGCCGCGGAGCGTCGCGTCGGGGACCCACCGCCGGGTCCGGGGCTCCCGGAGCCCGAACGGCCCGCCGGGGGGGCACCGGTTCCGCCGAGTCGGGCCAGCACCTCCTCGATCGGCCGCACGGAGCCGAGGCTGGCCACCCGCACCAGGGTGGCTTCGAACAGATAACGCGGCTGGCCGGACGCCTTCAACGCCGGTTCCAGGTCGGCCACGATCTGGAAGATCCGCGACAGATCCTCACGGCTCAGGTCGGCGGCGGCCTCGGCCAGGGATCCGGCCACGTCCTCGCTGCGGGCCAGCAGGTCCGGACGGTCGGGGACCGCCCGCAGCAGCAGCAGGTCCCGGAGCGCGGCGATCAGCTCGCTCCAGAAATGGACCAGGTCATGCCCCTCGTCGACCAGCCCGTCCAGCACGCCGAGCATCGCCGCGGCGTCCCGCGCCGCCATCCCGCGCACCAGCTCGACCAGCACCTCGCCGCGCACGGCGCCCAGCACCCGCAGCACGTCCTCGTCCCCGATCGAGTTGCCGCAGAACGCGATCGCCCGCTCCAGCAGCGACAGCGAGTCGCGCACCGAGCCCTCGCCCGCGCGGGCGATCCGCTCCAGGGCGGCCTCGGAGATCTCGATCTGCTCCTCGGCACACAGCTTGACCAGGTGCGCCGTCGTCTCCCGCGGCGATACGCGGCGGAACTCGAACACCTGGCAGCGTGACAGCACCGTCGGGATGATCTTCTGGATCTCGGTCGTCGCCAGCACGAAGATCACCCGCGGCGGCGGCTCCTCGAGTGTCTTGAGCAGGGCGTTGACGGCGTTCTTCGACAGCATGTGCGCCTCGTCCAGGATCAGCAGCTTGTAGCGATCCCGGACGGGCGGGTAAGCGATCACCTCCTGGAGCTCGCGGATGTCGTCGACACCGGTGCGCGAGGCGGCGTCCATCTCGAGGACGTCCATCGCGCGGCTCTCGGTGATCTCGGTGCACGGCGTGCACGTGTTGCAGGGGGTCGCCGTCGGTCCCTGCTCGCAGTTGAGGCACTTGGCGAAGATGCGCGCCGCCGACGTCTTACCCGTGCCGCGGAGCCCGGCGAAGATGTACGCGTGGGCCAGGCGGTCCCCGGCGATCGCGTTCGTCAGGGTCCGGGCGACGTGGGGCTGCCCGACCAGCTCCTCGAAGCCTTGCGGTCGCCACTTGCGCGCCAGAACCTGGTACATGCGATCCCCGGCGAGAAACTGATGGGGCCCAAGTGATCCTGCGGCACCTGCGGTGGTCCGTTTACCGTTGCTCCCTTCCGGGCCTGGCGGGATTCACGGGACCGCAGTGCACAGGGCTCAGGCCCCGCAATCTTACAGCCGAACAGCCGTCACGTCTGGCGGAGAGAGTGGGATTCGAACCCACGGTACGGTTACCCGCACACACGCTTTCCAAGCGTGCACCTTAAGCCACTCGGTCATCTCTCCACGGCCGTGAAATCCGGCTCACCGGCCAATCAGGGTCTGGCGGAGAGGGTGGGATTCGAACCCACGTGCGGCATCACTGCCGCTAACCGCTTTCGAGGCGGCCCCGTTATGACCACTTCGGTACCTCTCCGTTCCATTTTCACGGCCGTCGTCGTCCGGTCCGCTCGAGCGCCGCTCGCGGAAAAACTCCAGCAGCAGCTCGGCCGCATCCGCGGCCAGCACGCCGCCCACCGTCTCGAAGCGGTGGTTGAAGCTGGCCCCGTTGGCCCGCAGGGCGTCCAGCCGCCCCGTCGCGCCGACCTTCAGATCGCTGGCGCCGAACACGATCCGCTCGATGCGGGCCTGCAGCGCCGCGCCGAGACACATCAAGCACGGCTCGACGGTGCAGTACAGCGTCGCACCCTCGAGCCGGTAATTTCCCGACGTCGCCGCCGCGTCGCGCAACGCGAGCACCTCGGCGTGCGCGGTCGGGTCGTTGAGCGTCACCGAGCCGTTGTGGCCGCGGCCGACCACGCGGCCGTCGATCTCGACCACGGCGCCGACCGGCACCTCGCCGACCCGGCGGGCCCGCCGCGCCAGCTCGAGCGCCTCGCGCATCCAACGTTCGTGCACGCCCATCTCGTCCCCGGTTGGACCGCTGCCCCGGGGAACCGGCAACGGGCCGCCGCCCGGATGCGGAAACTGGTCGGACCGGAGGGACTCGAACCCCCGACCTACTGGTTCGTAGCCAGTCGCTCTATCCAGCTGAGCTACGGTCCGCCGCTGCATGACCGAGAAAAAACAAAAATCCACTCGTGTCGTCGAGACGACTCGCGATACTACCATCGGCCCTGCCCGTCGTCAACAAAAAGGCTGAGTTTCAGCCTTTTTCCGCTTGTTTGCATCGGTCTGGACCGGAACCTATATTCCGCCCCGCGAAAAGCTGGAAAAGCCGGAAAGGCTCTCTCAGGGGAAGCTCGATGGGCAACGACCACGACAACGACGGCGGCCGACGCTTTTTCACCACCTCCGAGGTCGCCAAGTACTGCGCCGTCACCAACGACGGCGTGCTGAAGTGGATCAAGGCCGGCAAGCTGCGCGCCTTCTCCACCCCCGGGGGTCATTACCGGATCAGCTCCGAGGACTTTCGCGCCTTTCTCGAGAAGTACGAGATCCCGGTCGACGAGGGATTCTTCAAGGGCACCACGCGCCAGCGCACGGTGCTGATCGTCGACGACGAGCCGGACATCCGCGAGGTCGTCCGGCGGCTGCTCAAGGAGCTCGAGCCCGACCTCAAGATCGAGGAGGCCGTCGACGGCTACGACGCCGGGATCAAGATCGGCAATCTCTGCCCCGACCTGTTGATCGTGGACGTGATGATGCCGCGGGTCGACGGGATCTCGCTGGTCCGCTCGATCCGCGAGAACCCCGAGACGGCCGCGGTCAAGATCCTCGCCATCACGGCGTTTCCCGAGCAGGACAACGTCAAGAAGATGTACGACGCGGGCGCCGACCTGTGCCTGATCAAGCCGTTGCAGCTGGAGCATTTCCGGCTGGAGGTGATCCGGTTGCTCAACGAGGCCGGCAAGACCGCCTCGGCGTCCTCCTGACCCCGAGAACGAGCCTCCTCTCCTCTCCATCCCCGTCCTCGATCGGCCGCGCTTACGGTCGCGGGCGGGACTGCGCGGCCGCGTCCGAGCGACGGACGGCCGATGCCGCCGGGGGCTATCTCGCGCCGTCTCCCAGCAGCACGACCTTGACCGTCTTGAGGATGATCCACAGGTCGAGGAACGGATTGCAGTTCTTGATGTAGTACAGGTCGTACTTGAGCTTCTCGAGGGCGTCCTCCTCGGACGCCCCGTAGCGGTACTCGACCTGCGCCCAGCCGGTGACGCCGGGGCGCACGGTCATCCGCAGCGCGTAGAACGGAATCCGCTCCTCGAGCTGCGTGACGAAGTGCCGCCGCTCGGGTCGCGGCCCGACGAAGCTCATCTCGCCGCGGAGCACGTTGAGCAGCTGCGGCAGCTCGTCGATCCGGGTCTTGCGCAGCAGCCACCCGACCCAGGTGATCCGCGGATCGTCTTCCGTGGCCCACGTCGGGCCGCTCTCGCGCTCCGCGTCCTGGTACATCGAGCGGAACTTGAGCACGTCGAACTCGCGGCCCTCGAGTCCCATCCGGCGCTGGCGGTACAGCACGGGGCCCGGGCTCTCCAGCCGGATCGCCAGCGCGACCAGCGCCATCACCGGCAACGACACCGCCAGCATCAGTGACGACAGCGCGATGTCTCCGGCGCGTTTGGTCACCCGGCGCAGGCGCGAGGTCTTGAAGCCCTCCGAGTAGATCAGCCACGACGGCAGCAGCATCTCGACCGAGATCTTGCCGCTGGTGCGTTCGAAGAACGAGGTGGCCTCCTCGATCACCAGTCCCCGCAGCCGCACGCGGACCAGCTCCTTGACCGGCAGCTTGCCGCGCTTTTCGTCCAGGGCCACGATGATCCGGTCGACGCGACCCGGCGAGAACGTGGACAGCGCGTCGTACTCGGTGACGATCCGCGAGCCCATCGCCAGCACTTCCAGCATCCGCTCGTCGGTCTCCGCGGCGAATCCGACGATGGCGTACTCGTGGGCGTGGTTCTCGACGATCCAGCGGCAGACCTGGCGCGCGGTCTCGCCGGTGCCGACGATCAGGATCCGTTCGCGGTAGAACGCCAGCACCCGCCAGCGCAGCGCCAGCCAGCGCCAGGCGGCCACGGCCAGCGGTACGGCCACGGCGCTCTCCAGCATCAACACGCCGAGCAACTGCCGCGGCGAGCCCGACAGGGCCCAGACGGTCACGAACGAGACCGCGCCGACGAACACCGAGACGACCGTGATCAGGATCACCTCGAGACCCCAGCGGCCGGCCAGGCCGGCGTGGCGGGTGCCGTAGGTGCAGGCGGTGAGCAGCAGGCTCAGCCCGGCGATCTGGGCCAGCGACGCGCTCCCCGTGGACAGCGGCGAGCGGACCGTGGCCGCGGTCAGCAGGTACAGCACGCCGAAGATCAACCCGCCCTCCAGGGCGAAGTTGGCCAGGATGCGCGACGTCGAGCGGGTCAGGGGTGCCATGGTGTTGCTGCGGCCTCTCGCTCCGGGACGCTTCGGCCCCCTATTCGAAGCATCCGGTGGCGACTTTTCCCGGAACGCGGTGCGTTCCGACCAAGGGAGATCGACCCCGGGAGGACGCGAACGCCCCCCTGATCGATACCGTACGGGTTGCCCCGGGGGCTGTCAACCGGCAGCAGCGACCGGTCCGCTCTTTCGCCTCGTGTTCGCTCTCGCGGCCTGTCAGGCCGACCGTGCAAGGCTCCAATTCTGACGGAATTGTAATCCACGTTGGTTCGGGAATGTTCGATCCTATCGCTTGACAGCGTTCCGATCGTCCGATACTTAGAATGAAGCGAACTGTCCACGATCCACCGCGCCCCCAGAGGCCCTTACGGGTATTGATGATGAGGCAAGAGAAAATGATACATCGGCAAAGTTTTGTCGCCGGCTGCCTGCTCCTGGGACTGATCGGCGGGACGGCCTTCGCCGATCCGCCGCCCAACGCCGATCCCGCGTCCCGGGCCGAGTACGCCATCGGAATCGAGGACGTGCTCAACGTCACGGTGTGGAACGAGGGCGAGCTCAGCAAGACCGTCAAGGTGCGCCCCGACGGCCGGATCACGCTCCCGCTGGTCAACGACATCCTGGTCGAGGGTCTGACCACCCAGGAGCTGCGCAACCAGATCACCCGGCGGCTGGAGAAGTTCGTACGCGACCCCAACGTCAGCGTGATCCTCGACGAGTCGAACAGCTTCAAGATCTACGTGCTGGGCGAGGTCAACACGCAGGGCGTGCAGAAGTTCTACCGCCCGCCACGGCTGCTGCAGGCGCTGGCCACGGCCGGCGGCCTGACGCAGTTCTCCAGCAAGCAGATCACGATCTTCCGCGAGGTCGACGGCGACGAGCGGCGGATCGAGATCAACTACAAGAAGCTGGTCAGCGGCGAAGGCACGGACGCCAACATCTACCTGATCCCCGGCGACA
This sequence comes from Candidatus Polarisedimenticolaceae bacterium, assembly GCA_041629655.1. Classification (GTDB taxonomy): domain Bacteria; phylum Acidobacteriota; class Polarisedimenticolia; order Polarisedimenticolales; family Polarisedimenticolaceae; genus JBFKMV01. Next base: position 20,779 of record JBFKMV010000055.1, read on the forward strand.
CGCTGGTCGTCAAGTGAGCGCACACGGGCCCACCGTCGCTCCGCATCCCGGCCGCGCCAGTCCCGCTGCCGGCGCGCCGTCCGTGCGCGAGCTCGGTGCCGGGGACGAACGACGCTGGGACGAGTTCGTGCGCGCCCACGCCGAGGGCACGTTCTTTCACCTCGCGGGCTGGAAGACGGTGCTCGAGCGGGCGTTCCGCCACCGGGCGCCGTTCCTGCTCGCCGAGTCGGGAGGGCGCATCGAGGGCGTGCTGCCGCTCGGTCACGTCAGGAGCCGCCTGTTCGGGAACGCCCTGATCTCGACGCCGTTCTGCGTCTACGGCGGGATCCTGGCCGGCAGCGACGCGGTGCGGGAAAGCCTGGCCCGCGCGGCGCGGGACCTCGCCGAGGGTCTCTCGGTCGATTACCTCGAGCTGCGCAACCGCCGCCGCCAGCACCCCGACTGGCCGTGCAAGGACGGTCTGTACGTCACGTTCCGCAAGCCGATCGCGCCGGAACCCGACGAGAACCTGAAAGCGATCCCGCGCAAGCAGCGCGCGATGGTGCGCAAGGGCATCAAGGCCGGGCTGGCGGCCGAGACCGACGCCGCGCTCGACCGGTTCTTCACGATCTACTCGACCAGCGTGCGCAACCTGGGAACCCCGGTGTTCCCGCGCCGCTACTTCGACGTGCTGCGCGAGGTGTTCGGCGAGGCCTGCGAGGTGCTGACCGTGACGCGGGACGGCGAGGCGTTGTCCAGCGTGATGAGCTTCTACTTTCGCGACGAGGTGCTCCCGTACTACGGCGGCGGTCTGACCGCGGCGCGTCCGGTCGCGGCCAACGACTTCATGTACTGGGAGCTGATGCGGCGCGCCTCGGAGCGCGGCCTGGCGGTGTTCGACTTCGGCCGCAGCAAGCGCGAGGTCGGCTCCTACCGGTTCAAGAAGCACTGGGGCTTCCAGCCCGAGCCGTTGCACTACGAGTACCACCTGGTGCGGGCCAAGGCGATCCCCGAGATCAACCCGCTCAATCCGCGCTACCAGCTGTTCATCCGGCTCTGGCAGCGGCTGCCGCTGAGGGTGAGCCAGTTGCTGGGGCCGCTGCTGTCGCGCAGCCTGGGATGACCGTGAACGGCCTGCTGTTCCTCGCGCACCGGATTCCGTACCCTCCGGACAAGGGCGACAAGATCCGGTCGTACCACCTGCTGCGCCATTTGGCGGAACGGTATCGCGTGCACCTCGGCGCGTTCGTGGACGATCCCGAGGATTGGCAACACGCCGGGACGGTCGAGCAGCTGTGCGCGGAGACGCGGCTGGTGCCGCTGCGCCCGGCGCTGGCCAGGGTCCGCAGCCTGCGCGGCCTGTTGACCGGGCAGGCGCTGAGCTTGCCGTACTTCCACGACCGCCGGATGGCCGCCTGGGTCCGCTCGGTGCTGACCCGGGGCGACGTGCGGCGCGTGCTGGTGTTCTCGTCCGCGATGGCGCCCTACGTGCTCCACGAGCGGCGTCCCGGCCTGCGCAGGGTGCTGGACTTCGTCGACGTCGACTCCGACAAGTGGCGACAGTACGCGGCCCGCAAGCGCTGGCCGTTGAGCGCGGTCTACCGGCGCGAGGCGCGCGCGCTGCTGCGGTTCGAACGGACGGCGGCCCGCGAGTTCGACTCCAGCGTGTTCGTCTCGGCGGCCGAGGCGAAGCTGTTCCGGCGTCTCGCGCCGGAAGCTGCGCAACGCGTGACCCACGTCGAGAACGGCGTGGACACCGCGTTCTTCGCCCCCGATCGCGAGTATCCGGATCCCTACGAGGGGCATCGTGACACGCTGGTGTTCACCGGAGCGATGGACTACTGGGCCAACGTCGACGCGGTGACCTGGTTCGCCCGCGAGCTGTTGCCCCGGATCCGCGGGTCGTGGCCCGAGGCGCAGTTCACGATCGTCGGCTCGCGACCCGCCGACGCGGTGCGCGCGCTGGACCGCCTGCCGGGGGTCACGGTGACCGGGAGGGTGCCGGACGTGCGGCCCTACCTGGCCTGGGCCCGGGCGGCGGTCGCGCCGCTGCGCATCGCCCGCGGAATCCAGAACAAGGTCCTCGAGGCGATGGCGATGGCCCGCCCGGTGATCGTGACTCCCGAGGCGCTGGACGGTCTGGAGTACGGGCCGCCCTACCCGCTGCTGGCGCGCGAGGCCGGCGACTGGGCGAAGCTCTGCGCCGCCGTGGCGGAGGGGCGTCACGCGGGTCTCGGGCCCCACCTGCGGGGCTGGGTCGCCGGACAGTACGGCTGGACCGGGAAGATGGCCCGCTTCCGGGAGCTGCTCGAAAGCGGGACGAAAGCCGAAACCGGCGATTACGAATCCGTCAATGATCTATCTTGTTCGGATGTTCCGCTTGACGGGTCGGGGGCGGTCCGGTAACTATGCAAACGAGGCGAGAAACGCCGCCCGCGAGCGGCGGACGACGGGTCCACACAGCGACCGAGGTTTCCCAATCCCGCCCGGGTTTTTCGGAGCCACGGGCACCCGGGTGTTGTCGATGAACCAGCGAGCGACCAGCTTTGCCGCACTCCTGGCGCCGGCGCGGCTGCCCCTGGTGGCCCTGGCCCTGCTGGCGGTCCTGCCGGCCGGAGCCCAGCAGCGGGTCACCTTCGATCCGGCGATCTGGCTCGGCTACGCCTACACCGACAACGTCCGCTTCCTCGACCAGGGAGGCATGGCGCAGGACAGCTCGTCGACCTCGACGGCGCTGGGCGTGACGCTGCCGGTGACCCGTGAGTTCCGCAACGGGACGCTGGGGCTGCGTTACGACGGCTCGGTCGTACGCTACGACGAGTTCGACGCGCTGGACGACGACAGTCACAGCCTGGCCCTCGACCTGCAGCGGATCCTGAGCCGCAAGGCGACGCTGACCTTCAACACCGCCTACACGCGCAGCCAGGACCGCGTGGGCTTCGCGGACTTCAACCAGGGGTTCTTCCTCGGACCACGGCTGGAGCAGGACTCGATCGACGCCGAGCTCGCGTACGAACGCCAGGTCAGCGAGAGCTGGAACTGGGAGGCCGGCCTCGGAGGCGGTGACTACACCTACGAGGGCGTCGCCGCCTTCGACCCGATGGCCCCCGGCGTCGTCGTGGAGAACCGGCAGATCGGCTGGGTCCGGGGCGGTTTCGGCCACCAGGTCTCGCAGCGCACCAACCTCGGCGCCGACTACATGTTCCGCCGCGCCGACCTCGACCTGACCGGCGAGGAGGACCTGCACCGGGCCGCCTTCCTGATCGACCGCGCGCTGGGGCGGCGCGTGGGGATCAAGGTCCGGATCGGCGGGTTCGTGCGCTCGCGCGACGCGGCGCCGCTGGAAGACGAACGCGGCGTCGACTTCAGCGTCAACCTCGGGTTCAACGAGGGCCTGGTCGCGGGGCCGGTCCGGTTCGACTTCGTCGCCGGCATTCGCCCCGACGCCGCCGGGGACCTCGGCGGTACGTCGCTGAACACGACCGCCGGCGTCTACCTGACCGCCGCGCGCACGGTGCCCTGGAACTGGAACGCCGGTTTTCGTTACGACCGGCGCGACCCGTTCGACGACCAGATGTTCCCCACGATCGAAGCGGTCTCGCTGACCGCGGGCACCGAGCGACGCCTGGCCCAGCAGCTGGCGTTGCAGATCAACGGCGCCTGGGTCGACCAATCGAGTGACGACAACCGGGCCTACGAAGGCTCCTACTACACGTCCGGGCTGCAGCTCGTCTGGTATCCGCTGGGTACCAAGCGGATCACCGGTCGGATCGCCGAAGGCGAGCAGCCGTAGCCCGATCACGAGGAACGCAACCGAGATGATTCCCGAAGAACGCAAGGTACTCGTTTTCGAGCTGCTGGATGTCGTGCTCAAGTCCTGGTGGACGTTGATCGCCGGGGTCTGCCTGGGCGTCGGCGTGGCGCTGTTGGTGCTGGCCTACACGCCGGCGATCTACGAGGCGACCGCGCGGCTGGACGCCTTCACCGAGATGTTGCCCAGCGACATCGTGCGCCCCACGGTGCAGAACGACGCCGAGGTGCGTCTCAAGACGGTCCACGACCAGGTGATGAAGCGCGAGGGTCTCGATCAGCTGGTGTTTGCCCGCGTCGGCGAGCCGGCCACCGCCGAGGAGCGGAAGGCGCTGATGAGCCGCGTCTGGAGCGCCAACGTGCGTCTGCGGCAGCGGACGCGGTTCTTCGAGATCAGCTACCGCGACGGCGACCGGTTCCGGGCGGCCAAGGTGGCGAACCTGCTGGCGGAGCTGTTCATCCAGGAAAACGCGCGGCAGCGCGAGCAGGAATCGGAGGCCAACACCGAGACGTTGGAGTCGCTGGCCGACGACGCGCTGGCCGAGCTGCAGAAAGAGGAGCAGCAGGTCGCGGCGCATCTCGCCGCGCACCGCTACGAGACCAGCGAGCAGCTTCCCGTCAACACCCAGATGCTGACGCAACGCCGCGACGACCTCGAGACGAACCGCACCGGACAGCTCGCCGTCGAGGAGCGGATCCAGATCATCGAGAGCCAGCGCGCCGAGCGCAGTCTGTTCGGCGGTGACGCGGCCGACGACGCGCCGGCGGGCGCGGAACCGGCCGCCCGGGACCTCCGGCTCCGGCAGCTCCAGCAGGAGCTGGCGGATCTGCGGCTGCGCTATTCCGACAGCCACCCCAGCGTGATCGCCGTGAAGCGCCAGATCGACGAGCTGCTGGCCGAGCCGGCGCCCGCACCGCGCGCGCAGGGCGAGACCCGCGCGCCGGCGGCGAGCCCGACCGACGTGCGGGACCTGCAGTACGACCTGCAGCTGCGCGCGGCCCGTCGCGAGCTGGAGGAGCTCCGGGCGGAGGAGCGGGCGATCCGCCGCGACATCGCGATGTACGAGCGCCGGATCGCCAACACCCCGGGAGTCGAGGCGCGGCTCCAGGAGCTGTCGCGCAACGTCAACGTCCGGCGCGCCAAGTTCGACGAGTACCAGCGCAAGCTGGCCGACGCCCAGGGGGCGCTGAAGGTCGAGTCGCAGCAGCGCGGCGCCAAGTTCAGCGTGGTCGACGCGGCCTCCCCGCCGGGGGCGCCGGTCTTTCCGAACCCGCCGCTGGTGCTGGGGATCGGCGTCGTCGCGGGACTGGCGTTGTTCGTCGGTCCGGCGTTGTTCCGGCGCCTGCTGCGCCCGCTGGTCAGCTCGGAGTCCGGCTTGCGGCAGCTTGCCGAGGTTCCCGTCCTGGTCACCATCCCGAGCATCCCC
>JBFKMV010000056.1:0-25842 GCA_041629655.1 Candidatus Polarisedimenticolaceae bacterium
ACCAGCTGCTGCACCTTGGGGATCCGCGTGGAGCCGCCGACCAGCACGACCTCGTCCACCTCGCCGGGCTGCATGCCGGCGTCGGCGCAGGCCTGCTTGAGCGGCGCGAGCGTGCGCTGCAGCAGGTCGTCCACCAGCTGCTCGAAGCGGGCCCGGTTGAGCTTGAGCTGGAGGTGCTTGGGACCCGAACTGTCCACGGTGATGAAGGGCAGGCTGATCTCGGTCTCGGCCACCGTCGACAGCTCGCACTTGGCCTTTTCCGCCGCCTCCTTGAGCCGCTGCAACGCCATCTTGTCCTTGGACAGATCGATGCCCTGATCCTTCTTGAACTCCTGGATGATCCAGTCGATCAGGCGCTGGTCGATGTCGTCACCGCCGAGGTGCGTGTCGCCGCTGGTCGCCTTGACCTCGACGACCCCCTCGCCGACCTCGAGGATCGAGATGTCGAAGGTACCGCCGCCGAAGTCGAACACGGCGATCGTCTCGTCCTTCTTCTTGTCCAGCCCGTAGGCCAGCGCCGCGGCGGTCGGCTCGTTGACGATCCGCTCGACCTTGAGGCCGGCGATCTGGCCGGCGTCCTTGGTCGCCTGCCGCTGCGCGTCGTTGAAGTAGGCCGGCACGGTGATCACCGCGCCGGTGACCGGCCCGCCGAGATGGGCCTCGGCGGCCTCCTTGAGCTTGCGCAGCACCATCGCCGAGATCTCGGGCGGCGCCTGGAGCTTGTCCTGGATCCGGATCCGCACGTCCCCGTTGTCCGCGGCCTCGACGTGGTACGGGACCATCTTGATCTCTTCCTGCACCTCGGCGAACTTGCGGCCCATGAAGCGCTTCACCGAGTAGATCGTGTTCTCGGGGTTGGTCACGGCCTGGCGCTTGGCCACCTGGCCGACCAGGCGCTCGCCTTTATCGTTGATCGCCACGACCGAAGGGGTCAGACGGCTGCCTTCGGGGTTGGTGATGACGGTGGGCTTGCCACCTTCCATGACGGCCACGACGGAGTTGGTCGTGCCGAGGTCGATACCGATGATCTTGCTCATCCTGGCTGTCTCCCTGCCTTGGTTTCTGAGGGGGCTCACGCAGTGACGTTCGGGGGTTAAGACCCCGGCGGGCGCTTGTCAAGGCGCGGCGGGGCCCCGGGAGCGGCATTCTGCGAAAAAACAAGCGGAACGGGGGCGGAAGCCGGCCGCGGCGGCCCCCCGGGGGTCAGCGGCCCTCGACGGCGCCCTCGAGCATCATCCGCTCCGAAGCGCTGAACGTCCGGCTGACCACGAGGTCGCGACTGGGCTCGCCCTGGGCATCCAGGCCGACCAGCCGGTAGCTGCCCGGCCTGAGCTCGTAGCGGTAATCGCGGCCCCAGGGGTCGCGCAGGTCTCGCGGGTCCAGGTAGCCATGGTCCGTGAGCAGCACCAGCCGGTCGGGTACGGTCCCGTTGTCCAGGTAGAACACGCGAATCGCGTCCTCGATGCGCTCCATCCGGACGCGGCTGGCGTAGCCCCGCAGCCGTCCCGTGGCATCCGAGCTGCCGGCCACCCTCCACGGCGTGACCGGATTCGCATCCAGCGTCAGCACCGCCGCAAAGGCGAAGCCGAGCAGCACCACGGCCACGCCCCGGACGAGCAGCCGGGTCGTGGCCCGTCCCTCGCGGCGAGCGGCGGTTGTGGTGCGCTGCACCACCTCCTCGATCAGGTGGCGGGTCAGCAGCTCGTACAGGCTGCGGTAGACGTCGAACTCGCCCAGCGGCGAACGGTCGACGAGGTCGCTGACGCGCGAGCGTCCGTCGACCATCCGCAGCACCTCGCGCTCCTCCGGCGACAGCCGGATCTCCTGCTCGTCGGCGCCGGCATCGGTCCCCGCGTCGGTGCCCTCGAAGCCGAAGTCGAACTCGACGTCCTCGTCGACCAGCGATTCGACCGGCGCTTCGATCGCCGCGCCGGCGTCGGTCTTCCGGAACACCATCGTCGCGGAGCGCACGCGGCGCTCGATGATCGGCCACTCGTCGATCATCCGCGCGCCTTCCATCAGGATCGTCTCGGCGCTGATCGGCGTGAAGTGCTCGCGGTCGTAGTCGATCTCTTCCTTGGGCTCGAAGTGATAGCGCGCGTCGCGCCAGCGGAACAGCCGGTAGATGATCTGCGAGACCTGGACCTGCAGCGCGTCGCGCAGGTCTTCCGCCGTGATCGCGTTGGTGTTGACCAGGATGTAGCCGAGCCGCTGCAGCGTGTTCTTCTGCGTCTGCAGCGCCTCGCGCAGCTGGGCGTCGGTGATCTGCCCGGTCCGCACCAGCACGCGCCCCAGCTGGTCCTCGAGCCGCTGGCTCTGCGTGTCGGCTCCGGCCACCTGGCCCTCGACGAACTTGACCGTCACCGTGTCGGAGTCGTTGGTCAGCGTCAGCACGCCGGTCTTCCGCTGGATGCCGATCAGCTGGAAGATATCCGCGAGCCCGAAGTCCCGGATGGTTCCCTGGAGCGCCAACTCAGGCCTCCTGGCCCCGGCGGCGCCCGATGTTCGCGGTCAGCCACACCGCCACCGCCGCCAGCACGGCAATCACGTCCAGCGGGTCGATGCGGAACATCGCCGGAACGGGTCCGATCTCCAGCATCTCCAGCCGCATGTCGAGCCCGAACAGGCGCTCCAGCGGCCGCAACGCCGCCGGCTGCCACGCGATCAGCGCGGCAAACCAGGCCATCACCCACAGCGAGCCCCGGGCCGCCCGGCCGCGCAACAGCAGCCCGGCGCCGGGCAACAGCAACGAGGCCAGCTTGCGCGTGCGGCGCGTGCGGCGCTCGTGCCGCTCGACGTCGTACAGCTTCTGCGTCTTGGTCTCCGGCGCCAACCCGTCGCCCAGCACGAACAGATGCAGGCATTGGCTGCAGTACTCGCGCCCCTGGCGCCCGCGACGGCAGCGGTCGCAAAACGGACGGCCGCAGCGGATGCAGCGCCGCGCGGGCACGCCCCGCCGCGACCCGACCCCGACCACCGCGCAGAACACCAGCGCCAGCGCGGCGCCCAGGCTGACCGGATTCCGGAACTGCGACAGCAGCGGGGCCATCTCCGCCCCGGACGCGGTCCCGGCGCCGGCGTGCGGGTCGCGGCCCTCGAGCGCGGCCTGCCAGATCGTCCCCAGCTCCACGCTGGCGTCGACGGGCATCGGGCGCTCGGTCTCGCTGCGCGAGGCGGCCATCACGGCGGCCGTCCGCTTGGCGTCGATCGCGCGCGCCCGGGCCAGCGACTCGTCGGCGTCCTCGAAGTGGAACAGCTCCGACTGTGCCACGTGCATGTTGTAGTAGGCCACCACCGAGTCGGGTCGCACGTTGAGCGCCTGGCGGTAGCTCGTGATCGCCTCGGCGTGCTGGCCCATGCGGTAGAAGATGTTGCCGATGTTGATGTAGCCCTGGTGCAGCGTGGGGTCGATCTGGATCGCGGCCTTGTACTCGTCGTAGGCCTCCTCGAAGTGGCGGCCGTTCTTGTACATCCCGGCCAGCAGGAAGCGGTACACCGCGTCGTCGGGGTGGGCGTCGACCAGCTGGCGCAGCTTGACGATCCGCGTCGGATCGTAGACGCCGTCCGCCGAGGCCAGCGTGTTGCGCACCACCGGGTCGGCCACCACCCCGTAGGCCGCGACGGTCAGGCGATACGCCGGCACGGTCAGCGCCGCCGCCAGCAGCAGCGCCACCGCCGTCCAGCGCTCGTTGCGACGCATGAAGCGGAACGTGACCACGATCCAGAACACCGCGGCCCAGCCCGCGCCGAACCAGACCAGAAACGGCAGCAGCAGCACCCCGACTCCCGCCGCCAGGCCCCAGGCCCCGAGGCCGCGGCGCGCCAGCAGCTCCTCGACCTCGTGCCGCAGCGGCATCTGGTAGCGCTGCAGCATCGCCAGCGAGAACACCAGCAGCCCACCGATCAGCGCCAGCACCGCAACGATCGCCAGGTGGTTCAGCACGGTCAGCCGCCGGGCGCTCTCGACCAGCGAGCGCTGGAACGCGCTCAGCCACGCCCGGGCCGCCTTGAGATGGCCGCGGCCGGACTTCCAGTACACCTCGGCGCGCGCCATCGCGACCTGGGAGCTTCCCGAGTCGAAGGTCTCGGCCAGCTCCAGCGAGGCCAGCGCCTTGGCGTAGTGGCCCTCGTCGATGTACCGCGCGGCCTCGGCCAGCAGCGCGCCCGAGAGCCCCTCGAGTCGGCCGACGCCCTCCTCGGCACAGAACGAGCGGATCAGCTCGGACTGCCGTTGCGCGTCCGCGTCACGGCCGTCGGCCAGGTACGCCTTGCGCTGGAACCACAGCGTCTCGAGGCGCGCCTCGAAGGCACGGTAGTCGAAGCCGCGGCGCGGACCGTCGAGCGACTGCGCCCCGGTCGGCTGCTCCGGCTCGGGCTCCGCAGCCGAGCCCCGCGGAGCGAGGCGGATCACTCCGGAGTCGATCTGCGCGAGCGCGGGCACCCCGGCGACCGCGACCAGGATCGCGACCCCCAGCGCCCAGCGCGTGAACTGCAACCGCCTGTCCAATCGTGACCCCGCACCGGCGCGGGGCTGGAGGCCGGCCCCCGGCGACTGCCGGGCGCCCACGACCAACCGCGGACCGGATCAGCCGGGCTGACCGGATCGGGAGACGTACAGCATGCGCAGCTGGTACAGCACCCGCTCCAGCAAACCCTCTTCCTGCGCGGTCAGATTGCCCCGGCACTTCACCCGCAACAGATCGAGCATGTCGATCTGCAGGCGGGCGCTGGTGAGGTCGACCGTCGGCTCATCGCTACCGGGCTGAGGAATCTCTCCCAGGAACAGCAACGCCGGCTGGGCCATTGCGTTGATCAGCATCGTGAAGTCGACGCCGTGCGGCTCGTTCACCGGATGGTGCTCGAAGCCCGCCTCCGGTCCCGGAGCCGCGTCGCCACGCTGCTCCCGTCCCGGGCCCGGCTCCGGCGTCGCGGCCGACGCCTCCGACTCGTCCTCTTCCATCCCCGGGCGACGCTCGCCCGCGGAGGTGAAGTGACGCCGGTCCACCACCTTGATGCCGTCCTGCTCCCGTTCCTGTTCCTCACTGCGCGGTTCGTGGGCCACGGTCCTCCTCGCCCTGCGGTTCGTGCCGTCGGCGGCCACCGTCGAAAAAGCACGCCGATGGTAACATTGGGGTTCTCGACGTTTCAAATCCGTAGTCACCGCCGAACGCACTCCCCGAGGGACAATCCGACCCGGGACAAACATGTGGCGGGGCCCCGGGCAAGTCAAGAAAGGCCGGAAAATGCGGGATCATGACAGGTTTGAAACCCTGGTCTGGATCATGGACCGGCTGCGTGACCCCGACGAGGGCTGTCCCTGGGACCGTGAGCAGGACTACGCCTCGCTGCGCGGGTACCTGCTCGAGGAGTGCTACGAGGTGGCCGAGGCGCTGGACCGCCAGGACCTGCCCGCGCTCCGCGAGGAGCTCGGCGACCTGTTGTTCCAGATCGTGTTCCTGTCCCGGCTGGCCCAGGAGGAGCGGGCGTTCACCGCGGCCGACGTGGTCCGCGGAATCTCGGAGAAGATGATCCGGCGGCATCCGCACGTCTTCGGCTCGGCGACCGCCGAGACCGCCGACGACGTGTTGCGGGCCTGGGAGGAGATCAAGCGGCGGGAGAAGCGCGGTCGCAGCGGAGGCCCGCCCAAGTCCGTGCTCGACGGTATTCCGCGCGCGCTGCCCGCGCTGCTGAAGGCGCAGCGTCTCGGGACCAAGGCCGCGCGGGTCGGCTTCGACTGGCCCGACGATTCGGGCGTGCTGGACAAGCTGCGCGAGGAGCTGGACGAGCTGCGCGAGGCGCTGCAGTCGCCGGACGAGGCCCGGGCCGACGAGGAGATCGGCGACCTGCTGTTCACGGTCGTGATGCTCGCGCGGCGCCGCGGGGTCGACGCGGAGCGCGCGCTGGAGGCGGCCAACCGCAAGTTCGTCGAACGCTTCCGCCACATCGAAGACGAGCTGGCGCGGCGCGGGGTGCCGCTGGAGCAGGCCGGCGCGGAGCTGCTCAACGAGATCTGGGATGCCGCCAAGCGTGACGGCTGACCCCGGCACCGTCGCTCACTGCGCCCCCGCGTCGGGGAGCCGGAAGCTGCCCAGCCTGCGGAAGCGTTCGTAGCGCTGCTCGACCAGACCCTCGGGCGTCAGCGAGTCCAGCTCGCCGAGCTGCCGCTCGAGCGCCTCACCGATCAGCGTCGCCTGCTGCCGCGCGTCGACGTGGGCCCCGCCGACGACCTCGGGGATCACCTCGTCCACGACGCCGAGCTCGTGCAGGTCGGCGGCGGTGATGCGCATCGCCCGGGCGGCTTCGCGGCTCTTCGCCGGGTCGCGCCACAGGATCGCCGCGCACCCCTCGGGACTGATCACGGAGTAGATCGAGAACTCGAGCATGTTGACGCGGTTGCCGACGCCGATCGCCAGCGCGCCGCCGCTGCCGCCCTCGCCGGTGACCGTGACGATCGCGGGGACGCGCAGGCGGGCCATCTCGCGCAGGTTGTAGGCGATCGCCTCGGCCTGCCCGCGCTCTTCGGCGCCGATCCCAGGGTACGCGCCGGGCGTGTCGATGAAGCTGAGGATCGGGCGGCCGAACTTCTCCGCCAGCCGCATCGCCCGCAGCGCCTTGCGGTAACCCTCGGGCCGCGGCATGCCGAAGTTGCGGCGGATCTTCTCCTTGGTGTCCCGCCCCTTCTGGTGGCCCACGACCAGCACGGGGCGGCCGCGAAAGCGGCCCAGGCCGGCGACGATCGCGGCGTCGTCGGCGTACTTGCGATCGCCGTGCAGCTCGACGAACTCCTCGATCAGGTGCTCCACGTAGTCGAGCGTGCTCGGTCGTCCGGCGTGACGCGCCACGAGCGTCTTCTGCCACGGCGTCAGCGCGGAGAAGATCTTGCGCCGCACCGCGAGGAGTTCCTGCTCCAGCCGCTCGCGCTGCCGCTGGATTCCGGCGTCGTCGCCCATCCCCGACAGCGCGTCGATGCGACGCTCCAGATCGAGGATCGGTTCTTCGAACGCTTCTTCGTCCACGGCTCACTCCTCGGGCGCCGCGCGCTGAAACGGCACACCGGCGGGCCAAGGCATAGACGACGGCGCCGCGGGTGTCAAGCGGAAGCCGCCGCGCGCAGCGCCGCGGCCCGCTGCGCCTCGTGGTCGGCATCGCGGTCGAGCTTGACGCGTAGCGCCGCGCGCAACGCGCGGCCGATCGCCGGCCCGGGCGGCAGTCCTGCGCGCAGCAGCTCGTCTCCCGTGACGTCGGCGCGGACGTCGCGCAGCTGATCGAGAAACTCGATCACGCGCCGTTCGACCACGGCGCCCGGCGAGCCCGCCGCGGCGGCCAGCAAGGTCTCCGTGGGCAGGCCCGCGCAGGCCGCGTGGAGCGACGAGGGTCGCAGCGCCTGCGGCCGGCCCAGGCGCTCGGCGAGCCGGGCGTGCTCCAGCGCCGAGGCGAGACGGGCGCGCTCCCGGCGCTCCGGGCGGAGCCGCTCCGCCAGCTCCACGCGGCGCTCGGGGGGCAGCGTCGAGCCGAGCAACGCCAGCCTCACGATCCAGCCTCGCACGTCGTCGACGGGATGGCGGCGGCGCTGACGCGTCAGCAGGGTCTGAACGCGGCGCAGCGGCGCCAGGGTTTCGGCACTCGCGCGCAGCGCCGGGTCGAGGACCCCCAGCAGGCCGGTCGTCTCCAGCATCCGCACGGTGCGCACCGGGGGAGGCTCCTCGAGCAGGTGCTCGACCTCGCGGCGCAACCGCGCCGCGCTGAGTCGGCCGAACAGGCCCTCGCGCAGGGCGACGCCGATCAGCCGGAGCGTCGCCGGGGAGATCCGGAAATCCAGCCGCGCCGCGAGCTGCACCGCGCGAAACGCCCGGGTCGGATCCTCGATCAACGACAGCCCGTGCAGCACGCGAATGCACCGCGCCGCCAGGTCCGCCACCCCGCCGTGCGGGTCGATCAGGCGACCCGGGCCGCGTACGCCGAGCACCAGCGCCATGGCGTTGACGGTGAAGTCGCGGCGCGCCAGGTCCCGGCGCAGCGTCGCCGGACGAACCTCGGGCAGCCGGCCCGGGTGCGGATAGCTCTCGGCGCGCGTCGCCGCCACGTCGACGCGCAACCCGCCGGCGAGCCGGATCAGGGTCGTGCCGAACTCGGCGTGGAACCGCGCCCGGCCCGCGAGGCTGCCGGCCAGCTCCTCGGCCAGCCCACGCGCGTCGCCCTCCACGGCCAGATCGAGGTCGCGGCTGTCGCGCCCCAGCAGCAGATCGCGCACGCGCCCGCCGACCAGGTACACGCGCCGGCCCCGCTCGCGGGCGATCCGCGCCGCCAGCCGCAGGATCTCGAGCTGCTCCTCCGGCAACGCGGCCCCCGGCGCCGCGGCAGCCCGCCGACGAGACGCCGACCTGGGCCGGTCCAGCGCCAGGTCGCGGGCCGTGAGGTGATCCAGGCCGTGCCCGATCGCCAGACTCGCGGTCTCGCGCGGCAGCACGCCGACGAGCCGCCCGCGCTCGAGCACCCGGGCCTCGCCGCGCCGTCGCCGGCGCAGCCGCTCCAGCGCGTCGCGCACCGGGACGCTCCCGGACAGGCGCAGCGATCCACGCCGCGCCCGCTCAGCCACGCGGGTGGAAGTCGCGGTACAGCCGCCGCAACCGCTCGCGGTTGATGTGGGTGTAGATCTGCGTCGTGGAGATGTCGGCGTGGCCGAGCATCAGCTGCACGGAGCGCAGGTCGGCGCCGTTCTCCAGCAGGTGGGTGGCGAACGAGTGGCGCAGGGTGTGCGGCGACAGCGGCGTGTCGATGCCCGCCTTGCCGGCACAGCTCTTGACGATCTTCCAGAATCCCTGGCGGGTCAGCGGACCGCCGCGATGGTTCACGAACAGCACGTTGGTGCGCTTGCCGACCAGCAGCGCCGGCCGGCCCACTGCGAGGTAGGCCTGCAACGTCGCGTCGGCCTCGCCGCCCAGCGGCACGACCCGTTCCCGGGAGCCCTTGCCGATGCAGCGCACGTAGCTCGCGTCGAGGTGCAGGTCGCCGAGCCGCAGGCCGACCAGCTCGCTGACCCGCAACCCGGTCGCGTAGAGCACCTCCAGCATCGCCGCGTCCCGCAGCCCGGTCCCGCTGTCGCGGTCCGGGGCCGCCAGCAGGTTCTCGACCTCGGCGAAGCTCAGCACCCGGGGCAACGAGCGCCAGGTGCGCGGTGAATCCAGGTTCGCGGTCGGATCCTCGCGGATCACCTGCTCCGTCAGCAGGTAGCGGAAGAACCCCCGCACCGCGACCAGCGATCGCGCGATCGAGCGCGGCGAGCGCCCGTCGAGGCGCATCTGGCGCAGCCGCGCCAGCAGGTCCTCGCGCCGCGTCTGCTCCAGCGGACGGCCCCCGAGCCGGGCGTGCAGCGCCGCGAGATCGCGACGGTAGGCCGCAATGGTGTTCTGGGCCAGCCCCCGCTCGGCGGTCAGGTAGTCGAGATACCGGGCCAGCCAGCCCTCCGGCCGGGGCGGGGCCGTGCGCGCGCGTCGGCTCACGCCCCGTCCCTCCACGGCGGAGGATCGAGCAACAGGGTCACCGGACCGTCGTTGACCAGCTCGACTTCCATCAGCGCCTGGAATTCTCCGGTGGCGACGGTGATCCCGCGCCCGGCGAGCCGACGGCAGAACTCCCCGTACAGCCGCTGCGCCTCGTCCGGCGGCGCCGCACGGGAGAACGACGGCCGACGGCCGCGCCGCGTGGAGCCGGCCAGCGTGAACTGCGAGACGACCAGCACTCCCCCGCCGCATTCCTCGACGCTGCGATTCATCCGTTGCTCGTCGTCGGGAAAGATCCGGAGCTCGGCCGTCTTGTCCGCCAGATACTCCGCATCCCGATCCTCGTCGCCCCGTTCGACGCCCAGCAGCACCAGCAGCCCGCGGTCGATGGAGCCCACCGTCCTCCCGTCGACGCGTACCGCGGCCCGCGCGACCCGTTGAACCAGCACCTTCATGACCCGGCATCCACGAACGGCGTCATTGTAGCCTGCCTCACCGCCGGCGCCGGAACCGGGCCAGCAGATCGTGCGCCTCGGGGATCCGCAGCAGCCGCGCGCCGGCGCCGAAGATCGCGATCCCGAACCCCACCGCGAGCCCCAGCCGGACCACCTGGCCCGCCAGGCCCGCGGCCGGCCACGCCGCTTCCAGGCCGCCGTGGAACAGGGCCGTGGCGACCCCCATCACGACCGACAGCGCCAGCAGCCGCAGCGTCGTCGGGATCACCGCGTGCACGCCGAGCGATCCCAGGCGTCCCCGGATCCCGCGGGCCAGCAGCGCGAAATTGATCCACGCCGCCAGCGAGGTCGACAGGGCGAGTCCCAGAAACGCGTCGAATCCCAGCCGCGGCAACAACCAGATCAACAGCAGGCTGGCCGCGATCTTCAGCAGCACCGCGGTCGCCGAGGCGATCACCGGCCGGCGCGTGTCCCCCAGCGCGTAGAACGTCGGTACCTGGATCTTGGTCACCGCGTAGGCGTACAGGCCGAACGCGTAGCACAGCACCGCCGTGGCGGTGTGGGTCGTGTCCGCGGCGGTGAAGTTCCCGTGCTCGAACAGCACGCGCACGATCGGCTCGCGCAGCGCGATCAGGCCCGCCGTGGAGGGCAGCGTCAGCAGCGCCGCCGTGCGCAGCGATGCGGCGAGGTTGGCCCGCAGCCCCTCGCGGTCGCCCCGCGCCGCGTCGCGCGAGACCCGGGCCAGGTTGGCCGTGGCGATCGCCACCCCGAACAGGCCGATCGGCAGCTGCATCAGCCGGAACGCGAAGGCCAGCCAGCTGATCGCGGGCTCGTAGAACGATGCCAGGACCGTATCGACCAGGATGTTGATCTGCGTCGCCGCGAGCCCGAAGGTCGCGGGCAGCATCAGCCGGGCCACCCGCAGCACCCCCGGGTCGGAGAGCGCCAGCTCGGGCCGGTAGCGGAAGCCCTCGCGCCGCACCGCCGGCACCTGGACCAGGAACTGCAGCGCCCCGCCCACGATCGCGCCCACCGCCAGCGAGAGGCCGGGATGGATCCCGGCGTTGCGGAACACCGGCACCAGCACGATCACGCCCGCGATCGCGGAGAGATTGAAGAACACCGGTGCCAGTGCGGGGAGGAAGAACCTCCCGCAGGCGTTGAGCATCCCCATCAGCACCGCGGCCAGCGCCACAAACAACAGGAACGGCGACACGATGCGCGTCATCGTCACGGCCAGCTCGAGCTTCTCGCCGCCGAACCCGGGCGCGTAGACGCGCAGGATCCACGGCGCGCCGAGCAAGATCACGAGCGTCACGACGCCGAGGATCAGCGCCAGCGCCGTGATCACCCGGCCGGCCAGCGTCCAGGCCGCGGCGCGGCCGCGGTGTTCCAGCTCGGCCGTGAAGGTGGGTACGAAAGCCGAGGACAGCGCGCCCTCGGCGAACAGGTCGCGCAGCAGGTTCGGGATCCGGAACGCCGCGAAGTACGCGTCGGTGACGAAGCTGGCGCCGAAGTAGAACGCCTGCACCTGGTCGCGGACCAGGCCGAGCACCCGGCTGATCAGCGTGGCGAGGCTGATCGAGCTGACGGTGCGCAGGAGACTCTTCGGTTGGGCCATGTCGGGCAGGCTATAATAGTCGCCGGCTCGGGCCGGCCCGCCGGGTCAAGGTCGAAAAAGGTCCTTTCGGGTCCGCCTCCCCGCAGCAGCCGAGGGCCGGACGAGGAGTGAAGGCATGGCGAGCGTGAACAAGGTGTTTCTGATCGGCAACCTGGGACGGGACCCCGAGGTCCGCTACACCCAGAGCGGAACCGCGGTGGCCAATTTCACCATGGCGACCACCGACCGCTGGAGCGACCCCTCGGGCGAGCGGAAGGAGCGAACCGAGTGGCACCGGATCGTGGTCTGGGGCAAGCAGGCCGAGATCGCGGGCGAGTACCTCCGGAAGGGCCGCCAGGTCTGCGTCGAGGGCTCGCTGCAGACCCGGGAATGGACCGATCGGGAAGGAAACAAGCGCTACACCACGGAAATCCGCGCGCAGCGGTTCCAGATGCTCGGCGGCCGGCCCTCCGAAGACCGGCAGTCGGCCGGGGCCGACGAGCCCGCGGGCCAACAGGTCGGCGAGCCCGATTCCGGGTTCGCGGACGACGACATCCCGTTCTGAGCCGGGCGGCCGAGCGGCCTGGACGGCCGGGGCGCCGCGCCGTATATGACTGGGCATCCCCGTTCCGGGGTGGCGAGGTCGGTGATGAGTGAACTCCGCTTGCGTTCTGCGGTGCGCGTCCTCGGGCTCGTGTTCTGCGCCCTGCTCGCCGGGCCGGCAGCGGCGCAGGTGGTCGACGATGTCTATCCGCTCGAGCCCGCCGACGGCGCGCGCGTCGGCGCGCGGCCGATCTTCCGTGTCGGCGTCGACGGCAACGACCTGCTCAAGATGAAGTTCAAGATCGTGCTCAGCCAGGACGACTTCGAGACCGAGGCCTACGTCCTGGACCAGATCGAGAACAAGAACGGCTGGGCCTTCACCGGCCTGGCCGGCATGGGCGAGGACGAGCCGGGCGCGATCCATCGGACCCGCCAGTCGCTGGCGGACGGTGTCTACGACTGGAAGGTCTACGCCTGGAACGGCCTGGAGTGGATCGAGGGCGACCGGGTGTTCCGCGTGCAGATCGACAACACGCCCCCGGCCGACGTCGAGGGCTTCCGCATCGGCAAGGACTCGCGCGGCCGGATCGTGCTCGAGTGGCCGCCGGTGACCATCGACAAGAACGGCCAGCCCGAGTACGTGCAGCGCTACCACATCTATCGTTACAAGAACGCGCGGGTCTACAACTACATGCGGGCGTTCGAGATCGGCACCAGCGAGGACACCTCGTTCGTCGACACGACCGAGGATTCGACGCCGCTGGTGTTCTACAAGATCAAGGCCGAGGACGACGCCGGAAACCACGAGCGCCACAAGTGGCGCCGCGCCGACCCGCCCGCCGACGAATCCGGCGAGTGAGCCGGGCTCAGCCCAGCGCGTCGAGCCGGGCCTGCGCCCGGCCGCCCAGCGGCCCGTTCGGGTAGCGCTCGCGGAGATCGCGCAGCGCGTCCCGGGCCTCGTCAATGCGGCCCTGCGCCTCCAGCAACACGCCGAGCTGGAACAGCGCCTGCTCGACGTACGGGCCCGAGCCGGCGGAGGCGGCCCGCAGCACCTCGATCGCCCGTTCCTGCTGGCCGGCCTGGCTCAGCGCGTCGGCGAGCAGCATCCGCGCCGCCGCACCGAGCATGTCCTGCTCGGCCGCGCCGGTGAGCTGCTCCAGAACCGGAATCGCCTCCTCGCCGCGCTCCATGCGCACCAGCGCCGCGGCCCGGTAGTAGCGCGCCACGCGTCCGACCGCGCCACCGCCACGGGACGCCGCTTGCTCGAACAGCGCGAGCGCGGGCGCCAGGTCGGCGGCGGCGGTCCCCGCGTTCGCCGGATCGGTCGCCGCGGCGTAGACGTTGATCCCCTCGCTCAACGTCCGCTGCGCGCTGGCGGTGCGTGAGCGCTGCCACAACACTCCCGCGACGACAATCAACGCCACGACGGCGGCAGCGGCCGCCCACTTGAGCAGCTTGTCCCAGTTGTGCTCGATCCACTGCTCGGCGCTCCACATGCCGTCGACGAACTCGTCCTGCTTGAGCTTCTTCCTCGTGAACTCGCGAGCCATATCCGTATACCCCGTCTTCCTGGTGGGCCTGGAGGGACTCGAACCCCCGACCAAGAGTTTAGGAAACTCCTGCTCTATCCATACTGAGCTACAGGCCCCTCACCACCTGCGCTCATTCATCGTAGCGGATCAGGCTGAACACGTCGGCCCCGGCCAGCGGCTTGCGCCCCTCGAGAAACCCCAGCTCGACCATGAAGGCGTAACCCGCCACGCGCGCCCCGAGCCGCTCCAGCAGCCGGCCCGCCGCCGCCGCCGTGCCCCCCGTGGCCAGCAGATCGTCGACGATCAGCACCCGCTGCCCCTCGTGCACCGTGTCGCGGTGCACCTCGATGCGGCTGGTGCCGTACTCCAAACTGTAGTCCTCGCCGTCGGTCTCGCCCGGCAGCTTGCCCGACTTGCGCAGCAGCAGCATTCCCAGCCCGAGCTCGTAGGCCATCGCCGAGGCCAGCACGAACCCGCGCGCCTCGATGCCCGCCAGCGCGTCCAGGCCGTCGCCGCGATAGCGCTCGACCAGCTTGCCCACCACGCTGCGGAATGCCGGCCCGGCGCTGAACAGCGTCGAGACGTCGTAGAAGTTGATCCCCGGCCGCGGGAAGTCCGGGATCTGACGGATCGACTGCTTGAGCTGCTGGATCTGCATCCTGACGTCGTCTTCCTCGCGCCGTTCAGGGCCGGATCGTGAACCGTGTCGCGCCGGTCGGCTCGGCCCGCCTCCGCTCCACGTCGTCCACACGCGCGAAGCGCGGTCCCTCACGGATCTCGGCCAGCAACGACTCGAGCACCGCGGCCGCTCCCTCGGCGTGGATCTCCACCTCGCCGCCGGGCAGGTTGCGGACCCAGCCCGCGGCCCCGCTGCGAGCCGCCGCCTCCTGGACGAACCAGCGGAACCCGACCCCCTGCACCCGGCCGCGGACCAGCCAGTGCTCGGCGGTTCCGTCTCCCTCGTCTCGATCACGCTGCGACATGACACACGGCGAACCGCCGAACCGGCGAGGTTGGTCGGGGCGAGAGGATTTGAACCTCCGACCCCCTGCTCCCGAAGCAGGTGCGCTACCAGGCTGCGCTACGCCCCGATCCCTTTGAACCGCCGGATGTTAGCAGGAAGCCCGGGGGGCCGCAACGGCCTTCCGTCGGCCGCAAACGGCTCAGCCGAGGTGCTTCAGCACCCAGAAGCCCAGCACCAGCAGCACCACGAAGGCCAGCGTCAGCCAGCCCAGGTACTTTTCGATGAAGTCCCGCGCCGCCGCGCCGAGCCAGCCCACGATCAGCGCCACCAGGGTGAAGCGGGCGGCGCGGCCGGCCACCGAGGCGGTGACGAACACGCCGAGCCCGATCTCGAACACCCCGGCCGCGATCGTGAACACCTTGTACGGGATCGGCGAGAAGCCGGCGGCGAACAGCGCCAAAAACGCGTTGTCCTGGTACAGCTGCTTGACGCGCTCGAAGTTCTCGGGCGTGAACCCGATCGGGCCGAGCCAGTCGAAGAACCACGGCGCGGCCACGGCCCAGAAGCCCCAGCCGATCGCGTACCCCAGCAGGCCGCCCAGCACGGACCCGACCGTGGCGATCGCCGCGAAGCGCAGCTTGCTCGCCGGCACCGACAGGCACATCGCGATCAGCAGCACGTCGGGCGGGATCGGGAACACCGACGCCTCGACCAGCGCGAACAGGAACAGCGCCGTCCGGGCGTGGCGGTGCGCGGCCCACCGGATCACCCAGTCGTAGAGCCGGTAGTGCAGCCCGCGCAGGCCGCGCGGGCGCTCCACGGTCCCGCCGCTCACGAGGCGGCCCCGAACTTCCCGACCAGCGGCACGAAACGGCAGCGGCCGTGGCGCTCCTCGACCAGCCCGTCACCGCGCTTGATCACGCGCACCAGCACCTGCTCGTCCGCTCCCGGCCGGTCGGTCAACGGCAGCACCAGCCGGCCGCCCTCGTCGAGCTGCTCGACCAGCGGACGCGGAACCTCGGGCACCGCCGCGGTGACCACGATCGCGCGGTACGGTGCGAACTCGCTCCAGCCGTAGCTGCCGTCGAAGATCTTGAAATGCACGTTCTCGATGTCGAGCTTGCGCAGCGTCTCGCGCGCGCGCCGCGACAGCTGCTCGAGCCGTTCGATCGAGAACACGCGCTCGTAGAGGTACGACAGCACCGCGGCGTGATAGCCCGAGCCCGAGCCGATCTCCAGCGCGCGCCCGCTCCCGTCCGGCTCGGTCAGCTCGGTCATCCGGGCCACGATCCAGGGTTGCGAGATCGTCTGGCCGTCCCCGATCGGCAGCGACGCGTTGTCGCG
This sequence comes from Candidatus Polarisedimenticolaceae bacterium, assembly GCA_041629655.1. GTDB lineage: Bacteria > Acidobacteriota > Polarisedimenticolia > Polarisedimenticolales > Polarisedimenticolaceae > JBFKMV01. Next base: position 15,939 of record JBFKMV010000056.1, read on the forward strand.
GTAGGCCTTGCCGGCGAGCGCCTCCTCGACGAACGCCTCGCGCGGCACACGCCCCATCGCCGCGAGCACCTGCGGGTCGCGCACCCCGCGCTCGGCGAGCTGCCGCACCATCCGTTGCCGGCGGATCGCGCTGCCCTTCATGGCCCGGGTACCACGAGCTTCCAGCCGGCCAGCGTCTCGAGCGAGGGCTCGTGGGTCAGGTTGGCGTGGAGTGGCGAGATCGAGACGTAGCCGTCGCGGATCGCCCGGTGATCGCCGTCGGCCTCGCCGCCCGGGGTCATGTCCTGGTCGTCGACCCAGTAGTACGGCCGGCCGGAGGGATCGAGCCGTTCGACCACGGCGGCGCGGTAGGTCCGCGTGCCCTGGCGGGTCAGCCGCACGCCCAGCGGCGGCGCGGCCGGCAGGTTGACGTTGAGGAAGGTCCCGCGCGGCAGCCCGCGCTCGAGCACCTGCCCCGCGAGGTAACGGGCGAACGCGGCGGCGGTTTCGTAGTCCGCCCGGCCCCGCTCATCCACGTCGACCGAGAGCGCGAGCGCCGGGATCTCGAGCAGCGCCCCCTCCAGCGCGCCGGCCACCGTCCCGGAGTACGTCACGTCGTCGCCGAGGTTCAGACCCCGGTTGATCCCTGACACCACCAGCGCCGGGACCGAGTCCGGCGTCAGGTTGAACACCCCCAGGTGAACGCAGTCGGTCGGCGTGCCGTCGACGCGGAAGCGCTCGGGACCGACTCCGGTCACCCGCAGCGGGCGCGCCAGCGTGAGCGCGTGCGACGACCCGCTCTGCTCGCGGTCGGGCGCCACGACGACCACGCGGCCCAGCGGCTCCAGCGCCGCGGCGAGCGCGGCGATGCCGGGCGCGTCGTAGCCGTCGTCGTTGGTCACCAGAAGCGTGGGTCGACCGGGACTGGCGGACACGTCAGTGAAACCTTACCGCGTTCGTGGTGGATCGAAATTGGTCGGGGCGCCCGGATTTGAACCGAGGACCCCTTGCACCCCAAGCAAGTGCGCTACCAGACTGCGCCACGCCCCGACCGGTCGTCCTCGCTGCGAAACGGGACGGCCGGAATCGTAGGAGAGGCGGCGCGGGCCGTCAAGCTCGGGCCGGCCCGTGGCGGATCAACCGAGGGTTTCGAGCAGTCGCTCCAGCCGCTCGGCCACGCGCTGGGCCCGCTGGCTGCGGGCCTCGAGGGCCTGTTCGAGGTTTTCGATCCGGATCGTCTGCTCGTCCCGCTCCGACGCCAGATCCTCGATCTGGCGGCGCAGGCGCTGGATCTCGTGGACCGCGTTGTCGTAGCGCTCGCGCTCGACGGTGGCCGGGGACGACGGGAACAGTCCGGGCTCGGCCGCCGTGGCGCGCGGCGCCGGGCGCGTGCGCTTTGCGGGCGCGGGGCGGGAGCGCTCGCGGCTCGAGCCGGCGGGCTCCGCGGACGCCGGCTCCGGGGCCGGGCGCGCGCTGTGGCGGCTCTTGCGGCTTTCCTGCTCGAGCAGCTTGCGCGCTCCGGCGATCGTGTACTCCTCTTCGTACAGCAGCTGCTTGATCCGCTGGATCAGCGCCACGTCGTCGTCGGTGTACACGGTCTGGCCGCTGGGATTGCGGTTCGGAGCCAGCTGCGGGAACTCGCTCTCCCAGAACCGCAGCACGTAGGGCTGGGTGTCGGTCCGCTTGCAGACATCACCGATCTTGAGGTACTCGGACATGGGCGCTCCGCGTCGCCGGTCCACGGCGCGATGGCGGCCACAATCTACCACACCCCCGGAGGCCGGGGAACGGCCCGGAAATTCAGTCGGCCGACGCGCCCTCGCGCCCGAAATCGTCCTCGATCCGCACCACGTCGTCCAGCTCCGGCGTGGAGACCTCGAACAGCAGCGTGTCGGTCACGGCGCGGAAACGGTGCACGGTCCCGGGACTGATCCGGCGCGACTCCCCGGGACCCATGCGGATCACCTGCTGGTCGGCGCCGTTGCCGAGTACCAGCTCCAGCGTGCCCTCCTGCACGTAAAACGCCTCGTCCTTGCGCTCGTGGTACTGCAGGCTGAGCTGGCTGCCGGCCTTGATGAACAACAGCTTCCCGGCGTAGCGGTCGGTCTGGACGAACCGCAGCTCGTGGCCCCAGGGCTTGTCGACTCGTTTCGCGCTCATCGCTCTCCCCTACCGATCACCGGCTCGTCCCGGAGCCCCGCGGAACCGTCGCGGTCGAGGGCCCGCTCCGCGATCCGTTCGCTCTCGCTCAGCGTGCAGCCGCGGATCGCCCGCCGGATCGCCCCCAGGGCGCGCGGCTGCACCGACAGCTCGCGCAGGCCGAGACCGATCAGGATCGCGGTCAGGCGTGGATCCGCCGCCATCTCGCCGCAGACCGCCACCGGCGTTCCCGCGGCGTTCGCGCTCCGGATCACGAAGCGCAGCGTGCGCAGGATCGCCGGATGGTCGGGCTTGTAGAGGTAGTCCACGGACTCGTTGTTGCGATCGACGGCCAGCGCGTACTGGATCAGATCGTTGGTGCCGAGGCTGAAGAAGTCGACCTCCCGGGCCAGCAGGTCCGCCGTCATCGCCGCCGCGGGCACCTCGACCATGATCCCGACCGGCAGGTCCGCACGCGCCTCGCGGCCCTCCGCGGCAAGCCCCCGGGCTTCGGCGGCCAGCAGACGCCGCACCTCCCGGACCTCCCCGGGCTCGATCACCAGCGGGATCATCAGCCGCAGGTCGGCGTGGACCGCGGCGCGCAGCAGCCCGCGCAGCTGCGGCCGGAAGATGTCCGGACGTTGCAGGCACAGCCGGATCCCGCGCAGCCCCAGCACCGGATTCGCCTCGTCGCCGTGCAGCACCGTGTGGAAGTACTTCTCGCCGCCGAGGTCCAGCGTGCGGATCACCGCCGGGTGCGGCGCCACGCGCTCGCCGATCTCGCGATACGTGCGGTAGTGCTCGTCCTCGCTGGGAAACTCGGGTGAGCGGGACAGGAACAGGAACTCCGAGCGGTACAGCCCGATCCCGCGCGCGCCGAAGCGAAGCGCCAGCTCGGCCTCCTGCGGGAACTCGATGTTGGCCCGCAGCGTGATCTCGACACCGTCCGCCGTCACCACCGGCAACGCGCTGTCGGCGGCCATCGCCGACTCGCGGCGCTCCCACTCGGCCTGCTTGGCGCGCGCGGCCTCGATCGCCTCGGGCCCGGGAGCCAACTCGACCTCGCCCGTCTCGCCGTCGAGCACGATCGCGTCGCCGGACATCGCCTTCAACGACAGGTCGCGCAGCCCGACCACCGCCGGAACTCCGAGCGCCTGGGCCAGGATGGCGGTGTGCGAGGTGGGACCGCCGACGTCGGTGGCCAGCCCGCGCACCTCGCGCTCGGCCAGCGCCATCGCGTCGGACGGCCCGAGCGCGTGCGCCACGACCACCAGCGGTCCCTCGAGGTGACGCCCCGCCCGCGGCGCCGGGCCTCCGCGCAGCTGCCGTTGCAGACGCTGGTGCAGGTCGTCCAGGTCGCCGCCCCGCTGGCGCAGGTAGTCGTCCTCGATCGTCTCGAAGGTGCGCATCAAGCCGCCGATGACTTCCTTGAGCGCCCACTCGGCGGCGACACGCCCGACGCGGATCCGCTGCGTCGTCTCGGCCACCAGCCGGGCGTCGTCGACGATCAGCAGCTGGGCCTCGAGGATGCTCGCGTAGTGCTCGCCCAGCGCTTCGCGAATGCGATCGCGCACCGCCAGCAACTCGACCCGGGCCGCCTGGCGGGCCTGCTCGAAGCGCTCGATCTCCTCCTCGACCCGCTCGGGCGGGATCGGCGTGGGCACCACGGGCAGCGCCTGCCGCGTCAACAGCAGCACCCGGCCGACCGCCACCCCGGGGGACACCCCGACGCCGTGGAGCCGCTCCGACACGCGCTACTTTCCCTCGCCGAAACCGCTGCGCGCCAGCGCCACGAGCTGCTCGACGGCCTGCTGCTCGTCGTCGCCATCGGCGGCCACGCGCAGCTTGGTGCCCTTGGAAGCCGCCAGCGTCAGCAGGCCCAGGATCGACTTGCCGTCGACGCGGGTCCCGTCCTTGGCCACCCAGATCCGCGAGGCGAACGAGTTTGCCAGGTGCACGAACCGCGCCGCCGCACGCGCGTGCAGCCCGAGGTCGTTGTTGATCTGGATCTCGGCTTCCTTCACGATTCGCCTCCCCCGGCGCCCGCCGAGCGGCCGTCCAGCAGCTCCGAGGCGGCGTGGATCGCGTCCCGGCCCTGCGCGGCCACGATGGCTGCCGCCTCGGACAGCGTGTAGCGCTCGCGATGATTGCAGAACTTGATCAGCATCGGCAGATTGACGCCGGTGACGACCTCGACGCGATCGGGCTCCAGCATCGCCAGCGCCAGGTTCGACGGCGTGCCCCCGAACATGTCCGTCAGCAACAGCACGCCGCGGCCGCGGTCGACCGACCGCACCGCCTGCTCAAGCCGCTCGCGGGCTTCCGCCACGTCGATATCCCAGTCGATCGACACCGCCTCGAAGGCCTCGAGCGGCCCGACGATGCGTTTGGCCGCCTCGACCAGCTCGCTCGCAAGCCTGCCGTGCGTCACCACCAGCAGCGCCACCATCGAACGCTTGTTCGCCACGGAGCTCACTCCTTGCCCAGGTCGCGGTGGTGCACCGACGCCCGGACCCCTTGCCCGCGGAGGTGCCGGCCGAGGTCCTGGGCCAGCGCCACCGAGCGGTGCTTGCCCCCCGTGCAACCCAGCGCGACCGAGAGGTAACTCTTGCCCTCGGCGGCGTAGAGCGGCAACAGGAACTCGAGGAACGAGCGCAGCCGCTGGCGAAACGCCTCGGTTTCCTGCTGGGCGTCCAGGAATCGCCGGACCTCGGGGGTCGTGCCGTCCAACGCGCGCAACTCCTCCACGAAGTAAGGGTTGGGCAGGAAGCGCACGTCGAACACCAGGTCGGCCTCGGCGGGCAGACCGTACTTGAATCCGAACGAGACCACGTTGACGTTGAGCTGGGTCTCGCTCCCCGGTTCGCCGTAGGCGTTCTGGAGGAACGAGCGCAGCTCGTGGGCCGTGAAATGACTCGTATCGATGACCCGGTCGGCCAGGTTCTTGATCGTGGTCAGCGCCTCGCGCTCGAGCCGGATCGATTCCTCCAGCGTTCCCGTGGGGCCGGTCACCGGGTGCGGCCGGCGGGTCTCGCTGAAGCGGCGTTTGAGCACCGCGTCGGAGCACTCGAAGAACACCACGCGGATCGGGAGCTGCCGCTCCCGCAGCTCGCGCAGGATCCCGGGGAACTGCCCCAGGAACGCCTTCTCGCGCACGTCGATGACCAGCGCGGCCCGCGGGATCTGTTCCGCGCCCCGCTCGATCAGGTCGTAGAACGGCGGGATCAGCGCGACCGGCAGGTTGTCCACGCAGAAGAACCCCAGGTCCTCGAAGCACCGCGCCGCCAGCGACTTGCCCGAGCCCGACAGACCGGTGATGATGGTCAACCGTTCCAAGGTCAGCGCTCCCCGTCGCCGGGTTCACGCTCGTGGTGGCGGCCGACTTCCTGCTCCTCGAGCTCGTCGTGCAGCCGGTTCTGCCGCAACTGCTCTCCGAGCCGGCGCGCCAGCTGGCGCGCCGGGTGGAAGCCCTTGAGCTTGAGCAGGTGGTTGCGCGCGGCGACCTCGATCAGCACCGAGAGGTTGCGACCCGGACCCACCGGCATCTCGACGTAGGGCAGCGCCAGGCCCAGGATCTCGTAGCCCTGGTCGTCGAGCCCCAGCCGGTCGTAGCGTTTGCCCGGCTTCCAGGGGTCGAGCCGGATCACGTACTCGACGAACTTGGAGTGCCGCACCGAGGCCACGCCGAACAGGTCCTTGACGTTGACGATCCCGACGCCGCGCAGCTCCATGTGGTAGCGGGTCAGCTCGGGGCCCGTGCCGACCAGGTTCTCGCCCTTGCGCCGCATCTCCACCACGTCGTCGGAGACCAGCCGGTGGCCGCGGACCACCAGGTCCAGCGCGCACTCGCTCTTGCCCACCCCGCTGTCGCCGAGCAGCAGCACGCCCAGTCCGTAGATGTCCAGCAGCACCCCGTGGATCACGGCCCGGGGCGCCAGGCGGTCCTCCAGGTACCGCGTCAGCCCGTCGATGGTCGCCGACGACGGAAGCTCGGTCCGCAGCACGGGAACCCGATTGCGATCGGTCTCTTCGAGCAGCTCGACGGGCGCTTCGAGGGCGCCGGTGATCACGAAGCAGCTGACGCCCTGACGGCACAGTTGGGACACGATCCGCCGGCGCTCGGCCGGGGCCCGCTCGCTCAAGAACGTCACCTCGGACTTGCCCAGGATCTGCACGCGGCCCGGGTGGATGTACTCCAGGAAACCCGCCAGGGCCAGGCCCGGCTTCTGGATCCGCGCGCGGTCGATCACGTTGTCGACTCCCTCGGCGCCCGAGATCAGCTCGAGCCCGAGGAACTCCGCGGTGTCGTCGCTGAGCAGCTCTCGCACCGCCATCGAGGGGATCGCGCAGCTGTCATGCTCGCTCAATTGATTGCTCCGGATCGCGGGCTGGACTACGGCGAGCGCATCATAAAAACAGCGTCGCGGGGTGTCAAGCTTCGCACCGTTGACAGGCCTTGCGGGGCCTGCCATATTTCCCTCCGCCCGGAAACGAAAAGTGCCGTCCTGACAGGGAGTGAACGCCCATGGGCTCCAACGCCGTCGTCCACGTGATCGGAACCGGAACCATCGGCGAGCCGCTGACCGGCCTGCTCGTCGACCTCAAGCAACCGCTCGGGCTCTCCGAGGTCACGTTCCACAAGCGCACGCCGCTGTTGACCGACCGCTCGAAGGTCGTCGATCTGATCAAGCGTGGCGCCAGGCTGTGCACCGACGACTCGGCCGCCAAGGGCTTCCAGGACCTCGGCATGCAGCCGACCTACGAGACCCGCGAGGCGATCGATCGGGCCGCGGTGGTCATCGACTGCACGCCCTCGGGCGTCGGGACCCAGAACAAGGCCGAGTTCTACGACAAGTACACCGCCAACACCCTCGGCTTCATCGCTCAGGGCAGCGAGTTCGGCTTCGGCAAGCCCTACGCCCGGGGCATCAACGACGGGGCGCTGGTCAAGGGCAAGGACCAGTTCCTGCAGGTCGTCTCGTGCAACACTCACAACCTGTCGATTCTGCTCGACACCTTGGCGCTGGCCGACGGCGGGCCGGACAACCTGCTCGACGGCCGGTTCGTCTGCATGCGCCGCGCCAACGACCTGTCCCAGGACGGCAGCTACGTGCCCTCGCCCCAGGTCGGCAAGCACAAGGACGAGCGCTTCGGCACCCATCACGCCCGGGACGCCTGGCATCTGTTCAACACCATGGGCTACGACCTCAACGTGTTCTCCTCGGCGCTCAAGCTGAACACGCAGTACATGCACACGATCTTCTTCGACATCCGGGTCAAGCAGCCCACCACGCTCGAGAGCCTGATGGAGCGGATCCACGCCAACGACCGGATGTCGGTGACCTACAAGAGCTCGGCCAACTCGGTGTTCTCGTTCGGCCGCGATCACGGCCACTACGGCCGCATCCTCAACGTGACGGTCATCGCCGCGCCGACGCTGACCGTGCGCAACGAGACCGAGATCGTCGGCTACTGCTTCACCCCCCAGGACGGCAACTCGCTGCTGTCCTCGATCTCCGCCGCCACGTGGTTCTTGTATCCCGACGACTACGAGGACCGCGTGCAGTGCCTCAAGGCCTACTTCTTCGACGAGGTCTGAGCGGCGCGATCAGGGACCGTGCTTGCGCACCAGGATCGTGGCGTTGGTGCCGCCGAAGCCGAACGAGTTGTTCAGCGCCGCCCGTACGGTCATGCGCCGTGACGTGTTCGGCACGTAGTCCAGGTCGCACTGCGGGTCGGGCTGCTCGTAGTTGATCGTCGGGGGCACGTGATCGTCCCGCACGGCGAGCGCCACGATCGCCGTCTCGAGCCCTCCCGCGGCGCCCAGCAGGTGACCGGTCATCGACTTGGTCGAGGAGAAGGCGAGTCGGCGCGCGTGCTCGCCGAACACGGTCTTGACCGCGGTCGTCTCGACGCGATCGCCGGCCGGCGTCGAGGTGCCGTGAGCGTTGACGTAGTCGACCTCGTGGGGTTCCATCCCGGCATCGCGCAGCGCCATCCGCATCGCGGCCACGGCGCCCTGCCCCTCCGGCGCCGGCGCGGAGATGTGATACGCGTCGCCGGTCATGCCGTAGCCCACGACTTCGGCGCAGACCGGCGCGCCGCGCGCCAGCGCGGCCTCGCGCTCCTCGAGGATCACGATCCCGGTGCCCTCCCCGATCACGAAGCCGTCGCGGCCGGCGTCGAACGGGCGGCTCGCGCGCTCCGGCTCGTCGTTCCGCGTGGACAGCGCCTTCATCGCCGAGAAGCCCGCCACCGCCAGCGGACACACCACACCCTCGGTGCCCCCGGCGATCATGGCGTCGGCGTAGCCCTCGCGAATGATCCGGAACGCTTCGCCGATCGCGTGCGTTCCCGTGGCGCAGGCCGTCGCGACCGCCAGGTTGGGGCCCCGCGCCCCGGTCATGATCGAAACCTGCCCCGCCGCGAGGTTGATGATCAGTCCGGGGATGAAGAACGGCGATACGCGTCGCGGACCGCGCTGCAGCAGATCCGTGTGCGTGCGCTCGATGAAGTTGAAGCCCCCGATTCCGGAGCCGATGTGCACCCCGACCCGCTCGGCGTTCCGTTCGTCGATCTGGAGCCCCGACTCCCGCAGCGCCTCGCCCGCCGCCGCCACGGCGTAGTGGATGAAGGAGTCCATCTTGCGGACGTCCTTCTTGTCCAGGTGCTGCTCGGGGTCGAAGTCGCGCACTTCCCCCGCGATGCGGCACGCGTAGTCCGCGGTATCGAAGCGGGTGATCGGACCGATCCCGCTCCGCCCCTCGAGCAACGCGTGCCAGGTCGACGGCGTGTCGAGACCGAGGGGAGAGATCAGGCCCAGTCCGGTGATGACGACCCGTTTTCTCATCGGAGCGTGGTCGACTTCAGGCCGCAGATCAGGTCTTGACGTGGCTCTCGATGTACTGGATCGCCTCGCGGACCGAGGAGAGCTTCTCCGCGTCCTCGTCGCTGATCTCCATGCCGAACTCTTCCTCGAGGGCCATCACCAGCTCGACCACGTCCAGGGAGTCCGCCCCCAGGTCGTCCACGAACGACGCGTCGGGCTTGACCTCGTCCTCGTCGACGCCCAGTTGCTCGACGATGATGTGCTTGACCTTTTCCTCGACCGAAGCCATTCCGTTACCTCCGTCAGCGCACCCGGACCGTCCCCAGTCCGGCGCCCCGCGAATCCGCTACATATACATCCCGCCGTTGACGTGCAGCGTGATCCCGGTGACGTAGCTCGCAGCGTCGTCCAGCAGGAACGACACGGCGGAGGCCACGTCCTCGGCGGTCCCGAGCCGCTTCAACGGCACTTGGTCCAGCAATCGGTTGCGCACCTCGTCGTCCAGGTCGCGCGTCATGTCGGTCTCGATGAACCCCGGTGCCACGCAGTTCACGGTGATGTTGCGCGAGGCGACCTCGCGGGCCAGGCTGCGCGTGAAACCCTCGATCCCGGCCTTGGCCGCGGTGTAGTTTACCTGCCCCGGGTTGCCCGACGAGGCGACCACCGAGCTGACGTTGACGATGCGGCCGAAGCGCGCGCGCATCATCGCCGGCACCAGGGCGCGGCAGGTACGGTAGATTCCGGTCAGGTTCGTGCTCAGGACTGCGTCCCAATCATCCGTCTTCATGCGTAAGAGGAGGTTGTCCCGGGTGATCCCGGCGTTGTTCACGAGAAACGGGATTGTAGCATAGTCCGCCAGCAGTTCCTTGACCCCCGCGGTCACCGAGGTGTCGTCGGAAACGTCGATCGAGACTCCCCGCGCCCGACCGCCCGCGGCCACGATCTCCGCTGCCGTGC
>JBFKMV010000057.1:0-25753 GCA_041629655.1 Candidatus Polarisedimenticolaceae bacterium
ACACCGAGATCGGCAAGATCTTCGAGGCGATGAGCAAGGCCTCGCAGATCAACATCATCTTCGACGAGAAGACCGACCTCGACAAGCCGATGACGATCGACATCGGCAACGTGACCCTGGAGAAGGCACTGGACATCCTGATGCTCCAGACCAAGAACTTCTACAAGGTCATCGACGAGCACACCCTGCTGATCGCCCCCGACACGCGGCAGAAGCGGCAGGAGTACGAGGACCAGGTGATCCGCACCTTCTACCTCAGCAACGGGGACACCAAGCAGGTGGTGACGCTGTTGCGCTCGTTGCTGCAGTCGCGGCAGATCGCCGAGAACCCGGACCTCAACTCGGTCACGATCAAGGACACGCCGGACAAGGTCACGATCGCCGAGCGGATCATCAACGCCAACGACAAGTCCAAGGGCGAGGTGCTGATCGACGTCGAGCTGCTGGAGATCAACCGCACCGTGATCAACACGCTCGGCATCGACCTCAGCTCCAAGACGCTCAGCGTCGCGTTCCGCGACGGGCAGCAGTCGCTGCCGTTGAACAACCTCGACGTGCTGAAGCGCCGCGGCAACTGGATCGTCGGCGTAATTCCCAGCGCGATCCTGAACTTCCTCAGGAGCGACTCCGAAAGCCGCTCGATCGCCAAGCCGCAGCTGCGGGTGACCGAGGGCGAGAAGGCCGAGATCCTGATCGGCAACCGCGTGCCGATCCCGACCACCTCGTTCAACACCTCGCAGACGATCGGCGGCAACATCGTGCCCGTGACCTCGTTCACCTACCAGAACGTCGGCATCACGGTGCAGATCGAGCCGCGGGTGCACCACAACAAGGAGGTCACGCTGACCGTGCAGGTCGAGGTGAGCGCGCTGGCGGGTAACGTCCCCGGCACCGGAGGGACGCAGCAGCCGATCATCGGGACGCGCAACATCCAGACCGTGATCCGGCTGCGCGACGGCGAGACCAACCTGCTGGCGGGCCTGATCCGCACCGAGGACCAGGATTCGCTCTCCGGCGTTCCGGGGGTGATGAACGTGCCGGGGCTGCGGCGGGTGTTCAGCAACAACAGCCGCCAGCACCAGGAGGACGACATCATCCTGACGCTGACGCCGCACATCATCCGCATCCCGGACATCACCGAGGACGACCTGACTACGCTGTGGGTCGGAACCGAGGAGAAGATGACGCTGCGCGGCCCGGCCCGGAACGTGATCGGCGCCTCGCCGTTCCGCGAGCCCGAGGATCCGTCGAAGCAGCCGGCAGCGGAGCCCGTCCCGCCGGCGCTGCCGCAGGGCGGGATCTCGCGCACGTTGCCGCCGCCGAACAACGGCCGCGGGGGCACGTCGGCCGCGGACCGGCCGCAGCAGGCCGACGATCCGGGACGCAACGCGCTGCCGCGTCCCGACGAGGTCGACGAGGTTCCGCTGCTGCCGGAGCCCGCCGAGGAACAGGCCGGACCCGACGACCGCCCGGGCCAGGAGCAGCCGCGACGTCCGCAGACGCCGGCCGTGGTGCGGCTGGTGCCGTCGCGCTCGTCGTTCGGCGTCGGCGAGACGGTGGTGCTCGAGGTGGTACTGGAGAACGCGCAGGGCGTCGGCTCGGTGCCGTTCCACCTGCGCTACAACCGTCAGACGCTGCAGTACCTGGGAGCGCAGGAGACGCCGTTTCTGGGCAGCGACGGTACCAACACGATCTTCCTGGCCACCGAGTCGGGCGGGGGCGGCGAGATCGTCGTCGGCCACTCGCGGGTCGGCGGCGGCGAGGGCCTCGACGGCTCGGGCACCCTGGCGGTGTTCGAGTTCCAGGCCGTCAACCCCGGCTCCTGCGACTTCGTGTTCATCGGGGCCAGCGTCAAGGACCCCACGGCGCGCGATCTCCCGGCGACCTTCGTGACGGCGCCGGTGGTCGTGGAGTGAGGACCGACGGATGAGCTTCGGACGCGGGCAACGCGGCGTGACGCTGGTCGAGCTGGTCAGCGTGTCGGCGATCATCCTGGCGCTGGCCGGGCTCGCGATCCCGGTCGGGCACACGATGGTCAAGCGGCAGAAGGAGCTCGAGCTGCGCCAGAACCTGCGCAAGATCCGCGAGGCGATCGACCGCTTCGAGGCCGACGCCCAGCGCTATCCCGGAATCCGCCAGAACCTGCTCAACACGGTCAACGAGGAAGGCTACCCCGAGGAGCTGGAGTGGCTGGTCGAGGGGGTCGACATCGGCGACCAGGCGGGCACCAAGATCAAGTACCTGCGCCGGATCCCGATCGACCCGATGACCGGCAAGCGCGAGTGGCGCACCCGCTCCAGCCGCGACGAGCCGGGCTCGCTGTTCAGCGACGGCGTGAACATCTTTGACGTACATTCAACCAGTGACGCGGAGGCCCTGGACGGCACGCGTTACGAGCAGTGGTAGGTGGTGGCGATGTTCCGAAAAGTCGGTGAATTCGGGAGTCTCGGGGTGCTGACGCGGCGCCGCGGCCGCCGCCAGGGGGCCGCCGGTTTCACGCTGATCGAGCTGTTGATCGTGGTCGCGCTGATCGGGATCCTGGTCACGGTCGCCGTGGGCAACTACCGCCGCTCGATCGTGCGCACCAAGGAAGCCGTGCTGCGCGAGAACCTGTGGACGATGCGCTCGCTGATCAACCAGTACTTCGCCGACAAGGGCCGTTACCCGCTGGACCTGTTCGCGCTGGTCGAGGACAACTACCTGCAAGAGATTCCGCTCGACCCGATCACCAACTCGACCGACAGCTGGGTCACCGAGTACGCCAACCTGGGCGAGGGGGACATCTCCACCGAGCCCGGGATCGCGTACGTCCGCAGCGGCGCCGAGGGGGTCGCCCTGGACGGCACCAGCTACTCCGAATGGTGAGGTGTGCCCGGATGCATCCGAACAACCGCCGCAACAGAGCTTCGAGGAGTTTCGTCATGAACAGCAAGCACAGGATCGCCGCGCTGGCGGCGTTGCTGCTGGCCGCCCTGCTCGCGCTGCCGGCCTGCGAGGACAGCGACATCGCCACGCCGCTGGACGGGGTGATGGTGCTGACCGTCAACCCCGCCGGCGTGATCATCGACCCCAACCTCGGCGAGTCCGAGAAGACGGTGGCGCTGACCGCGCGCGCGTTCGACACCAACGGTCTGTCCCTCGACGGGATCATCGTGACCTTCGAGGCCGTCGGGGGCGAGTTCACCACGCCGGTCTCCGTCACCACCGACCCCAACGGCGTCGCGACGGCCTCGCTGGTGGTGCGGATCCAGGGCGAGTCCCCGGTGACCGTGACCGCCCAGTCGGGACTGATCATCGAGACGGCGACGATCCCGAAGCTGGTCGTCGGCAACAACCAGGAGGCGCTGGCCACGTTCACGCCGGTGCCGCAGACCGCGCAGCTGCTCGGCCGCGCGGTGGTGTTCGACGGCAGCCTGTCCACCGACCCGGACGGCATCGTGACCTGCTTCCAGTGGGAGATCGACGCGGCGCGGGGCTTCTGCGACCAGCCCGACGCGATGGGCAACCAGGTCGCCTGCGAGCTGAACTCCGACTGCACCGCGGCCGGCGCGGGCACGGCCTGCGACACGGCGCGGTTCGACGAGCGGGTGCAGGGGATCGCGGCATCCGGGATCCAGCGCAGCTACCCGATCGAGACCCCGCTCACGGTGACCCTGCGGGTCAGCGACAACCCGGCGTTCCGGATCATCGACGACGCCACGGGGCTCGCGCCGTGCGACGCCACGGCGCCGCTGATCCCGCGCGACCGCTTCAGCCCGGTCTTCGACACCCAGCTCTACCGGATCGATTGCTTCAACCCGGCGCCGACGGCCAACGCCGGACCCGATCTGCGGGTTCCGATCGCCAACGCCAACAACGTGTTCCTGGACGGGGGTTTGTCGTTCGACAACCAGACCGGCCTGGCCGCCACGTGCGATCCGCTGAACCCGGCGATCACGCCGCCGGGGGGGCCGGGGTTCAAGTGGAACTGCGGCAACCAGAACGCGCCGATCGGCCAGTGCCCCGGGACCGGAGCCACCGCGTTCTGCCGCTACACCGCGACCGGCATCTACGAGGCCACCCTGACCGTGAAGGACAAGGGCACCGGGATCTTCGACGCCGTCAGCGGCACGTTCCAGTGCCAGAAGAGCGCCACCGACACGGTGATGATCGAGGTGTTCCAGCCCGCGCAGTAGCGCGAGAGGACCGCGTGCAGTGATGAGCGTGCGCAAGCTGCGGAACCGCCGGAGCGGACACGGCGAACGCGGCCACCTGATGGTGGCCGTGATGGTCGCCGTGGCGATCCTGGGCATCTTCTCGGCGATGGCGGTGCAGTCGTGGGCCGAGGTCAAGCGCCGCGACGACGAGGCCGAGATGATGTTCCGGGCCCAGGAGATCTCGCGCGCGATCATCAAGTACAACCGCGACAAGGGGCCGCTGCTGGAGTTCGAGGACCTCGCCGAGTCCGGGAGCCGCGGGCAGTACTTCCTGCGCCAGCTCTACGACGACCCGCTGACCCGGAACGGCAAGTGGGGCATGATCTACGCCGGGCCCGACGGGGGCATCTACGACCCCAACTCCGCGACCGGCAGCGCCGGTCTGGAGCTCGGCGGCCAGCAGCCGCTGGAGGGCTACGGCGGGCTGGGCACGGACGCGGGCAGCTCCGGTCCCGGCGCGCAGCCGCAGCAGGCGGCCGGGCTGCCGATCATCGGCGTCAAGACGCTCTCGACGGACAAGCCGTTCCGGACCCACAAGGGTCTGAACGAGTACGCGCAGTGGCTGTTCACGATCCGTGACCTGCAGCCGATGGGCCAGCAGCAGGGCGGGCAGGGCAACCCCGGCACGAGCCCGCAGTCGCCCTCGCAACCGCCCCAGAACCCGCTGGGCGACCGTAACCGCAATCGCTGAGCGCCCGGCGGCCGTGCCGCCGCGTGCTATACTCCGGCCTCCGGCGCGGAGGCAGCGGCCCGCCTGCGCGCGCGGCCATCCGCCGCTCCGAAGGACATGATCCGCAGGCAAGCGCTCGACAACGGTCTCACGCTGCTCACCGAGTCGATGCCCGACATCCGGTCGGTCACGCTGGGGGTGTGGCTGCGTACCGGCAGCCGCCACGAGCCGGCGCCGGTCAACGGCATCTCGCACTTCCTGGAGCACCTGGTGTTCAAGGGCACCGAGACGCGCAGCGCGCGCGAGATCGCGCTCGCCGCCGACTCGGTCGGGATGCAGCTCGACGCGTTCACGACCAAGGAGTACACCTGCTTCTACGCGCGGACGCTGGACGAGCACCTGCCGGCCGCGATCGACCTGCTGGCCGACATCGTGCAGCGGCCGCGCTTCGACCCCACCGAGGTCGAGCGCGAGCGGCAGGTCGTGATGGAAGAGATCCGGATGGTCGAGGACACGCCCGAGGAGCTGATCTACGACCTGTTCTCGGGCCACTTCTATCCCCGTCACGCGCTGGGCCGCCCGATCCAGGGCACCGGCGAGTCGGTGCGCGGGATGAGCCGCCGGCGCCTGATGGGCTTCTTCCGCGGAGCCTACCGGCCGGACAACATGCTGATCGTCGCCGCCGGGAACCTGCGTCACGGCAAGCTGGCGCGGATGATCGAGCAGGCCTTCGGCGCGATGGAGCCGGCGCAGCGTCCGGCGCGGCCCGCGCGGCCGCCGAAGTCGCGCGGCGGGCTGATCACCCGCAGCAAGAAGCAGCTCGAGCAGCTGCACCTGCTGCTGGGCCTGCCGGCGTTTCCCGAGGATCTCGCCGGGCGCTACAACCTGATCGTGCTCAACACGCTGCTCGGGGGCACGATGTCGTCGCGGCTGTTCCAGAAGATCCGCGAGGAGCGCGGGCTGGCCTACAGCGTCTACTCGGCCCTCAACGCGTTTCTGGACTGCGGCTTCTTGATGGTCTCGGCCGCCACCAGCCCGGCCCAGGGCCTGGAGGTGGTGCGGCTGACGCTGGACGAGCTGCGCGAGCTGGGCCAGCGCGGGCCGGGCGAGGAAGAGCTGCGCGTGGCCAAGGAGCACCTCAAGGGCAGCCTGATGCTGGGGCTCGAGTCCTCCAGCAGCCGGATGTCGAACCTGGCCCGCCAGGAGATCTACTTCGGACGCCAGGTCTCGCTGCGCGAGCTGCTCAAGCGGATCGACGCGGTGAGCCTGGAGCGGGTGCGCCGGCTGTGCCGCGAGCTGTTCGTGGACCGCGAGCTGGGTCTCGCCGCGGTCGGCGACCTGTCGAAGTTCCGGCCGCGCCCGGAGATGCTCAGGCTGTGACACGCGAGGCGGTCACCGTGGCGGTGCGGCGGATCGGGGGGTCCGGCGACCTCGCGTTGCCCACGCGCGCCACCGCCCACGCCGCCGGCTACGACCTGCGGGCGCGGCTCGACGCGCCGCTGGCCCTGGGGCCCGGCGAGCGGGCGCTGGTGCCGACCGGCATCGCCATCGCCTTGCCGCCGGGGTTCGAGGGTCAGGTGCGGCCGCGCAGCGGCCTGGCCCATCGCCACGGGTTGACGCTGCTGAACAGCCCCGGCACGGTCGACGCGGATTACCGGGGCGAGATCAAGGTGCTGATGATCAACCTGGGCCAGCAGCCGGTGACGATCCGCCGCGGCGACCGGATCGCGCAGCTGGTGGTCCAGTGTCCGTCCGAGGTGCACTGGAGCGAGGTCGACGCGCTGCCGCGCAGCGACCGCGGGGCCGGCGGCTTCGGCCACACCGGAAAGGGCTGACGGTGCTGCTCAGGGTCGTGCCGTTGGGGAGCGGCTCCGCGGGCAACGCGACGCTGGTCGAGGTCGCGGGGATGCGCCTGCTGGTGGACGCGGGTCTGTCGGCGCGCACGCTGGCGCGGCGGCTTTCGCGGGTCGGCGTCGCCCCGCGCCAGGTCGACGTGGTTCTGCTGACCCACGAGCACCAGGACCACGCGCGGGGCGCCGAGCGGTTCTCGACGCTGTACGAGGTGCCGCTGGCGTGCAGCCGCGCGACGCTGGCGGCGCTGGACTGCTCGCACACCCACTTCGCCGGCTGGCAGGCGCTCGAGGTGGGGCAGCCGCTGGAGCTCGGCGCGGCGCGGGTCGACGCGTTTCCGGTGCCGCACGACGCCGTGCGCCCGGTCGGTTTCGTGGTCGAGGGCGGCGGGGTGCGCTGCGGTATCGTGACCGACATCGGCCACCCCACGACGCTGGTCGCGCGAAGGCTGTCCGGCTGCGACGTGCTGATGGTCGAGGCCAATCACGACGACCGGATGTTGCGGGAGGGACCCTACCCGTGGCAGCTCAAGCAGCGCGTGGGCGGCCGCTACGGCCACCTGTCCAACGCCGAGGCCGCCACGCTGCTCGGCCGGGCCGTCGCGCCGCGCTGCCGCGAGGTGGTGCTGGCGCACCTGTCGGAGAAGAACAACACGCCCGCGCTGGCGCTGGGAGCCGTGGAGCGGGAGCTGGCCCGCGCCGGCCGGCGCGACGTGCGGGTCCACGTCGCGCGGCCGGACCGCCCCAGCGACGCGGTGGTCGTGCCGGCCGCCGCGGCGTCGCTGGTCCACCGCCAGTCGAGGCTGTTCTGAGGAAGGAGCCGTCGTGATCGAACGTTACACCCGCCCCGAGATGGGAGCGCTGTGGACCGACCAGGCCCGCTTCGGCGCCTGGCTGGAGGTCGAGCTGGCCGTCTGCGAGGTGCTGACCGCCCGGGGGGTGATCCCCGAGCAGGACATGGCGGTGATCCGCGAGCGGGCCGCCTTCGACACCGCGCGCATCGCCGAGATCGAGGCCGAGGTGCGCCACGACGTGATCGCGTTCTTGACCAGCGTCGCCGAGAAGGTCGGCCCGGCGTCGCGGCACGTACACTACGGCCTGACCTCGTCCGACGTGATCGACACCGCGCTGGCGCTCCAGCTGACCCGCGCCGCGGACCGGCTGCTCGGCACGCTGGACGGGCTGATCGCCGTGCTCGAGCGCCGGGCCGAGGAGCACCGCGGCACGCTGATGGTCGGCCGGACCCACGGGATCCACGCCGAGCCGTACACGTTGGGCCTCAAGTTCGCCGGCTGGTACGCCGAGGCGCGGCGCAACCGCGAGCGCCTGCGCCGGGCGCGCGAGGAGGTCGGCTACGCCAAGATCTCGGGCTCGGTCGGCACCTACGCCCACCTCGGCCCCGAGATCGAGGCCGAGGTGCTGGAGCGGCTGGGCCTGCGGGTCGAGCCGCTGGCGACCCAGGTCATCCCGCGCGACCGGCACGCCACGTTCGTGTCCGTGCTGGGGGTAATGGCCTCGTCGCTCGACCGCATCTCGACCGAGATCCGCCACCTCCAGCGGACCGACGTGCGCGAGGTCGAGGAGCCGTTCGCCCGCGGCCAGAAGGGTTCGTCCTCGATGCCGCACAAGCGCAACCCCGTCGGGTGCGAGAACGTCTCCGGCCTGTCGCGGCTGGTCCGCTCCTACGTCCAGGCCGCGCTCGAGAACGTCCCGCTGTGGCACGAGCGCGACATCTCCCACTCGTCCGTCGAACGCGTGATCCTGCCCGACGCCACGATCCTCGTCGACTACATGCTGGCGCGGATGACGCGCATCCTGGACGGCCTGCTGGTCTACCCGGAGCGGATGCTGCAGAACATGGAGCTGACCCGCGGCCTGGTGTTCTCGCAGGCCGTGCTGCTGGCGCTGACGCGCAAGGGGCTGACCCGTGAGCAGGCCTACGACATCGTGCAGCGCAACGCGATGCGGACCTGGGCCGGGGAGGGCAGCTTCCGCGAGCTGCTCGAGGCGGACGCCGAGCTGCGCGAGCGGATCACGACCGCGGACCTCGACGAGATGTTCGATCCGGCGCGCCTGTTGCGGCACGCCGAGGCGGTCTTCGAGCGGGTGCTGAAGGGCTGAGCCGGGTGGGCTACAATACGCGCTTTCCGGCGGCCTGGCGTCGCGGGGGCTGAGAGCCAGCTAGATGTGCGGGATCGTCGGAATCTTCGGCCACGCCGAGGCCGCCACCATGACCTACCTGGGCCTCTACGCGCTCCAGCACCGGGGCCAGGAATCGGTCGGCATCGTCACCGCGGACGGCACGCAGCTGCACCGGCGGGCCCGGATGGGCCTGGTCGCGGAGTCGCTGTCGCGGGACGTGCTGGGCCAGCTTCCCGGGCACGCGGCGATCGGGCACGTGCGCTACTCGACCTCCGGGGACTCCAATCCCTCCAACGCCCAGCCGTTCCTGCTCCAGCATCACCGCGGCCCGATCTCCGTGGCCCACAACGGCAACCTGGTCGATGCGGCCCTGGTGCGCGACGAGCTGGAATCCGACGGGTCGATCTTCCAGACCACCACCGACACCGAGACGATCCTGCACCTGGTGGCGCGCTCCAAGGCGCCCG
Source organism: Candidatus Polarisedimenticolaceae bacterium (assembly GCA_041629655.1). Taxonomy (GTDB): domain Bacteria; phylum Acidobacteriota; class Polarisedimenticolia; order Polarisedimenticolales; family Polarisedimenticolaceae; genus JBFKMV01. The sequence continues at coordinate 9,326 of JBFKMV010000057.1, forward strand.
ACGTGGTGGACGCGCTGATCGAGGCGCTGCAACAGGTGCGCGGGGCCTATTCCGCGTTGTTCCTGGTCCCCGGACGGATGATCGCCGTCCGTGATCCGCTGGGCTTCCGGCCGCTGTCGCTGGGCAAGGTCGACGGCTCGTGGGTCGTGGCCAGCGAGACCTGCGCCTTCGACCTGATCCGCGCCGAGCGGGTGCGCGAGCTGGAGCGGGGCGAGGTGCTGGTGATCGACGTGGGCGGCGTGCACTCGTTCCGGCCCTTCGCGGCCAAGCGGCCGGCGCCGTGCGTGTTCGAGCACGTGTACTTCGCGCGCCCGGACAGCCAGGTGTTCGGCCAGTCGGTGCAGGCGGTGCGCAAGCGGCTCGGCGCGCAGCTGTGGAAGGAGCATCCGGCGGACGCCGACCTGGTGGTGCCGGTGCCCGACTCCGGGATGTACGCGGCGATGGGCTACGCGCGCGCGGCGCAGCGGCCCTACGAGATGGGGCTGGTGCGCAACCACTACGTCGGCCGGACGTTCATCGAGCCGACCCAGCAGATCCGCAACTTCGGCGTGCGGATCAAGCTCAACCCGGTCCGCGAGCTGCTGCGCGACCGGCGCGTCGCGCTGATCGACGACTCGATCGTGCGCGGCACGACCAGCAAGAAGATCGTCCAGCTGTGCCGCGAGGCGGGTGCGCGCGAGATCCACGTGCGCATCTCGTGCCCGCCCACGGTCGGCCCGTGCTTCTACGGCATCGACACGCCGGACCGCGGCGAGCTGATCGCGGCTCAGCATCCGGTGGAGCAGATCCGCGAGTTCATCGGCGCGGACAGCCTCGGCTACCTCAGCCTGGACGGGATGCTCGAGGCGGTCGGCACGCCGCAGTCCGAGGCCTGCACGGCGTGCTGGACCAACGAGTACCCGGTCTCGCTCCCGCCGACGCAGGCGGAGCAGCTCAGGCTGTTCGAGAAGACGCGCCGCTGAGGGTTGCGGCTCGGAAACCCCGGCAGGCATCCGTGGGCGGCGCGGAGCGCCGCCGCGGCCGCATGCTGGCGGCGGGACGGAGAACGGAGGGACCGTGGGCGGCGACGAACGACGACGAGGCGCGAAACCGGGGCTGACCTACCGCGACTCCGGCGTGGACATCGACGCGCAGGACGAGGCGCTGCGACGCGTCAAGGCGCTGGTCAAGGCCACGCGCACGCCGGGCGTGCTGGCCGACATCGGCTCGTTCGGCGGGCTGTTCGAGCCCGCCGGGCTCAAGGGCATGGAGCGGCCGGTGCTGGTCTCGTCCTGCGACGGCATCGGCACCAAGCTCAAGCTGGCGTTCTTGACCGGGATCCATCACACCGTGGGGCGCGACCTGGTCAACCACTGCGTCAACGACATCCTGGTCCAGGGCGCGCGGCCGCTGTTCTTCATGGATTACCTCGCCACCGGGCGCCTCGACCCGGCCGTGATCGCGCGGGTGATCGAGGGCTTGGCGGCGGGCTGCCGCGAGGCCGGCTGCGCGTTGCTGGGCGGCGAGACGGCCGAGATGCCGGGCTTCTACGGCGACGGCGAGTACGACGTGGCCGGCTTCATCGTCGGGATCGTGGACCGGCCGAAGGTGATCGACGGCAGCGGGATCCGTCCCGGGGACGTGCTGCTCGGGCTGCCGGCCAGGGGGCTCCACACCAACGGCTACTCGCTGGCGCGCAAGGTGTTCCTGGAGCTCGGCGGTCTGGGTGTCGACGACCGCGTCCCGGAGCTCGGCGCCACGGTCGGCGAGGTGCTGCTCGCCGAGCACCCCTCGTACCTGCCCGCGCTGGAAGGGCTGCTCGACGGCGGCTCGATCGCGGGCCTGGCCCACATCACCGGGGGCGGGCTGACCGACAACCTGCCGCGGATCCTGCCCCAGGGCACGGCGGCGCTGATCCGGCGCGGCACGTGGCCGGTCACGCCGGTGTTTGCGTACATCGAGCGCGCGGGCGGCGTGGCCGAGGCCGAGATGTACCGCACCTTCAACATGGGGATCGGCATGGTGCTGGTGCTGCACCCCGAGCGCGTGGACGAGGTCGAGGCGCACCTGCGCGGGCTTTCGCAGAGCTTCCACCGCATCGGCGAGATCACCGCCGGCGAGGGCAAGGTCCGTTATGCCTGAGCGCGGCCGCGTCGGGATCCTGATCTCCGGGCGGGGCAGCAACATGGTCTCGCTGGTGCAGGCGATGCAGGCCGGGCGCATCGCCGCCGACCCGGCCGTGGTGGTCTCCAACAAGTCCAAGGCCGCGGGGCTCGAGCGGGCGCGCGAGCTGGGCGTGGCCACCGCCGTGGTCACGCAGCGCGGCTTCGACTCCCGCGAGGCCCACGAGCGGGCCGTGGTCGAGGTGCTGCGCGAGCACCGGGTCGAGCTGGTCTGCCTCGCCGGCTACATGCGGCTGCTCTCGGGCTACATGGTGGGGCGGTTCCCGAACCGCATCCTGAACATCCACCCGGCGCTGCTGCCGGCGTTTCCCGGTCTCGACGCCCAGCGGCAGGCGCTCGACTACGGCGCCAAGGTGACCGGCTGCACGGTCCACTTCGTGGACGAGCAGTGCGACCACGGGCCGATCGTGTGCCAGGCCACGGTGCCGGTGCTCGAGGACGACACCGAGGAATCGCTCTCGGCGCGGATCATCGAGCAGGAGCACCGGATCTACGCCGAAGCGGTCGCGCTGTACTTCGAGCGTCGCCTGACGATCGAGGGCCGGCGGGTCAGGGTCGCGCCCCGCGCCGGCTAGCGTCCACCCGGTTCCGGTCCCCGATTGGCCTCCCGCTGAGCGGCGCCCCGCGCCGCGGGAGGCCGTGATGACCGAACCCGGCAGTCTGCGTTTCTTTCCCACCCCGCGCGCGCCACGCGACCTGCCGCGGGCGCTGCGCCCGCGCGAGAAGCTGGCCGAGCGCGGCGCGGCGTACCTTTCGGTCTCGGAGCTGCTGGGGCTGGTGCTGGGCAGCGGCACGCGCGAGGCCTCGGCCATGGAGCTGGCGGGGCGGCTGGTCCGGCGGCACGGGCTGCGCGGCCTGGCCGGGCTGGACGTCGCGCAGTGGCGCGCCGAGAAGGGCATCGGCACCGCCTCGGCGGCCCGGCTGGCCGCCGCGTTCGAGCTGGGGCGGCGCGCCCACGGCCGGGAGGGCGGCGTCCGTCGCCCGCGCGTCTGCCGCCCGCGCGACGTCTGGGCCCGCGTGCGGCCGCTGCGGCGCGCCCGCAAGGAGCACCTGGTCGGCCTGTACCTCGATGCCCAGAACGGCCTGCTGGGGCAGGAGACGATCTCGATCGGCTCGCTCAACACCACCCGCACCCACCCGCGCGAGATCCTGTATCCGGCAGTGACGCACCTCGCGGCCGGCTTCATCCTGGTCCACAACCACCCCAGCGGTTGCCTCGACCCGTCGCCCGAGGACGTCGAGTTCACGCGCGCGGTGCGGCGGGCGGGGGAGCTGATGGGGATCGAGCTCTACGACCACCTGGTGGTGGCGCGCGGGGGCTACACCAGCCTGCGCGAGCGGGGATTGCTGTGAAGGCCTCGTCCGGCGGGGGCTTTGTTAGAATCCTCGCCACTCCGGCACGGCGCGGGAGTCCTCCGGCGAGGCCGGGGCAGGGGATCCGATGACGCAACCGACCCAGGCGTTCGCACCCGTCAACGAGCAGCTCGAGCTGCTGACGCGGGGCGCCGTGGACGTGGTGACCGAGGACGAGCTGCGTAGCAAGCTCGAGCGCAGCGTGAGGACCAAGAAGCCGCTCACGGTCAAGGTCGGCTTCGACCCCACCGCGCCCGACATCCACCTCGGCCACACCGTGCTGCTCAGGAAGATGCGGCACTTCCAGGACCTCGGGCACCGCGTGATCTTCGTGATCGGCGATTTCACGGGCATGATCGGCGACCCGACCGGACGCTCCAAGACCCGCCCGCCGATGACGCCCGAGGAGATCCGGGCCAACGCCGAGACCTACAAGAAGCAGTGCTTCAAGGTGCTGCACCGCGAGCAGACCCTGATCCGCTTCAACAGCGAGTGGCTCGGCCGGCTCGGCTCCGCCGGCTTCGTGCGGCTCGCGGCGACCTACAACGTCGCGCGGATGCTGGAGCGCAACGACTTCAAACAGCGCTTCCGGGCCGGGCAGTCGATCTCGATCCACGAGTTCCTGTATCCGTTGGCCCAGGCCTACGACTCGGTCGCGTTGAAGGCCGACATCGAGCTCGGGGGCACCGACCAGCTGTTCAACCTCAACGTGGGCCGCGACATCATGCCGCTCTACGATCTCGAGCCGCAGGTGCTGCTGACCACGCCGCTGCTCGAGGGGCTCGACGGCACCGAGAAGATGTCCAAGTCGCTGGGCAACTACATCGGCATCGACGAGCCGCCGCGCGAGATCTTCGGCAAGCTGATGTCGATCAGCGACGAGCTGATGTGGCGCTACTACGAGCTGTGCACCGACACCTCGCTGGACGGCATCGCGCAGATGAAGCGCCTGGTGCGCGAAGGCAAGCTGCACCCCAAGCGGGCCAAGGAAGGGCTCGCGATGCAGGTGATCAAGGACTTCCACGACGAGGCGGCGGCACGCGAGGCGCGCGAGGAGTTCGAGCGGATCTTCCGGCAGAAGGAGGAGCCCGACGACGTCGCCGAGCACGAGATCGGCGCGGGCTCGGGGACGCTGCAGCTTCCCGCGCTGCTCGTCGACCTGGGCCTGGCCGAGTCCAGGAGCGCCGCGATGCGGCTGATCCGCCAGGGCGCGGTGCGGATCGAGGGCGACAAGATCGCCGCGGACACGCGCGAGATCGCGGTGACCGCAGGAGACACGGCGCTGATCAAGGTCGGCAAGCGCAAGTTCGCGCGGGTGCGCTACGTCTAGGGCAGCTCGGGCGAAGCCGCGGTGTGCTCGGCCAGGAACGCCGCGATGCGCTCGGCGTAGTCCCGCTCGCGCGGCGTGTTGTGCCCGAAGCCCTCGAGCGTGACGAAGCTGACGGGTCCGCCGGCCGCGGCCGCGAGGTCGCGTCCGTGGCCGATCGGCACCAGGTCGTCCCGGTCGCCGTGGAACAGCAGCACCGGGGCCTCGACCGCGCGCATCGACTCCAGCGGCCGCAGCTTCCAGGGGTCGTAGCCGGCGCGCCGCGCGGCCAGCGCGAACGCCAGCGGGCGCAGCACGCGGGGCGGTAGCCCGTAGGACGCGATGATCTCGTCGGTGACCCGCCCCAGGTCGGCGAACGGGCTGTCCAGCACCAGCGCCCGCACGTCGTCGCGCCGCGACGCGCACAGCACGGCGGCCGCTCCGCCCATGCTGCGTCCGGCCAGCGCCAGGCGCCGCGGGTCGATCTCGGGCCGTGCGGCCAGGAAGTCCAGGGCCGCGTCGAGGTCGGCCGATTCGTTGGCGCCGAGCGTGATCGTCTCGCCGTCGCTCTCGCCGCGCCCGGCGAAGTCGAGCAGCAGCTGTCCCAGGCCGGCGCGCCGGACCTCCCAGGCCACGCCGAGCCAGTGCCGCCGGTCGTTGCCGTTGCCGTGCCCGTAGGCCACCGCCGCGGCCGCCGGCGAGTCGGCGGGCGGGGGCACGTACCAGCCGCGGAGCGTCATCCCGCGGGGATTGACGAACGCCACCTCCTCGTATTCCAGGCCGCTGTCGAAGGGACTCAGCGGGCGCACCTCGACGGCGATCGACACCGCGAGCGCTTCGACCACGCCGTCCCGTTCCCGGAGCAGCCCCACGGCGACGACCGTCCCCGCCGCGAGGCCCTCCAGCCGCTCCGTGACCTCGAGCGGCGTCGCCACGGAGCGTTCGTCGATCGTCGCGATGCGGTCGCCCGCCCGGACACCGGCCGCGGACGCCGGCGGCACCGCCCGCACCACCAGGACGCCGCCCTCGTCGCCGGCCTCGCGCAGCACCACGCCCAGCACCGGCCGTGCCGACTCCGAGATCATCCGTCGCGGCGGGCGCACCAGCGCCGTGCTGAGCACCCAGGCCAGCGCACCCGTCGCCAGCAGCAGGGCCAGCGCCGCCGCCGTCGCCGATCGCACCAGCCAGCGCCTTCGGTTCGCCGCCACCGTCCTCCCCGCGACCCTCGGTTGCCTCGCGCCCGGCAGGTCGGCTACCTTGCCGTCGCGCAAGCTTAATACGCGAGGGGGCCCGCGCATGACTCCCGGCAGCTCCACGCTCGAGTGGCTCGAGTGCTCCGACTGTAGCCGCGCGCTGGACTGGCGCGAGCTGCGAACGGTCTGCGACGCCTGCGGCGGGGTGCTGCTGGCGCGCTACCGCCTCGACGAGGCGGCCCACACGATGACGCGGGAGAGCCTGCGCGGCCGCGAGGCCACGCAGTGGCGCTACGCCGAGGTGCTGCCCGGGTCCGAACGGCCGGTGACCCTGGGCGAGGGGATGACCCCGCTGCTGCACGCCGGATTCCTCGGCCAGGCGCTCGGTCTCGAGCGGCTGCTGGTCAAGGACGAGTCCAAGAACCCCACGGGCTCGTTCAAGGCCCGCGGCATGTCGCCGGCGGTGACGATGGCGCGCGCGCTGGGCGCGCGGCGGCTGGCGCTGCCCTCGGCGGGCAACGCCGGCGGCGCGGCGGCGGCCTACGGCGCGCTGGCCGGCCTGTCCGTGGACGTGTTCCTGCCCACGGACACCCCCGAGCCGTTCCGGCTCGAGGCCGTGGCCCACGGTGCGAGCGTGCACCTGATCCAGGGCAGCATCGCCGACTGCGGGCTGCACGTGAAGGAGGGTCGCGAGCGCGAGGGCTGGTTCGACCTCTCGACGCTCAAGGAACCGTACCGCCTCGAGGGCAAGAAGACGATGGGCTACGAGCTGGCCGAGCAGCTCGGCTGGACGCTGCCCGACGTCGTGGTCTATCCGACCGGAGGCGGCACGGGGCTGATCGGGATGTGGAAGGCGTTCGAGGAGCTCGAGCAGCTCGGGCTGGTCGCCGCCGGCCGGCGGCCGCGGATGGTCTCGGTGCAGGCCGCGCGCTGCGCGCCGATCGTGCGCGCGCTGGAGACCGGGGCCCCGCGCGCCGAGCGCTGGGACAACCCGCGCACCTACGCCAGCGGTCTGCGCGTTCCCGCGCCGTACGGCGACCGGCTGATCCTGCGCGCGATCCGGGAGTCGGGCGGCACGGCGGTCGCCGTGACCGACGAGGAGATGGCCCGGGAGCAGCTCGAGCTGGCGCGCGGCGAGGGGATCTTCGCCTGTCCCGAGGGCGGCGCCACGCTGGCCGCGCTGCGCCGGCTCGTCGAGCGGGGCGAGGTCGGCGCCGACGAGCGGATCGTGTTGTTCAACACCGGAACCGGTCTGAAGTACCCGAAGATCCCGGGCCTGCGCGTCCCCTGACCGGTTTGACACCCCCCGGGCCGCGCAATACACTCCCGGCCTGCGAGGCGCCCGTGAAGGACCGTATCTTCCTGGAAGGCATCAAGTTCCACGGCTACCACGGGCTGACCCGGTCCGAGCGCGAGATCGGCGTCCGCCTGGCCGTGGACGTCAGCCTGGAGCTCGATCTCGAGCCCTCGGGACGCTCCGACGGCGTTCGCGACACGCTCGACTACCGCAAGGTGCACCAGCGGGTGATGGAGCTGGGACAGGCCGAGTCCCACCGGCTGCTGGAGTCGTTCGCCGTCTCGCTGCTCGACACGCTGATGGACGAATTCCCTGCGGACCGCATCACGGTGCGCGTGCGCAAGGAGACGCCGGTGCTCAACGGTATCGTCGATTCGGTCGGCGTGGAGCTGAGCCGCACCCGCGAGCAAGCGGCCGAGGGGCGCCGCAACACGCGCCGCGGGAGCGCCCGCCGGCGTGACGCGATGCCCAGCCGGTGAGGGTCCGGCGGCAGTTCGATTTCGAGGCGGCGCACGAGCTGCCGCGCCACCCGGGCAAGTGCAAGAACCTGCACGGGCATTCCTACCGCCTGATCGTGACCGTGGAGCGGCCGGTGGACGCCGGGAGCGGGATGGTGATCGACTTCGCGGAGCTCAAGCGCACCGTCAAGACCGCGGTGATCGACCACCTGGACCATCGCTACCTCAACGACCTGGTCGACAACCCGACCGCCGAGGAGACGGCGCTCTGGATCTGGAACCGCCTGCGCGAGCCGCTTCCGGAACTGGTCGAGGTCGAGCTGTACGAGACCCGCAACTGCTCGGTCGTCTACCGGGGCGAATGAGGATGGACCGCGAGTCCATGGCGGCTGCGGTACGCGCGTTCCTGGAGGCGCTGGGGCAACGCGTCGAGGGCCCGGACCTCGGCGACACGCCGGAGCGCGTGGCGCGGGCCTGGGCCGAGGACCTGGTCTCCGGCTACGCCCAGGACCCGGCGGAGCTGCTCAGCTGGACCGCGGCTCCCGAGGGGTCGGGCGCGGTGGCCGTGCGCGACGTGAGCTTCGCCTCGGTGTGCATCCACCACCTGCTGCCGTTCTTCGGCCACGCGCACGTGGCCTACCTGCCGGGGCGGCGTCTCGCCGGGCTGAGCAAGATCGGGCGCGTGGTCGAGGCGCACGCCCGCCGGCTGCAGATCCAGGAGCGCCTGAGCGCCGAGATCGCGGACACGCTGCAACGCGTGCTCGAGCCGCGCGGCGTGCTGGTGGTGCTGGACGCCGAGCACACCTGCATGACCCTGCGCGGCGGTCGGAAGTTCGGCAGCCGGATGCGTACGCTCGCCGCGACCGGGGTCTACGACACCGACGACCAGGCCCGTCGCGAGGCGCTGATCCTGCTGACCGGCGACGGCGCTCCTCGCGGAGACGACTAGACCGATGCCGCCGCGCGGTGCGTTGTCGTGGGCCGTCGTGCTGCTCGCGGTGCCGGCGCTGCTCGTGCCGCGAGCGGCGTCCGCGGCGGACCCGGACGCGGCGTTCCGCAGGCTCGCTGCGGCGGCGGGACAGCGCGAGCCGCTGCTGCGGATCGGTCTCGAGCCGGGCCACCGCGTGCTGCTGTCGTCCACCACGTCGCTGCGCATCCTCGATCCGGCGACCGGCGCCCCGGTGTGGCGCGACCCGCTGGCCGGGGAGATCGCGGTCGTGGCCGCCGGGGGCCCGACCGGCGAGGTGCCGACCGTGTATCGCGTCCAGGTCGCCGCGTTCGCCGACGAGCGTGCCGCGCGGGACGAGCTGGCGCGGCTGCGGGCGAAGTACTCCGTCGAGGGCGTGGTGCACCACGACGCCGACCGGGGCAACTGGCGCGTCCGGCTCGGCAAGGCCTCCGACCGGCTCGCGCTGGGGCCGCTGGTGGAGCGGTTGCGGGCCGGCGGGGTGGACGGGCTGTGGATCGCCGGCGAGCCGGCGCGTGAGCCGGCGAACGTGCGCCTGCGGCTGGTCGACGAGAGCTACGAGAGCCTGCTGCCGGCGACCGGCCGGCTGGTCGCGGTGGCCACCGGGTCCGGCCGCGTCAAGGTCGACGGCACCGCGTACCGCGGCGTGATCGAGCTGCGCGTGACCGCCTACGGCACCGTCCGCGCGATCAACTGGCTCGAGCTCGAGCAGTACCTGCTGGGTGTGGTGCCGGTCGAGATGGGCCCCGAGGTTTGGCCGCGGCTCGAGGCGTTGCGCGCCCAGGCGGTGGCCGCACGGACCTACGCCTGGCGCAACCGCGGCCAGTTCCTGGAGGAGGGCTTCGACCAGTGCGCCACCCCGCGCTGCCAGGTCTACGGGGGCGCCTCCGCCGAGCACCCGCTGTCGGACCGGGCCGTGGCCTCGACGGGAGGCGAGATCCTGACCTACGAGGACGAGCCGATCAACGCCTACTTCACCTCGACCTGCGGCGGGCACACCGAGGCGGTGTCGGCGGTGTTCCCGGGAGAGTCGGCTCCGTACCTGTCCGGCGTGCCGTGCCGCGCCGAGGCGGACGCGCTGAGCGACCACCGCGGGACGATCGAGGCCCCGCCGGCGGAGCCGGTGATCGACGAGACGGGTCGCGACGTGACCGCCGAGTGGGCGTTGCTGCGCGCGGCCGGCGTACTGGAGGGCGCGGGTGGGGCCGCGTTGTCGGAGCCCCTCGACGCCGCCAGGCTGCGCGCGTGGACGCGGGCGCTGGCGGCGCTGGCGGGACGCCCCGAGCCGGCCGGGGAGGCGCGGCCGGTGGACACGCTGGGGCGGGCGGCGGCGGCGTTGCTGGCCGACCTGGGCTGGCAGGAGCGGGCCGAAGTGCTGCTGCACGGCGACGACCTGCCGGCGATCCTCCGCGGACCCGAGAGCGCGGGCCTGCCCGCGGAGCAGCGCCGGGCTCTGGCTTACCTGGCCTCGCTGGGCACGCTGACCGCGCATCCCGAGGGCGGCTTCCGCGTCGATCGGCCGCCGACGGCGGCCCGGCTGCTGCCCGCGCTGGTCCGCATCGGCGAGGCCTACGACGCGCTCGGGCTGCGCAGCGCCGCCGTGGCGCGCGTCGACGAGCGGCAGCTGACGCTCGTGGAAGGCAAGGGGGAGCGGCGCGTCCGGCTGGCCGACGCACCGCTGCTGCTCGGCCGCGTCGGCGAGCAGCCGGTCCCCACCGCGCGGCTCGAGCTGTGGCCGGGGGACCGCGTGCGCTACCGCGTGGACGGCGGCGGGCGCGCGGTCTACGTGGAGCTGCTGCCTCCGCTCCGCGGCACCGCCGACGACCGCTCGTCGTCGTACTACTCGTGGGAGGAGCGCCGCACGCGGCGCAGCCTCGAGCGCGAGATCAACCGCCGCGTGGCGATCGGGCGGCTGGAGCGCCTCGTGGTGCGCGAGCGCGGCGTCTCGGGACGGATCACGGAGCTCGAGGTGGTCGGGAGCAAGGGCTCGACGCGGGTCCGCGGGTTCGACGTGCGCCGGCTGCTCGGGCTGCGGGAGAGCCTGACCGTCGTCGAGCCGCAGCTCGACGCGCGGGGGCGGCTCGAGGCGGTGGTGTTCGCGGGCAAGGGCTGGGGCCACGGCGTCGGGCTGTGCCAGGTCGGCTCCTACGGCATGGCCGTCCGCGGGGCCGGCTACCGCGAGATCCTGGCCCACTACTATCCCGGGACGACGCTCAAAAAGGCGGCCGTCGCGGGCCGCTGAGCGGTCGACTGGCCCCGGGGAGCGCCGGTCCTATATTCAAGCCGGAGTGGGAGGGGGTTCGTTCCGCCACCGGCGGCGAGGTACAGGACGTGGCTCGCAACCTCCGCTATCTCGGCCTGGCCATCCTGGCCGCGACCGCGGCCCTCCTGGTGGTCGGGGAGACCGGCTGGGCCCCGGCCGCCAAGCTGGACCCCTGGATCCGGCCCGCGCTCGTGATCGGCGTCGCCTGCCTCGCCGGAGGTATCCTGCTGGCCGCGTTCGCCCCGGTGCGGCGAACGCTGTCCCGGGGCCGCTGCGCGCGCTGCGGCGTTCGGATCGAGCGGGGTCAGACCTATTGCCTCGACCACCTGCAGGAGACGGTGAACGAGTATCGCGACCACGCGCGCGACGGCGGCCGCTAGCGCCCGAGGACGGGCCGCTGCTCGTCATCGCCGGCCCCACCGGAACCGGCAAGTCCGCGGCCGCGCTCGAGGCCGCGCAGCAACTCGACGGCGAGATCGTCGGCTGTGACGCGCTCCAGGTCTACCGCGGGTTCGACGCCGCCACGGCCAAGCCCGACCCCGAGGCCCGGCGCCGGGTGCCGCATCACCTGATCGACTGCGCCGACCCGCGGCGGGACTTTTCGCTGGCCGACTACGTCCGCCGGGCGGAGCGCGCGATCGAGCAGATCCGCGCGCGCGGGCACGTCCCGGTCGTGGTCGGGGGCACCGGGCTCTACCTGCGCGGGCTGCTGCGCGGGATCGTCGAGGCGCCGGCACGGGATCCCGCGTTGCGCGAGCGGCTGCGCGGGATGGCGCGGCGGTTCGGCACGGCGCGGCTCCACCGCTGGCTCGGCGGGCTCGATCCCGCGAGCGCCGCGCGGCTGCCCTCCGGCGACCGGCAGCGGATCCTGCGCGCGCTCGAGATCGCGCTGCTCGGTCCGGGGACCTGGAGCGACACGTTGCGCGAGCAGGGGACCTGGGCCGCGGAAACGGAGCGCTACCCCTCGCTGAAGGTCGCGCTCGACCTGCCGCGCGAGCGGCTGGCACAGCGGCTCGACCGGCGCGTCGAGCGGTTCTTCGCCGCGGGGCTGGTCCGCGAGGTGCGCGCGCTGCTCGCCGCGGGAATCCCGGCGACGGCCAACGCGTTCAAGGCGATCGGCTACCGCGAGGTGCTCGCGGCGCTGGACGACGATCCGGAGCATCCCGCGGTCGTCGCCGCGGTGCAGCGCAACACGCGTCGCTACGCCAAGCGCCAGCGGACGTGGTTCCGCAAGGAGCTCGGCGTCACGTGGCTCGATGCGAGCGACGGACCGGGCAGCGTGGCCGGGGCGATCGTGGAGCTGTGGCGCGACGGGGTCGCCTGAGCGCGTGTTATACTCCGGGCACGAACCAGCGGTCCAGGTGGAGGTGCCCATGGAAGGCGAGTCGCGGAATCTCCAGAACGACTTCTTCAATCAAGCCAGGAAAGAGCGGGCCCAGGTCACGGTCTACCTGGCGAACGGCAAGAAGCTCACGGGCCGCATCAAGTCCTTCGACAAGTTCACGCTGCTGCTGGACGGCCAGTACGGCGAGCAGATCATCTTCAAGCACGCGATCTCCACCGTCAGCGCCGGCTCGCGCGCGGCGGCGCATCCGGTCGAGGCGGCGCACGAGGCCGAGTCGGCGTCCTGACGCCGGACTAGCGCCGGAAGAACCCCTTACGCTCCGAACCGCTCGCCGCGCGGGGCTTGGCCGCCCCGGCGTCGGACAGGTCGCGGATCCGCACGTTGAGCCGCTCGAGCTTGGCCTCGTACTCCTCGCGCAGGAGCTGCAGCTGCTTGGCCAAGCGGTCGTTCTCCGCCCGCAGCTCGTCGGATTCGTTCCGGCCCTGGCCGCGAACCACCTCGGCGCGCAAGCGCTCGATCTCGGTCTCGCGATCGGCCAGCTCCGAGCGGTGACGCTCCTGCTGCTCGTCGTACAGCCGCTTGATCTCCTGCAGCTCGAGGATCTTCGAAAAATCGCTGTAGGATTCGCCCATCAGATTTTGCTCCGCCGGCTCCCGGTTCTCGGGGCCGTAGAGGAACTTGCGCAGCGCCAGGTCCAGCTCGCCCGGACTGCCGCTGGCCGCCAGCGCCGTTTCGCGGGCGATCCGCCCGTGGAGCACCAGCGCCGCCAGCGACTGGTTCATCGACTGCATCTTGTGGTAGGTGACCGAGTTCTCGATCTCCTCGGTCAGCGCGTCGAGGTTGCCCTCGAGGATCAGCTTCGAGACGTGGGGCGTCAGCCGCAGGATCTCCACCGCCGCGATGAGACCCGCGCCGTCGGCCCGCTCGACCAGCTTCAGCGAGACCACGGCCTGGAGCACCGCCGCGAGCTGCTGGCGGATCTGCCGGTGGTGCCCCTGCTCGAACGAGTCGATGATGCGGTCGATCGTCTGCGCGGCGCTGTTGGTGTGGAGCGTCGAGAAGACCAGGTGGCCCGTCTCGGCCGCCGTCAGCACCGTCTGCATCGTCTCGCGGTCGCGCATCTCGCCGACCATGATCACGTCGGGATCCTGGCGCAGGGCGTTGCGCAGCGCCTCGGCAAAGCTCGGCGTGTCGGTGAACACCTCGCGCTGGGTCACCGCGGCGTGGTGGTCCTGGAGCAGGAACTCGATCGGATCCTCGATGGTCACGATGTGCAGGGGGGCGCTCTTGGCGATCAGCTGGATCATCGCCGCCAGGGTCGAAGACTTGCCCGAGCCGGTGGGCCCGGTGATCAGCACCAGCCCCTGGGGCAGCCGCGCGAAATCGGTCAGCACCTCCGGCAGACCCCAGTCGTCGAGCGACGGGAAATCGAACGGCACGCGGCGGAACGTCGCCGACAGCGTGCCGCGCTGGTAGAACACCGAGGCGCGGAACCGCGAGACGCCCGGCACGCTGTAGCCGAAGTCGACGGCCAGCCGCTCCTGCAGCGCCTCCCGCATCCGGTCGGCGAGGATCGAGTCCAGCATCCGGCGCAGCGCCTCGGGAGCCAGGGGCTGCATGTCGAGCGGCGTCAGCCTCCCGCTCAGCCGCACCAGCGGCGGCCGCATCGGCTTGAGGTGGAGGTCGGAAGCCTGCTGGCCGACCATGATCCGGAGCAGCTCGTCGATACCGGGCTGGGGATTGGGGGTGTTCAGGTCTTGCATCGAGGGTCCCGGAAGATCTTGATGACCGGGTGAATATGGTGACCGGCCGGGGGCGAGTCAAACTTGCACCGGGCCGGTTTGACGGGGCCCCCGGCCTGGGCTATAAACCGCCGCCCCGGAGGAGGATGCCGGCGATGACCGCCCGGCCCGTGGACCTGGACCCCGAATCTCGCGAGGCCCTGGAGCTCGAGGCGCTGCTGGTCGAGGTGGCCCGCCTCGCGAGGAGCCCGATGGGGGCGGCCCGCGTGCGAGCCCTCACGCCCTCGGCGGACGCGGCGGTCGTCAGCGCCGAGCTGGCGACGGTGGACGAGGCCCGCCGCCACCGGGTCGATCACGGTCGGCTGATGCCGGGCCGGCTCCCCGACCCGCGGGTCGTGATCGACGCGCTGAGCGTCGAGGGGGCGCTTCCGGGGCCCCAGGCGCTCCGGGAGCTGGCCACGGTGGCCCAGGCCGCGACCGAGCTGCGCCGCAGCCTGCGGCGGCTGGCCGCCGGGCGCTACCCGCGGCTGCGCGAGTTCGGCGAGACGTTGCCCGACCTAGGCGCCGAGGCGCGGGCGGTGCTCGCGCACGTCGATCCCGAGGGTCGCATCGCGGACGATGCCAGCCCGGAGCTGGCCCGCATCCGCGCCTCGTTGCGCCGCGTGGGCGAGCGGCTGCATTCGATGCTGCGGCGGCGCATCCAGGACCCCCAGGCCGAGGCGGTGATCCGGGACGACTTCGTCACCGAGCGCAGCGGGCGCTTCGTGATCCCGGTGCGCACCGACGCTCCGCGGGCCGTCGAGGGGATCGTCCACGCCCACTCCTCCTCGGGAGCCACGGTGTTCGTCGAGCCGCTGGAGTCGGTGCCGCTGAACAACGAGCGGGTCCGCCTGGCCGACGAGGAGCTGGAGGAGCACGACCGGATCGTGCGCGACTGGGCGGCGCGATTCGCGCTGCGGCGCGACGACGTCCTGCGCGCGGTCGAGGGGGTGGCGCGGCTGGACGACTGGGAGTCGCGGGCGCGCTTCGCCGACGAGATCGACGGGGTGATTCCCCGCGTCGGCGAGGACCAGCCGCTGCTGCTGCGCCAGGTGCGCCACCCGCTGCTCGAGCTGCGGCTGCGCGAGCGGGGCGAGGCCTGCGTTCCGCTGGACGTCGAGCTCGACCCCTGGGATCGCGTGCTGGTGCTGTCCGGACCCAACACCGGCGGCAAGACGGTGGCGCTGAAGACGCTCGGGCTCTCGGTGCTGATGGCGCAGTCGGGCATCCCGCTGCCCGCGGTGGAGGCGCGGCTGCCGCTGTACCGCCAGGTGCGGGCCGACGTGGGCGACCACCAGTCGATCCAGGCCGATCTCTCCACGTTCTCGGCCCACCTGCTGGCGGTCGTGCGGTTCCTGGCCGACCTCGAACCGCCGGCGATGGTGCTGTTCGACGAGATCGGGACCGGCACCGAGCCGACCGAGGGCGCCGCGCTGGCGCGGGCGATTCTGGAGCGGCTGGTGACGTCGGGCGTGACGGCGGTCGCCACCACGCACCAGGGCGCGCTCAAGGCCTGGGCCTTCACCGCCGAGGGGGCGCGCAGCGCGGCGATGGAGTTCGACACGGCCGCGATGCGTCCGACCTACCGGGTGCTGATGGGGGAGGCCGGGGTGTCGGCGGGGCTGGAGATCGCCGAGCGGATCGGTCTCGACCCGGAGCTCGTCCGACGCGCGCGGAGCCACCTCGACCAGGGCGGCGCGCGGATCGAGGCCACGCTGGCCCGGCTGCGCGAGCTGTCGCACGAGCTCGAGCAGCAACGGGAGACGCTCTCGCTGGAGCGGCTGGAGTTCGAGCGCGAGGTCGAACGGGCACGCGAGACGGAGGGCCGGGAAGCGCGGCGCCGGGCCGAGCAGGGCGCGCGAAAGCTCGACGGGCTGCTCGAGGAGTTCCGGCAGCGCGCGGCGCGCGAGCTGGCGGGGATCCGGGATCCCGCCGAGCGGGACCGCGCGGCGCGGCGCGGGCGTCGGCTCGAGGGACGGCTGCGCGACGACCTGGCCAAAAAGCGCGCCGAGCTCGACCCGGGCACCGCGGGCGGCGAGCCGCTGCCGCTGGTGGGCGAGCCCCGCGCGGGGATGCGGGTGCACGTCCGCTCGCTGGGCAAGCAGGGCGAGATCGTGCGGGTGCTCGGGGAGCGCGTCGAGGTGCGCCTGGGGCGTCTGCCGTTCACGGTCGAGCGGAGCGACCTGGCGCAGCCGCCCGGGCCCGCCGCCGCCGCGCCGGCCCCGCGGCGCCCGACGCCGCCGCCGGCGCGCGCAGGGCCGGCACCCGTCGACGAGGACGCCCCGCGGGAGCTGATGCTGATC
>JBFKMV010000058.1:0-24916 GCA_041629655.1 Candidatus Polarisedimenticolaceae bacterium
GCATCCGGTCGTCGTCGAGCGGCACCCACTTGCGCGTGTCCTCGAGCGTGGACCAGATCACGTGCCGGAGACCGGCGCGCTTGGCCGCCCGGGCCATCGACCTGGCCTGCGCCGCCTCTTTCTCGGGCGAGTAGTGCTCCCAGAAGTTCGTGATGCAGAAGGCGCCGTACGCCCCCTGGAACGCCTTGTCCAGGCTCTGCTCGTTGTCCAGGTCCGCCTCGACGACCTCGGCCCCGAGCTTCGCCAGCTGCTTCGCCTTGTCCGAGTCCTTGTTGCGCGTGATCGCCCGCGCCGCAAAGCCGCCCTCGGGATCGTTCAGGATCGCCCGCACCAGGCCGCCGCCCTGGGCCCCGGTCGCACCGACCACCGCGATGACCTTGTTGTCCGCCATGGCTTGCTCCTCTTTTTTCGATGCCCCCGCGCTGACACTGTTATAGCGCGGAACGGGGTGGCCGCCCAGGGTCCTAGATCCAGCCGTTGCGGATGGCCTTGCTCACGGCCTGCGATTTGGAGTGGACGTGCAGCTTCTCGTAGATCGCGCGGATGTAGTTGCGGACGGTGTTGATGCTGACCCGCAGCTCGTCGCCCACGTTCTGGTAGCTGTAGCCGTCGGCCAGCATCCTGAGCACCCGCAGCTCGTGGGGCGTCAGGTCGGTCTCGCGCTCCACGGGCGGGGCGGCCTTGCGGAACAGGTGGATCACCTTCCGCGCGACCTCGGGCGACATCGGCGAGCCGTCGGCCAGACCGTCCTCGATCGCCTGGAGCAGCCGCGCCGGGGGCGTCTTCTTGAGCAGGTAGCCGTGGGCCCCGTTGAGCAGCGAGCGGAAGATCTTCTCCTCCTCGTCGTAGACCGTCAGCATCAGCACCGAGGCGTCCGGGTGGCGAGCGCGCACCGCGGGTACGGCGTCAGCGCCGGACTGCCCGGGCAGGTTGATGTCGAGCAGGATCACCTGCGGCGGCTCGGACCACGTGACGTCGAAGAACTCCTCGACCGAGCGGCACGTGGCCACGCACTTCATCCGGCCCGTGCCCTCGATCAGCTGCTTGAGCCCGAAGCGCAGGCCGTCGTCGTCCTCCACCAGTGCCACGCGGATCGCCATGATCAGACCTCGTCGCCGCGCCGCAGCGGCGCTCCCGCGCGAGGGCGAGGGTTCGCGGCCGGACGGCGGCGGAACAGCGAG
This sequence comes from Candidatus Polarisedimenticolaceae bacterium, assembly GCA_041629655.1. Taxonomy (GTDB): domain Bacteria; phylum Acidobacteriota; class Polarisedimenticolia; order Polarisedimenticolales; family Polarisedimenticolaceae; genus JBFKMV01. The sequence continues at coordinate 1,182 of JBFKMV010000058.1, forward strand.
CGCAGCCGGGCGCCGAGGTTGCGGTCTCCCACCGGCACGCGGATCGTGACGCGGGTCCCGCTCCCGGGGCTCGACTCGATGGCCAGGCTGCCGCCGAGCTCGCGGACCCGCCGCTCCATGCTGTGCAGCCCGTAGCCGGTGGGGACGCTCTCGGCCGCCAGGCCCCGCGTCCGCTCGGGATCGAAGCCGACGCCGTCGTCCTCGACGGTGGCGACGAGCACCCCGTCGACGAGGCTCATCACCAGCCGCACCTCCCCGGCGCCGGCGTGCTTGGCCGCGTTGGCGATCGCCTCCTTGAGCGCGAGGTACAGGTTGCGGCGCACGTCGGCGCCGAGGGCCAGGCTGCGCTCCGAAACGCGTTCCTCCATGACCAGCCGCGCGCCGGTACCCTCGACGAAGCCGGACGCGAACGCGCGCAGGCGGCGCACGACCTCGTCCAGGCTGTCGCGGCGCGGGTCGATGGCCCAGACCATGTCGCTGTTGGCGTCGACGGCAGAGCGCGCGGTCTCGCCGATCGCCTGCACCAGCGGCTCGACCTCGGCGGGCGAGCGCGCGCTCGCGGCGACGCCGCTGAGGATCGAGATGCGGGCCAGCGAGGTGCCGATCTCGTCGTGCAGGTCGCCGGCGATGCGCTTGCGGATCCGGTCCCGCTGGGCGATCCGTCCCAGCCGCACCTGGTACGCGCCGACGGCGGCGGCCAATACCAGCGCCAGCGACAGCCCGGCCGCCCACGGCGTGCGCCACCACGGCGGCGCCACGCTCAGCTCGACCGAGGCCGCTCCGGAGACGCGCTCCCCGAGCGGGTCCGAGGCGCGGACCTCGACGCGGTACGCGCCGGCGTCGAGGCCGGCCAACCGCAGCGTCGAGCCCCGGATCGGCGGGCTCCACGACGCGGCCTCGGCGGCCGCGGAGTCGAGGATGCGGTACTGGAACGCCCCGTCGATGTTGCGCTCGTTGGAGATCGTCAGCTCGAGCTGGTGCAGCCCGGCGCGCAGCCGCGGCAGGCCGAGGGCGCGCGTGCCGACCCAGGGCACGGCGACGGGCCGGCCGTCGACACGGGCGGCGAGGAACGAGGGCGGTCCGGGGTCCGCCTCGGCGTCGTCCGCCCCGACGAACCGCGCCAGCCCCAGCGACGTCCCGGCCCACAGCACCCCGTCGCCGTCCACGAGCAAGGGCGCGGTCGCCATCGAGGGCAGGCCGTCGCCGGCGGTGAAGTGGCGCGGCGTGGCGCCGCCGGGATCGCGGCGGTAGATCCCGCGCCGCGTTCCGATCCACAGCGCGCCGTCGCGGTCCTCGGCCACCGACAGCGCCCGGCGCACGTCGCGGGGCGTGAGCGGCAGGGCGCGCGGCTCCGACGCGCCCGGGTCGTCGATGCGCAGCACGCCGGCCCAGGGATGCGCGATCAGGACCCGTCCGTCGCGGTCCACGTGCAGGTCGAAGATGATCCGGCTCGGCGTATCGGCGACCTCGACCGGCACCGCGGTCAGCGCGCCGTCGCGCCAGCGCACCACGGCGCCGGCGTACATTCCGATCCAGATCGCGCCGTCCGCTCCCTCGGCGAAGCTGCACGCGGCGCCGAGACCGAGCGCGGCGAACCCGTCGATGCGGCGCGGACGCGGCGCGCCGGGCTCCCACACCAGCAGCTCGGCCGGCCAGGCTCCGATCCACAGCGCTCCTCGCGAGTCCTCGAACACGGTCCACACGCCGTCCGTGATGCCGAGCCACGCATTGGCGTACAGCACCGCGCGCGAGGGGTCGGCGAGGTCCTCGAGGCGCCGCGACGGGGGATGGTGCACCAGCCCGCCCGGCGTGGCGAACCACCACCCGCCGCGCCGGTCGCGCCGCGCCTTGTGGTTGAAGCCCCACCAAACGCGCGCCGCCCCCGCGGGCAGGCCGACCGTCACGGACTCGAAGCGCTCGCCCAGCCGCCGGTGCACGCGCCAGCGGTCGGGCGGCTCGATCGAGACCGCCCACACGCCGTCGGCGTCCTCGAACAGGTCGATCACCGCCTCCGCGCCCGGCCCCTCGTGGTCCTCGTAGGTGGTGAAGCCCGCCGGGCGGATCGCGTGGACGCCGCCCGAGCCGGAGGTCCACACCGTCCCGTCGCGCCCGGTCCCGAGCACCCACAGCGCCCCGCTGCGCAGCCGCGCGTCGGCGCCGACCAGCTCCAGCGAGCCCTCGCGCAGCCGCGCCGCGCCCTGGGTGGTCCCGACCCAGATCTCGTCGCCGTTGCCGCGGCTCGCGGCGTGCATCGTCGGACCGCGAGCCAGCGGCGCCGGCAGCGGGACCCGGACCGTCTCGCCCTGGTCGGGCAGGTGGGAGCCTTCGCGCGACCGTGCGGGGTCGAAGGTCCACGCCGCGGCCGCGGGGCCCGCGGGCGGCCGGAAGCCGTACAGGGCGTTCTCGTCCCCCTCCAGCATCAGCCACACCGCCCCGCGGGCGTCGACGTGCAGCGGCCAGGCCTGCCGCGCCGGCTTCCCGGTGCGCCACGCGTCGCTGCCGCCGTCGTCGCGCAGATGCACGAGGCCGCACGTCGTCCCGACCCACACCCCGCCGGGCCCGCGCTGAACCCGTGAGCGCACGTAGGCGCAATCGGCTGGAAGAGGAAGCGCGACCCTTTCCAATCGCGGCGGCGCGGCGTCGAGCGGAACGCGGAACACGCCGTCGGGCGTCGTCGCCACGAGCCGCGCGCCGCCGTCGGAGGCGGCCAGCCCTTCGACGACCGCCTCCGGGGCGCCGCACTCGAAGGCCGGCTGATCGTCGAGCCGGTCGGGACGCAGCCGGCACAGTCCCGCGGTGGTGGCGAACCACAACGAGCCGTCGCGCGTCTCGGCGATGTCGGTCACCGCCGGGCTGAGGAGGCCCGCCTCGTCCCCGAGCAGCCGCACGCGGCGGCCCTCGAGACGCGCCACACCCTCGTCGGTGGCCAGCCAGACCTGCCCGCGGCTGCCCTGGAACATCGCCGTCGCGTTGCCGGTGACGAGCCCGTCCTCCGGGCCGAAGCTGCGCCCGGGGTAGACCACGGCCCGGGCGGCGGTCGTCGCCGCGAGAAGCGCGCAGCCCAGGAGGAGCGCGCGCCGGAGCGGGCGCCGTTCCATGCGCAGAGGGTACGCCCGAACCTGCGGTCGCGGAACAGCGCTTTCGAACCGGAGCATCGGGAAGGAGTCAGGGACACGCCGCGGCGGGCCAGCGGGTCGTGTCGGCGCTCGTCTCGCCCAGGGTGCCTTCCTCGCCCAGCCGGTTGCGCGCGGCGACGAGGTAGTAGAAGCCGTTGCCGGCGGAGGCGATCGTGGAGTCGATCGTGCTGGTGCCGGTCACGCCGGACTCGAGGCACGAGCCCCAGGACGTGCCGTCGAGCGCGGAGAGCGAGCCGCGGTACAGGCTGTAGTCGCCGACGGTCGGCTCCGGGGTCCAGCTCACGGTCTGCTTGTCGGCGCCCATGGTGATCCAGCGCACCTCGCCCGGCGGGCGGTAGACCGGCACGAAGCCGGCCTCCATGCGGTGGCCCGGCGAGGACAGCGCGCCGGCGAGCGCGACCGGGGCGCCGATCGCGTCCAGCGAGACCTTGTACGAGGCGGAGGCGGCGATGCTGCCGCCCAGCGGACGGCCGCCGGCGTTGAACGTGTGCTCGTCGAGCCGGTAGCTCGCGCTCTGCTGCGCGAAACCGGGCAGCGCGACGAGCGCGGCCAGGATCGAGAGGGTCAACCCGCGCAGATCAAGCATCGCGCGCCTCCCGTCAGCGCGGGCTCAGCAGCACGCGGATCGTGTCCGTGCCGCCGTCCAGCGCGTCGATCGCCTTGCCCAGGATCGTTCCCGGGATCGCCTCCAGCGCCCGCATCGCGTGACCGGGCGTGGGCGAGGCCGCCAGCAGGTCGCCCGGGCGGATCGCGCCGTAGCCGGCGTCGGCGCGAACGGTCACGATGCCGAACGCCGCGACCGGAGCCTCCAGGCCGCCGTCGGTCGCCGGGCGCGAGGAACCCGCGGCGATCCCGACCACGCCGGCGTCGGCCAGCGAAGCCGCGCGGCGCACGCGCCCCGGCTCGAACGGGTCGAGCGCGAGCACGTCGCCCTCCTCGACCGGCTCGCCGGCCGGCAGCCACGTGACGTTCGTCGCTGCGGGCTCGACCGTCTGGATCGTCACCGGGGCGGGCCCGGTCACGGTTGCGGGCCGCTCGGGCGGGCGCGCAGGCGGGACGTTTCCGGACGGCGCGGGCCGGTCGAACAGCGACCGCTCGGCCTGCGCCTCGGTGCGGCCGGCCTCGGCGGCTTCCGCGCGCCGGTCGTCGATCGCCGCCACCAGCGCGCGCGTCCGCGACAGGTCGACCTCCTCGCCCCTGCCGACGGCGGCGCGCATCCCGCGGAAACGCTCGAAGGCGCTGAAGCGCCGCAGCTCGGGCCGCTCGCGGTACGGCTCCTCGACCGCCGCGCGCGCGGGCAGGAACGCCTCGCGCGTCTTCGGCTGCACGATCGCCAGCTCCTCGAAGCCCAGGCGCAGCCCGTAGACCAGGTAGTCGAACGTCGCGTCGGAGCCGGCGGGACCGCGCACCACGATCTCCTCCGTCGAGACCTCGGTCGCGGCCAGCGCGACCGGCTCGCCGCGCGGCGTCAGGTGTACCGTCAGCCCGATGTCGGGGTTGGCCACCAGCGCGAAGGTCTCGCCGAGCCGCACGCGCGCCTCGCCGCCGGCCAGCCGCGCCGTGCCGCGCGTGTAGACCGCGACCTCGTCGCCCTCGGGCGCGGCGTAGACGACCACCTTGTCGCTTTCGACGGGGTGGTTCTGCACGAAGCTGACCGTCCCGGTGCCGACGATCTTGCGCGTCGAGGTCGAGACGTCGGCCCAGAAGGTCACGTTGTCCGGGTGCGAGAACGTGCCGCCGGCGAAGGTGCCCTTGCCCCAGATGCCGCGGTCGCCGACGCCGACGTAGCCAAGGCCGCTGTGGTCCGAGTCCTGGAAGAAGCCGCCCCACGAGTTGCCGGCGGCCTGGATCCCGGCGCTCGAGTAGCCGACGTAGGCGCGGCCGCTCTCGTTGAGGTCGCTGAAGTAGCCGCCGACCTCGTTGCCGTGGGCGTGGATGCCGCGGTCGCCCCAGCCCACGTAGGCGTAGCCGCTGCCGTTGGCGTCCTTGAAGTGGCCGCCCATCTCGTTGCCCTGGGCCTCGATGCCGCGATCACCCCAGCCCGCGAAGGCGTAGCCGCTGTTGTTGGCGTCCTTGAAGTACCCGCCCGCCTCGTTGCCCAGGGCGTGGATGCCGCGGTTCCCGTAGCCGACGTAGGCGCTGCCGCTCCCGCCAGGCCCGGTGCCGACGAAGTAGCCACCTGCGGTGTTCCCGAAGCCCTGGACCCCGTAGTCGCCGGCGGCGATGTAGGCCAGGCCGCTGCTGTCCGGGTCGTTGAAGTAGCCGCCGCCGGTGTTGCCGTAGCCCGAGATCCCGTAGCCGGAGGAGGCGAGGTAGGCGAAACTGCTGCCGTCCGGCGTCTGGAAGTGCCCTCCGGCGAAGTTGCCCGTGGCCGAGATCCCGGTGTCGCCGTTGCCCAGCGTGGCCGAGCCGGTTCCGTCCCAGTCCTTGAAGTAACCGCCGTAGTCGCTGCCGTAGGCGTCGATGCCCCGGTGGCCCACGGCGATGTGGGCGCGGCCGCTGCTGCCGCCGCCGAAGTAAGCGCCCCCGCCGCTCCCGTAGGCCTCGAACGCGTAGCCCGGATAGGTACCCGAGCCCTGCCCGAGCACGAGCTTGCCGAGCTTGGCCTGCTCGCCCGCGGCAGTGTCGACGAACTGGTTGGCGCGCTTGCCGCCGAGGTGCATGGCGTTGGCGGCGTAGGGGCTGGCCACGACGCGCACGCGCGGCGAGAGCGTCTCGGCGCCGACCTGGATCGCGAGCCACACCTCGGCGTAGTCGCGGAACACGTGGCTCAGCGTGGTGTAGGTCCCGGGACCGCTGCCGTCGCTGACCGTCCCGCCGCCGAGCTGCACGTTGAACAGGCCGCCCGTGACGGTCACCGCCGCACCGACCGCCGCGGTGTGGGTGTCGACGAGGATCTCGCTGCCGCCGACGGCGGCACTCCAGAAGCGGAACACCATGTCGTGGCTGCCGCCGAGCGGCGCGTCGTCGGCCGCGCGCAGCACGCCCTGGTAATTGATCAGCTCGGGCGGCTCGGCGGCCCGGGCCCCGGGGGCCGCGACGAGCAGGCACGACGCGAACAGGGCCAGCGCGGAGACGGTCCGGTGGTAACGCATGGTGGCTCTCCTGTGACGCCACGAACGGTACGGGCCGCCGCGCCGTCCGGCCACGCATGAACATGCGCTCTCGTGAGAGGAGAGCCTCGGTTTGTCGGGGTTGTCGTCCCGGTCAGGGCAGCCGGGACAGGATCCCGCGGATCACGTCCGGGGCCAGCCGCAGGCCGAACGTCCCCTGGAGCAACGGCCCGAGGTCGCCGTCGGCGATCTCGCGCGCCGTCTCCCCGCCGTCCCGCTCCACGGCGTAGCGCCGCCCCCGCAGCACGTGCCGCTCGCGCGCCCCGCGCCGCTGCACGGTCAGGTTCCTGACGAACACCGATTCCGGATGCGTCGCGGTGTAGTGGTGGGCGACCTCGAAGTCGACGGTCAGCGCGGGCGTGAGCGTGAAGGCGTAGAGGTCGCGCCACGCCCCGGCGTGCCGGTCGCGCAGGACGCAAACGCCGCCGCCCTCGCGGCCCACGCGGTACACGCCGTCGGGCTGCTCGCGTGGCGTGCCGTCGAGCGGCACCGGGAGCCGGGGACCGTCGCCGCCGAAACCGACGTCGGCGAGGTAGGCGCGACCCTCGACCTCCACGCGCAGCAGCATGTGGGTCCGCGGCAGCGGAGCCGTCGCCTCCGGCGGCCGCACGCGCGCCTCCAGCGTCTCGACCGCGAAGCCCAGCGCGCGCAGCGCCGTGGCGAACAGCGTGTTCTGCTCGAAGCAGTACCCGCCGCGGCCGGCGCGAACGAGCCTGGCCTGCAGCGATTCCGGATCGAGGCCCCCCGGCCGCCCCAGGAACACGTCGATGTTCTCGAACGGGATGCGGTCGAGGTGGCGGGCGTGGACGTCGTCCAGCGCGGCGAGGCTCGGCCCGGGAACGCCGTCGCAGCCGATCCGTTCCAGGTAGGCCTGAAGCTCGAAGCCCAACGGTGAACCCTCTTGACGGGAATTGTAGTGCGCCGCGGGGCGAGCCTCCTGGCGTACAATCCCCGGAACCACGGAGACCCGTTTGAGAATCGAGCCCGGAACCTCGCTGCTCCACTACCGCATCGCCGACAAGCTCGGCGAGGGCGGGGGCCGGGCTGGTGCTGGGCTGGGCCGGGGAGCTGCGCGGGCGTGCGGCGGGAGCTCGTCCGTGAAACGACATCCACGACATCGCCCCGGCATGGCGCACCGTCTGCGCGGCATCGCCGCGGTCGTGATCGCCGCGACGCTGGCGGGTGGCGGCGTCGCGCTGGCGCAGCTCGTTCCCGACGTGCTCGACGACGTGGTCGAGATCGTGCCGAGGTCGCCGGAGCCGTTCGAGCCCGACATCGACGCCGAGGGCTTGGCCATCGAGCGCGGCGTGTGGGTGCTGATGGTCGAGCCGGAGCACGCGCGCCGCATCGCCGGGCACGGCTTCACCGTGCGCGAGCTGCGGAAGCTGAAGGCGCTGGACCGGGTGCTGATCCGCGTCCTCGCCCCGCAGGACCGCGAGCCCGCGGAGGCGTGGCTCGAGCTCGGGAAGCTCGCGCCCGGGGCGGAGGTCGATTTCAACCACGTCTACCGCGGCGCCGCCGGTGCGGCGGACCAGGCCGGCGAGGCGAAGCCCGCGGTCGCCCCCGCCCCGCAGGTCACGGGGCGCGTCACGATCGGCATCGTCGACTCGGCGGTGATGAAGAAGCACGAGGCGCTGCGCCGCGCCTCGATGGTCCAGCGCGACTTCGTGCCCTACGACCGCCCGCGCCCCCTGGCCCACGGCACCGCGGTGGCCTCGATCCTGGTCGGCGAGTCGGACCAGGTGCAGGGCGCGCTGCGCGGCGCGAAGCTCCATGCGGCGTCCGTGTTCTTCGAGGATGCGACGAAAAGCAACGCGGCCACCGCGTCCAGCCTGGTGCAGGCGCTGGACTGGCTGGCCGCAGAACGCGTGCCCGTGATCAACATGAGCCTGGCCGGCCCGCCGAACGCCGTGCTGGAGGCCGCGATCGACGCGGTCGTGGCGAAGGGCATCGTCGTCGTCGCCGCGGTGGGCAACAACGGACCCACCGGCGAGCCGCTGTACCCGGCCGCCTACCCGCCCGTCGTCGGCGTCACCGCGGTCGACGCCGCCAACCGCATCTATCTGTACGCGAACCGCGGACCGCAGGTGATGTTCGCGGCCCCGGGGGTGGGCGTGCGCGTCGCACGGAGCGGCGGCGGCTACGTCAACGAGAGCGGCACCTCGATGGCCGCGCCCCGGGCCGCCGCCGTGCTGGCCCGCGTGCTGGCCGGCCCGCGCGCCGCCGCGCCCGCGCAGGCGCTGGCGTCGCTGCGGGCGACCGCGATCGACCTGGGCCCGGCGGGCTACGACACCACCTTCGGCCACGGGTTGATCGCGGCGCCCGAGTGACGCCTCCCCCTCAGAGCTTCGCACCGAATCCGATCGACGCCGGCCGGCCGGCGGGAACGCTCCCTCGTTGTCGCGCGTCTCGCTCCCCGATCTCGTAATCGGGCGGGAGTCGGCAGACCGGTGGGAACCGGCCGCTCACTCCTGGGGGACGACCTCCGCCGCGAAAACCGGTCGGCCGGCCAGCGAGGTGTAGAAACCGTACGTGGCCAGCGCGACGATCACGCCGTACAGGGCGAGCGTCGCGCCGGAGTGCCACGCCGCCAGGTCGTAGGACGGCGCGCCCTGCACCAGCTGGCTGAAGGCGATCAGGACGGACACGCTCAGCACGCCGAAGCGGGTCAGCAACAGGAAGATCGCCACCCAGGAGATCACCAGCATCGGAAGAAACAACGGCATCAGGCGCGGGTCGAGGACCAGGGTCGGGGGAACCGCGAACACGATGACGAGCGCCGCAACGGCGAGCCAGTGCTTTCTCAGCACGAGGCGCAACAGGAGCAGCGCGAACAACAACGTCATCGTCATGACCACGCCGAACGCGAGACTGCTCCCGATGTGGGAAGCCACGAAGCGGCCGCCGAGCAGGACCGCCGTGTTGGTCCCTTCGCCGAAGAGTGGATTCATCGGGGGAACCTCGAGCCACCGCGTTCCCAGGACGCGCACCGGAAGTTCCAGCAGGCACAATCCGGCGAACGCCGCCGTGCCGATCAGCAGGTCCCGGCCGATCAGGGGATCGGCGAACCGCCCGGCGAGCAGGCGGTTCCACGAGACCAGCGTACCCGGCCAGCGGCGCCGCAGGAACGGCTCGACCGCGACGTAGATCAGCCAGACCACGCCGCTGAACATCAGGGCCTCCGCCAGGCCCATGGTCAGCAGGGTGAGCTCGCCGTTGAAGTCCGGCACGTGGTCCGCCGTCGCCGCCCAGTCCACCAGCATGGCAAGTCCGAACACCAGGGTCAGCCGGCCCGCGCCCTTGCGGTCTCCGCGCCCCAGCCTCAGGTTGCGGCGCGCCATGAACAGCGCGCCGCCCACGATCGCGAGCGCGAGCAGACCCTGAAACACGAACAACGGCTGCAATTGCGCAACGAGCTGCAACCGCTCCATCCGCCACGGTCGATCCCAGGTGTCGAGGATCGCGAAGTAGGTCGGCTGTCCGCGGTACGCCGCCGCCTCGATCCGCACCTCGAGCCCGGGCGCGTCGGGGCGCCTGCCCTCCCACGCCGCGCGGCGGTCGGCGTAATCCGCGGGCAACCATCGCGGCTCGACCCGGGTCAACGCCGCGGGATCGAGGCCGGCGGCCTCGAGCAGGACCGACCAGTCCGGCTCCCTTGCCGGCTCCGTGCTCGCATCGAGCTGCGGCGGGACGACGCGAAGACGTGTCATTCGTCCCGCGCCGTCCAGCGCCACGTAGGCCATCCCGGAAACGTCGTGTCGGGGATCGAAGCGCGTGACGCGCCTGGCAAACCCGTTCCCCGGAATCATCACGCGCGGGCTCTGCCGGTACCAGAAGTAGACGGCGGGCGGCCCGCCGGAGAGCCGATCCCAGCGCCGGGGCGAAGGGTCGGTCTTCTCGATGTAGTCCAGGTAAGCATGGTGGACGTCGAAGCCGTGCGAGCGGGAGACCGCCTGGGCGTCGTGCCCGAGCTTGGCCAGCAGCTCCTGGGCATCACGGGCCAGGACCACGGGAGGCTTCTCGAGCGGCACCCTGTTGATCAGCCCGCCGAGCTCCGGGAACCGCGCGCTGGCCGCGAATGCCAGCGCCAGCGCGACGAGGATGAACGCGAGGCAGGAAACCGCGATCGACGGCGGCAACCCGCCCACGTCTCCCGCCTGGGCGACCATCTGCGGCGACGGCGTCTCGCCGGCGGCCAGAGCCGCCGCCAGCGGATCGCCGCCGGGAAGCGTGGCGGCCACGGAGAGCGCGGATGCCGGCCGGTCGCCGGGGTCGGTCTCGAGGCAACGCAGGATCACCCGCTCGATCGTGGGATCGAGCCCTTTGACGTGGCTCGACGGGTTGGTGGGCGTCGACTCTCGCTCCAGCCGCAACATCTCCGCGCGGCTGCTCGCATCGAAGGCGCGTTTGCCCGTGAACAGCTCGTACAGCACGAGGCCGAGCGAGTAGACGTCGCTCCTCACCGTGACCTCGCTGCCCTCGAGCTGCTCCGGGGCCATGTAGGCCGGGGTGCCCGCGCGCACCTCCCCGGGCGCGACCCCGAGCGCCAGGCTCGCCAGCCCGAAGTCCGTGATCTTCGCCCGGCCGCGGCCGTCGATCATCACGTTCGTCGGCTTCAGGTCGCGATGCAGGATGCCCTGATCGTGCGCGGCCGCAAGTCCCGCGCAGAGCTGGCGAGCGATCTGCGCCGCCTTGTGCTGGGGCAGCCGTTCGATCCGCCGCAGCAACGAGCCGAGGTCTTCACCGTCCACGTACTCCATCGAGATGTAGTGCTGCCCGTCCACCTCGCCGATGTCGTAAACCCGGCACACGTTGGGATGGGTCACCCGGAGGGCGATCCTGACCTCGTTGAGGAAGCGCTCCTGCCGGGACGGGTCCCGCTGCAACCCGGCGGGCAGGAACTTCAACGCCACCGGCTGGCCGAGCTTCAGATCGTCCGCGCGGTAGACCTCGCCCATTCCACCGCGGCCGAGCAAACCGACGATGCGGTAGCGCCGGGCCAGCACCGTTCCGGGGATGAAGCGGGCCGGATCGGGTGATGGATGGGAGACCGCGCTGGCGGCGTTTCTCAGGCTCGTCTCGGTGGGCGCGGAAGTCTTGTCGACGGCGGCTCCGCAGTCACCGCAGAAACGCTGCCCGTCAGGATAGTCGCTCCCGCAGGAGTCGCAGCGGGACATCCGACACTCCCAGTGGTGGTAGCCGGGTTGCCTCAGTTCTACCACTATCGACGATGGTTGGATACGGGAGATTACGGTTCGGGTTGACGGGGTCGGCTGCGTGTCGAAGGGGGTGGGGCGAAGTGGGACGCGGGGAAGGTGATTGGCGGGTCGTTGACCGGCTTTGCGGGCTTGTGGACACGGACGATCCAGATCTCGGCTGTCGCCCGCTATCCGATCATCGCTCCTCGGCCGGCCGCTCCGCGAACCGCCCGGTGACGAACAGCAGGCGCGTGCCGCCGAGCTGGATCTCGTCGAGGTGGCGCAGGCGCTGGGCGACGTCGGGGCGCAGCTCGCGGCCGTTGACGCGGGTGCCGTTGAGGCTGCCCGGATCGAGGGCGTGGCAGATCCCGGCGTCGCAGCGGATCACGCAGTGCCGCTTGCTGATCTCCTCGTCGCTCAACGCGAAGTCGGCGTCGCCGCCGCGGCCGATCACCGTCTCCGACCGCGCGATGCGGTGGGCGACGTCGATGTCGGGCCCGTCGATCACCGCCAGCACGAACACGTGCGGCGCCGCGAACGGCACCTTGCGGGTGACGCGCTTCGACGTGGCGGAGGAGGCCGAGGAACCGGGCATACGGCAGCCCTCGTGGACGGGGTCGGTCCACGACGAAATCTCGGCCCCGCCCCCGGAAATTTCAAGCCGGCCGCCCCGTGACCGATCGCGACACGCCGATTACGATTCGGGCATTGACTTTGCCCAAGGCGGAATCCATCCATCCGCAAGGGGGATACGGTTCGTCTTCGCGCGGAGACCAGCGATGCGTGACGGAAAGACTCGGCGAGTCGCCAAGGGAGGTCAGAACCGCGGCCTGGCGGAATTCCTGGCGGAGCACGAGGTCAGGATGGTCGCGGTGTCCGGCGGAAGTGCCGGAACGGTGCTGAGGATCCTGCGGGAGCTGTCCACCCTCGGCCGCGGCCCGGGTGTCGACTTCGCGCTCGACGACCCCGCGTTGTCCCGCCAGCACGCCGCGATCGAGTACGCCGGCGACGAGTTCCGCATCCGCGACCTGGGCAGCACCAACGGCGTGCTGGTGAACGGACGGCCGGTGCAGGTGGGCGAGCTGCGGCACGGCGACCGGGTCGAGATCGGTTCGCAGACCTATCAGTTCCTGATCGAGCTGCACGACGACGGGCCGGAGGTCTACGAGCTGAGCCCCGAGGCGTAGGCTTCGTCATGCCCGGGGAGCGCGCGGTGACCCGGCCGAGGAGGCTGGGCAACTTCGAGGTCCTTCGCGAGATCGCGGAGGGCGGCATGGGCGTCGTGCACCTGGCGCGGCAGCCGACCCTCGACCGGCTGGTCGTGCTCAAGCGCATGCGCCGCGACGTGCCGGTGGACCCCTCGATGGTGGCGCGCTTCGAGCGCGAGGCGCGGGCGGCTGCCGCGGTGCAGCACCAGAACGTCGTCGCCGTCTACGACTGTTTCCAGTTCCGCGGCGACCACTACATCGCCCAGGAGTTCGTGGACGGCGCCGATCTGCGGGCCGTGCTCGAGCAGGTGGGGCGGATCGACGCCCGGGTGGCGGGCCTGATCGGCCTGTCCATCATCCGCGGCCTGGAAGAGATCCACAGCCGCGGCATCGTGCACCGCGACCTCAAGCCGGCCAACATCCTGATCGGGCACGGCGGGGAGTCCAAGATCGCCGACTTCGGTATCGCGCTGGAAAAGCGCGGCCTCGGGCTGACGCAGCCCGGCACGATGCTCGGTTCGGTTCCCTACATGTCGCCGGAGCAGATGATGGGCGAGCAGGTCGACTACAGGAGCGACCTGTTCTCGTTCGGGATCCTGCTGTACGAGATGCTGACCGGCGCGCCACCGTACCGGGAGTCGGACGAGGAATCGGCCGACACGCTGCTGGAGCGGATGCAGCGGGGGCGCTTCGAGTCGCCGCGGCGTCGCGGCGCCGCCGTCCCGCGCTGGATGGTGCGGCTGATCCGCTGCTGCCTGCACCCGAAGCCCTCGGCCCGTCTCGAGTCCGCGACCACCGTTCGCCGTTACCTCGAGCGACGATTCGGGACCGCCTCGCCCACCGACTGCCGGCGGGAGATCGCCGCCTGGCTCGGCGCGCGCGGCGTGCTGCGATCGTCCGAGAGCGACACCACGCTGAGCCCGGCGGTGGGCCGGGCTCGCCGGCAGATCGAGCAACGCCGGATGGCGTGGCGTTATGCCGCCGCCGCGGCGCCCGCGGTGCTGGGGCTGCTGGTCGTCGGAGTGGTGCTGGTGCGGGGAGACGGTGACGGCACGTCGCCGCCGCCGCCGCCCCGCGCGGAGACGCCGCCGGTTTCCGTCGGGGAGTCGTGGGAGCCGGGGGTCCTGGCATGGCCGGACCGCTTCGGACCCATGGCGGTCGATGTACGGGCCGCCACCTCGGCGGTGGGCGTTCCGACGGTCGAAGCGGTCGACCTTCCGGCCGCCACCCCGGTGATGGACGCTCCCCCCCCGATCGAGTCGCTCGTCAGCGCCGTGGCGGAGCCGGCCCGGGTGCGCTTCGTGGCGAATCCGTGGGCGCGCGTCCGGGTCGGGGATGACGCCGACTTCCACACCCCGCGCGCGGCCCCGCTGGCGCTGGCGCCGGGGCGGTACAAGGTGACCTTCGAGCATCCGACCTACGGCCGGGCCGAGTACGAGCTGGACCTGGCCGCGGGCGAGGAGCGCCGCCTGCGCCACGACTTCCGCGAGCGGAGCGCCCCGTGATCCGCGCGAAGCGACAGCTGTGGGCGATCGTGCTGGGCATCGCCACCGCGGGGACCGTGGCCCCGGCCGCCGAACGTCAACACACGGTCGCCGGCGGCGAATCGGCCTCGGCGATCGCCAAGCGCTACTACGGCGACTTCGAGCTGGCCGGGCTGCTGATGCAGCTCAACGGCCGGTCGGGCACCGTGATCCACCCCGGCGAGAAGCTCCGCGTGCCGTACTGCGTCGTCCACACCGTCCGCTCCGGCGATTCGTGGTCGAAGCTGGCGCAGCGTTACCTGGGCCGCCCCTCCGCCTGGCCCGAGATCGCCGAGCTGAACGGGCTCCAGCGGCGCGCCCCCCTCCAGCCGGGGCAGCGCATCGTCATGCCGGTGGTGCTGGCTCATTCCCTGGAACGGGGCGAGTCGCTGGCCACGCTCGCCGAGCGGTTCTACGGCGACCTCGGGCGCGCCCGGATGCTCCAGTCGTGGAACCGCATCGAGGACCCGCGCACCCTGTCGGTCGGCCGCTCGATCGAGATCCCGCTGGTGACCCTGCAGCTGGCGGAACCCCCGGCGCCCCCGGCCGCATCGGCGGAAGCCGCCGCGGAGGAGGCGCGTCGCCGGGAGACGAGCGCCCGGTTCCTCGGCACGGTCCGGGCCGCTCGACGGGCCTACGACGCGGGCGACTACGACCGCGCTCGCGAGCTGCTCGAATCGCAGCGAAGCGCAGCCGTCGAGAAGGCGGACGCCCCGGAGCGAGCCGAGTACTGGCAGCTGCTGGCCTTCGTGCGGGTCGCCTTCGACCGCCAGGAGGAGGCGTGCGCCGCGTGGGCGTCGCTCCACGATCTCACCCCAAGCGTCGAGCTCGATCCTGACCTGGTCTCCCCGAAGATCCGCGAGTCGACGGCGGCCTGCCCTCCACGCTGAGGCGGGTTTGGCCCACGGGCCGGTCGATTGACGGAGCGGGGCGGCGATCGCTCCTTTCGCCGACACGGTGTCACCGTGCCGAGACCACCCGCGACGCCCTTGCGGTTCCGGAAGAGTCTGGATTGAGGGGCGATCATGCCGGCGGCTGCGAAGGCATCGATGGGCAGGCTTCCGCCCTGCAGGACGTCGATGTACCCTTGAAACCGATGCGGCCGAGACGGGCGTCCCAGGCCATTGGAGGTTTCCATGACAACTACCGGAACACCTCGTGACTCGATTGGCCGATCCTCGAACCGGGTTCAGCAGCCGGATGATCTTGCGGCGGACATCGTCGACACCGTGCGAGAGCCGTTGCTGGTACTGGATGCCAATCTGAAGGTTGTTACTGCCAACCGTTCGTTTTTCCGGACGTTCAAGGTAGCACCCGAGGAGACCACGGGAAAAAGCTTCTATCGCCTGGGTAACGGACAATGGGACATCCTCAAGCTGCAAGAGCTGCTGGGAACGCTCCTCCAGAAGAACACTACTGTTGAAGGCTATGAGGTGGAATGCGATTTCCCGGTGATCGGGCGGCGCGTAATGTGCCTGAATGCCCGGACGATTTACCGAAAGGCACAGCAGGCACAGACGATCCTCCTGGCCATCGAGGACATTACCGACCGCAGGGAGGCGGAACAGCGAAGACGGAGAGCGCGTGTCTATGCCGAGAACATCGTGGAAACGGTGCGTGAGCCCCTGCTGATCCTCGACCGGGAGTTTCGTGTGGTCTCGGCCAATCGGTCCTTCTACACCACGTTTCAGGTCACGCGAGACGAGACAGAGAACAAACCGATTTACGAGCTCGGTAACAAGCAATGGAGTTTTCCCATATTGCACCGGCTGCTGGAGCAGATCCATTCAAAGCACAACGAGGTCCGCGACGTCGAGGTTACGCACGACTTCCCGGGTATCGGACACAAGACGATGCTGCTGAACGCGCGAAAAATCCTGGAACAGACCGGCCAGCGGCAGTTGGTCCTTCTGGCCATGGAGGACATCACCGCACGCAAGTGCGCCGAGGAGGCGTTGTTCCAGGAAAAGGAGCGCGCCGAGGTCACCCTGACCTCCATTGGCGATGGCGTCATTACCACCGATGCTGAAGGCGCTGTCCAGTACTTGAACCCCGTGGCCGCCACGTTGACCGGCTGGACCGTGGACGAAGCCCGCGGTCAGCCTCTGGCAACGGTGTTCCACATCGTGGACGAAAACCACAATCCCGCACCGGACCCCGTGGCCCGCTGCCTGGAGGAGGAGTGCATAACCGGGCTGGCGAACCACACCATTCTCATCGGACGCGATGGGAAGGAGTTCTCCATCCAGGACTCCGTGGCGCCCATCCGGGGCCGTGACGGGCGGATCCTGGGGGCGGTACTGGTGTTCCGTGATGTCACCGCGGCTCGGCTGATCGGGCTTCAGCTGGCCCACCAGGCAACCCACGACGCATTGACCGGGCTCGTGAATCGGGAGGAGTTCGAACACCGTCTGGAACGGGTGATGGAGACGGCCCGGATCCAGGAGGCAGACCACGCTCTGTGCTACCTGGACCTGGACCAGTTCAAGATCGTCAACGATACCTGTGGTCATGCAGCGGGGGATGAGCTGTTGCGCCAGGTCGGGCGTTTGTTGCAGCAGAACGTGAGGAAACGAGACACCTTGGCCCGTCTCGGAGGTGATGAGTTCGGGCTGTTGATGGAGCACTGCTCGCTCAAGCAGGCCGCGCGGGTGGCTCGCGCGGTGTGCGCAGCAGTCGAGGGCTTTCGGTTTCTGTGGGACAGGAAGACGTTCAGCATTGGTGTGAGCATTGGACTGGTGCCCATCACCGAGAATGGTCACGGCGTCAGTGGCGTGCTGCGTGCCGCCGACACCGCCTGCTATGCGGCTAAAGAGAACGGGGGCAACCGCATTCATGTCTACGGTGACGGCGACCCGGAACTGGCCCAGCGGCACGGCGTAACGCAGTGGGTGGGACGGATCAATCGAGCGCTGGAGGAAGAGCGCTTTTGTCTGTATTTCCAGCCGATTTCACCGGTGGCCGGCGGCGAGATGCAGGGCGCGCACTACGAGCTACTGCTGCGGATGAAAGACGAACAAGGACAGATCGTGCTCCCCGGTGCTTTTCTGCCCGCCGCCGAGCGCTACGACCTTGCCACCAAGCTCGACCGGTGGGTCATTCATGCCATGTTCGAGTGGCTTACCCGTCATCGGGAGCACCTCGAGCAGCTATACCTTTGCGAAATCAATCTCTCCGGACAATCGATTGGTAATGCAGAGTTTCTAAGCGCCGTAATCCGCGAGTTTGACGAGACGAACATCCCCGCGGAGAAGATTTGCTTTGAAGTCACGGAGACAGCCGCGATCGCGAACCTCACGAGAGCGACGCACTTCATCCGAACGCTCAAGGCCCGAGGCTGCCGTTTTGCGTTGGACGATTTTGGCAGTGGATTGTCGTCCTTTGCCTATCTCAAGAACTTGCCCGTGGACTTTCTGAAGATTGACGGGGTGTTCGTGAAGAACATCGCCGACGACCCTACCGACCTGGCGATGGTGAAGTCCATCAACGAGATCGGCCACACGATGGGCAAGCGGACCATCGCCGAGTTCGTGGAGAACGCTGCCATACTGCGGAAACTGAAGCTGCCTGATATTGGCGTCGATTACGCCCAGGGCTATCACATGGGCCGACCAAGACCGATCATCGACATGTCGTGAAAGACCGGTGAGGCGATCGTTGAATACAACATGGTATGTCTTCATATCGGCGACATGCGGTGGTGGTGGATTGGGCTGCCGCGACGCCCTGAGCATCAGGCCCCGGCCCGGATCTCCTCGACGAAGGCGCCGACTGCCTCCACGACCACGTCGGGCTTGCTGAACTGCATGTAGTGCGTGGCGCCCGGAACGGTCTCCAGGCGTCCTCGCGAGCTGAGCGCGGCGAGCTCCCCCTGGAGCGTGAGCCAGATCGCGAATCCCTCGTCGGCCTGCGCCTGGTCGGCGTCGGGGATCTTGGACGCGTCCGGAGCGTCGCCGATACTGAGGACCAGCAGCGGCAGATCGCCGAACGAGCGGACCTCGCCGGCGAGCGCCAGGGTCTGCTGGATCCGGCCGAACTCGGACATGACCGTCGCGATGCTGCCCGCCGACACTGCCAAGAGCGCCTGCTGCTTGTCCTCGGGCAGCGCCGACACGCGCAGCTCGCCGGTCATCACGTGTCGCATGACCCCGACCTGCCGCAACAGCGGCACCGAACGGATCAGCAGCGCCGGCGGAGGCCGGAAGTCGCCCATCATCGGCAGGCGATCGAACTGCTCCGGGTGCGACGACTCGACCAGCACCAGGCCCGCGACCTGGTCCGGGTAGGCGGCGGCGAAGAGCCGGGCGTAGACGCCGCCCATCGACTGGGCGACGAGCACGAACGGGCCGCTCTCGCCGGCCCGGCGCAGCAGCTCGTCCAGCTCGGACACGATCCGGTCCCCGCTGCGCGGCCGCGGACCGATCTCGCTCCACGCGATCCCGGCCCGGTCGTAGGCGCAGGTGCGACTGATCGCCGCCAGCCGGTCGTGCTGCAGCGACCAGGAGAGCGAGCCGAAGGGGTCCATGCCGGCCTCGAGCACGACCGTCGGCGAACCTTCACCGCGGCAGTCGAGATGGAGGGAGTGGCTGCCCAGCGAAACCAGCCGGCCGGGCGGGGGAGGGTCCCCCCTCCCTTCGAGGTGTCGGGTTTATACGGGTGTCGGGAGGGACGGTTCGGAACCGCGTCAGCGCCGGGCCGGCACGCTGGCCGTCGCCTTCTCCACCCGGTCGCGGTCCGCGGGGGCGAGACGCCTCGCCCGACGCAGCACGATCGCGCTCAGCTCGGGCGAGCCGTGACGCGGAGGCCGTCGACGACGCTGTCGCCGGGGTGCAGGATGACCTCCTCGCCCTCCTCGATGCCGCTCAGGACCTCGGCGACGAGGTCGCCCTGGCGGCCGATCTCGACCTTGCGCAGCCGTGCCCTGCCGGCCTCGACGGCGAACACGGCCCAGTCGTCGTCGTTGCGGAACAGGCTGCCGGTCGGAACCTGCAGGACATCCTCCCCTTCCCACAGCACCACCCGCAGCTCCACGCGGAAGCCGTCGGCCAGCCCCGGACGGGCCTCCGGCGGGTCGACGAGATCGATCACGACGTTGACCCGCTGCTCTTCGACGCCCAGGGCGGAGATCTTCATGAAGCCCGAGGGCTCGACGCGCCGCACCCGTCCCTCGAGCGCCTGCTCTCCGCCCCACTCCTCGATCAGCGCCCGGTGACCGGGACGGATCTTGACCGCGTCCGCGGAGAGATAGTCGGCCACGATCTCGAGGTCCGCCGGCATCCCCACTTCCAGGAGCGGCTCGCCCGCGGGCACCACCGCCTCGCTCTCCCGCAGGCGGCGCAGGACCACCCCGTCCACCGGCGAGCGGAGGGAGATCGGAGAGCGCGCCTCGCCCTTCCCCGGATTGCCGCCCGGCGGGGCGGACTCGAGCAGCCGGGCGCGGGCCACCTCGAGCTGATGACGGGCGGTCTGGGCGGAGAAGTCGGCCGCCTCGAGAGCTTCCTCCCTGCTGCGCGCCGCGAGCTCCGCCGCCTCGAGCTGCTCCTCGGAGACGATTCGATCGGCCGCCAGGCGCCGGCTGCGCTCGAGCTCGGCCAGGGCGAACTCCAGCTCGGCCTCGATGCGGTCCCGCTCCGCCCGCGCGCTCTGGAGGCTCGCCCGCGCCGCCCGGACGCCCGCCTCGGCCTCGGCCCGGCTGCGGGCGTCGAGCAGGGTCGGCGCCTGCGGCTGGAAGAGCGCCAGCACGGTCTCGTCCGCCTCGACGGGGTCGCCCGGCTCGAGCTCGATCCGGAGCACGCGGCCGGCCAGCGGCGCCGAGACGACGAATCGATCCCGGACCCGCGTCTCGCCCTCCTCGTCGAGGGTGATCATCAGCGGCGCCCGCTCGACGGCGGCGATGTCGACGGGCTCGGGTCGCGGCCAGAACGCCCACGCCAGCAGCAGCAGCAGCAGGACTCCGCCGATCACCCACGTCAGCAAGCGCTTGTGCTTCGTCTTCATGGTCCGTCACCCTCATTCACGCGACTTGAGGACCGCCACCAGATCGAGCCGGTCCAGACGCCGCCGGACCGCGAGGCCGGAGAGCGCCGACATCGCGGCCACGAGCAGCGCCGACCAGGCGTAGCTCACCGGTTCGACCACCATCGGGATCCGCAACAGCTCGGACGCCAGGGCCTCGATGATGCCGCGGCAGAAGAGGTAGCCCAGCACGAGGCCGAGCGGGATCGCGAGCAGCGTCACGACCGCCAGCTCGCCGAGCAGGATGAACGAGATCTCGGCCCGGGTGAATCCCAGCACGCGCAGGCTCGCCAGGTCGCGCTCGCGCTCGGACAGCGAGATGCGGGCGCTGTTGTAGACCACGCCGCAGGCGATGACGGCGGCGAAGATCAGGTTGATGCCGATCATCAGGCCCAGCGTCGTGCCGATGGTGTCCTGGAAGCTCTGGTAGGCCGCGGTGGTGAGGCTCACCCCGGCGACGCGCGGCGTCGCCTTCAGGCGTTCGTGGAGCAGGTCGAGCTGCGCCGGATCGACCTCGAGGAAGGCGCCGGACAGCAGCTTCCCCTCCCGCATCAACCGACGCAGCGCGCCGATCTCCATGTAGGCCGAGGTCCCCATGAGCTCGTCGACCAGCCGGGAGACGGGGACCGTGCGCACCGGACGGCCTGCCTCGAGCACCTCGACGATCATGCGGTCTCCGACCTCGACGCCGAGGGCCTTGCCGAGCGTGGACGAGAGCACGAGTCCCGCTGGCGGCAGCTCGACGACCCCGTCGGTCTGGCCGATCACCCGGTTCAGGCGCGGCGCGGCCGGCAGACCCAGGATCGCGGTCTGGCGCGAGCGCGAGCCGTGGCGTAGACGCACCGGCACGCTCCGGAAGGCCTCGATGGAGAGGACGCCGGGCATCCGTGCCACCTCGTGACGTACCGCCGCGGAGGTCGGCTCGACGAACGTGGTGGTCACGTCGTGCAGCATGACCTCCTGGAACTGCACCTTCATCAACAGGTCGATGGCGTCGACGAAGAAGAACCCGAAGACCAAGAGCGCGATGGCGAAGGCGATCCCCGTGGCCGAGAGCAGCGTCCGCAACGGGCGCCGGCCCAGGTTGCGCAGGATCATCCGCCCCGGCTCGGACAGCAGCCGGGCGAGACCGATCCGCTCGAGCCAGCTGTGCCTGAAGCTGGCCGGGGGCTCGGGACGCATCGCCTCGGCCGGCGGCAGGGCCACGGCACGGCGCACGGCGCCGAATGCGCCCAGGGTCGCCGCTCCCAGGCTCACCGCGAGGGCGGCGACCGCGATTCTCGGCGACAGGAAATAGGCGAAGATCGGAAAACGGAAGTACTGGCTGTACATGCTCGTCAGGCCGCGTCCCAGCCAGGCGCCGACGGCGATCCCCACCAGCCCACCGAGCAGCGCGATGACGAGGCCGAGCTTGGTGTAGTGAAGCGCCACGTCCCCGTTCGAGTAACCCACCGCCTTGAGCGCGGCGATCTGGGTTCGTTGCACCGAGATGATCCGCGAGAGCACGACGTTGAGCAGGAAGGCGGCCACGGCGAGGAAGACCACCGGCAGGATCGAGCCCATCGTCTGCATCTCGCGCATCTCGTTCTCGACGAACCACGCCGAGACCTGGAGCCGGCGCGGGATCGAGCCCAGGCCGCCGTAGCGTCGCAGCTCGCGGTCGACCCCGTCGATCACCTGCTCCGCCGAGGCGCCGGGAGACAACGCCAGCGAGACGTCGTTGAACCCGCCCTCCATGTCGAAGGCCGAGGCCAGCGCGCGCCGCCCCATCCAGAACACGCCGAACCGCCGGTCGTCGGGGAGCAGGTCGCCCGGCGCGATGGTGTAGACGAACTCCGGCGAGAGGGCCACGCCCACGATCTCCAGCTCCCGGCGCCGGCCGTTGATGATCGCGCCCACCCGGTCGCCGGGCCCGAGCCCGTGCGCGAGCGCGAAGGCCTCGATCACCAGCACCTCGTCGGGGCGCCCGGGCTCGATGTAGCGTCCCTCGACCAGGTACAGGTCGTTCAGGATCGCCCGCCGGTGCTCGGGAATCGACAGCAGCAGCCCGACCGCGGGCTCGGTCATGCCGGCGACGTCGAGCGTCACCTGGACCACCACGCGCGGCTCGACCCGCGCCACGCCGGGCAGGGCCTCGATCCGCGACGCCGTCGCCAGCGGCGCGCGCTTGAGCGAGGCGAAGACGTCGGCGAAGCGATAGCGGTCGTAGTACGCCCGGTGCGTGGTGTCCAGCGACTCGAACGTGGAGAAGTACATCGTGAACATCGCCACGCCGGCGGCGATCACGAGACCGATCGCCAGCGCCTGGCCCTTGAGCTGCCGCAGATCGCGCAGGAGCTTTCGGTCGATGGTCAGCACGGCTTCACCACTCGAGCTCGCGGGCCTCGGCGCGCCGCTCGTTGCGCTGCACCGACACGATCCGGCCGTCGGCGAGCCGCAGCACGCGGTCGGCCATGGCCGAGATGGCCACGTTGTGGGTGATCACGGCCACGGTCGTCCCGAGCTCGCGGTTGACGCGCGCGATCGCCTCGAGCACCAGGACGCCGGTCGAGATGTCGAGGGCGCCGGTCGGCTCGTCGCACAGCAGCACGTCGGGCTGCTTGGCGATCGCCCGCGCGATGGCGACCCGCTGCTGCTCACCGCCGGAGAGCTGCGCCGGGAAATGGTTCTTGCGCTCGCCGAGCTCGACCAGGCCCAGGGCCTCCGCCGGGTCCATCGGGTCGTCCGAGATGTCCGTCACCAGCGCGACGTTCTCGACCGCCGTCAGGCTGGGGATCAGGTTGTAGAACTGGAACACGAAGCCGACGTGCTCGCGGCGATAGCGGGTCAGCGCGCTCTCGTCGGCCGCCGTCAGCTCGTGGTCGCGGTACCACACCGTGCCCGAGGTCGGAACGTCGAGTCCGCCCAGGATGTTGAGCAAGGTCGACTTGCCGCTGCCCGACGGTCCCAGCAGCACGATCAGCTCGGACGGCCACAGCTCGAGGTCGACCCCGCGCAGGGCGTGCACCTCGACCTCGCCCATGTGGTAGACCTTGGTCACCCGGCGCGCGACAAACGCCGGCTCGCTGCCCTGTGCGGCCATCTCGACGCCTCCCGGCGCGTGCGCTCGACGACTCCGTAGGCCCGGAGACTCGGAGGAGCTCAGCAGCGCGAGACACTCCCGACCGCCGTGTTCGACTTCAGGCGAGCGTACGCGCCGGACGGGAAGGACCCAACGGCGAATGACGACTCTTTGCGTCGTCTTTCTCCGGGTCGAGCCCGCGAGCCGATCGCCGGCTCGCTCCTGCTGCTCTTGCCGGCATGTTCCCCGACGACCCGTGGCGAGCCCGATCTTGCGGGCGTGCTGGATCGCCACGTCGAGGCTCGCGGCGGGGCCGCTGCGATCGAGGAAGCCCTGAGGCGGGGCATCCTCGGCAACCTGTACGGACTGCACGAGCTGGCCGAACGCGGTTACGAGCTGACCCTCGTCGGACGCACGGCACGGAGCGCGCGACCGGTCTGGGAGATCCTCCAGACCGCTCCCGACGGGTCGTCCAAGCAC
>JBFKMV010000059.1:0-24516 GCA_041629655.1 Candidatus Polarisedimenticolaceae bacterium
GGCCGAGCTGTGCGCGGCCGGGGACGTCCACCCCAACACCAAGGCCTACTTCGGCGACTGACGGCTACTCGTCGGACTCCTCCGCCCCCGCCGCGGCGCCCGCGGTCTCCGCGGGCAAGTCGCCGGCCTGGACGCGGACCATGCCGTCCAGGTTGACGCTTCCCGCCAGCGCGGCCTTCAGCTGCTCCGGCGTCAGCGCGGCGATCGCGTCGTACAGGCGCTGCCACCAGTCCATCTTGCGCCCGAGGTACAGACCGTTGTTCAGCATGCCGGCGACCATCGCGTCGTTGGCCAGCTGGTTCTTGATCTGCAGCGCGTAGCTGGCCTTGGCGTCCTCCAGCTCGGCGGCCGGGATGCCCTGCTGGACCAGCCGGCGGAACTCGTCGACCAGCGAGTCGTGGGCCTGGGCGGCGTTCTCGGGCGCGCAGATCGCCATCCCGGCGAACAGCGCCCGCTCGTCCTGGCTGCCGGCGGAGAAGAACGAGCCGGTGCCGTAGGACAGCCCCTCCTTCTGGCGCAGCCGGTCGAGCAGACGCGACTTGGCGCTGCCGCCGAGGACGTAGTTGGCGAAGTGCATCGCGGGATAGCGCGGGTCGTCGTCGCGCATCCGGACGTTCATCCCGCCCGCGACCATCGCCATCTTCTTGTCCGGGGTGAGGATCTTCTCCAGCCGCCCCTGGATGCCGTCCTGGTGCTTGCTGGCGATGCGCACGAACGGCTTGGGCGACTTCCAGGCGCCGAGCGTCTTGCGCACCGCCTGCTCGACCTGCCCCGCGTCGAAGTCCCCGATCACGGTCATCTGGGCGTGGCTGGCGCCGTAGAACTGCTTGTGGAACTTCCGCAGGTCCTCGACCTTGACGGCCTTGAGCCGCTCGATCGCCTGCTCGAGGGTCGGCAGGTAGCGGACGTTGTCCTCGGGGTACGGGTTGAGCGTGCGCAGCAGGAAGTTGAACGCGCGCGGCTGGGGCTCGGAGAGCTGGTTCTCGAGCTGCGTCAGCTGCTCCTTCTTGACGATCTCGAACTCCTTGTCCGGGAAGGTCGCGTGGCGCAGGATGTGGTCGACCAGCTCCAGCACCGGCACCAGGTTCTCACGGTCGGTGCGGACGTTGACGAACATCGAGTTGTCCACGCCGCCGAGTCCGCCGCCGCCGCCCATGCTGACCGTGGCCTTCAGCTCGTCCAGCCGGTCCTTGATCTGCTGGTAGCTGTACTTGTCGGTGCCCCGCATCAGCAGGTCGGGGACCATGCCGACCGCGGTGACGCGCCCCGCGAGATCCTGCTCGGCGGCGAAGCGCAGCGCGACCACCGCGCTGACCGCGTCGCCGCGGGTCTGCTTGGGCAGCAGCGCGAGCTGCATGCCGTTGTCGAGGGTCAGCCGGGTGACGCGGCTCTCGATGTTCGCCGTCGTCGCCTCGAACTGCTCACCCTCGGCCAGCGCCTCGCGGCCCTGGTAGTCCTTGAGCACTGCGGCAACATCGGGCGCCGCGGGAATCTGGGCGCGCAGCAGCTGGTCGGCCTGCTGCGGGTAGAAGATGCCCGAGGTGCGGTTGGACTCGGTGAAGTACTGCGCGGCGACGCGCCGCACGTCGGCCAGCGTCACCTGCTCGATGCGGTCGCGGTGCAGGAACATCAGCCGCCAGTCGCCCGCGGCCGCCCACTCGCTGAGCTGGACGCCGATGCGGCCGCTGTTCTTCATCGCCAGCTCGATGTTCTTGAGCAGCGTCCGCCGGGCCCGCTTGACCTCGTCCTCGGTCACCGGGTTCTGCTTGAGCCCCTCGACGGTCGCGACCATCGTGTCCAGCACCGGCCGCGGATCGCCGCCGCTCTGCGCCTGCGCGATGTTGATCGCCACGCCCGGCTCGCGCCAGCCGAAGGCCACGCCGAACACCTGGCTGGCCAGCCCGGACTCGACCAGCGCCTTGTACAGCCTTCCGGCAGGCTGGTCGGTCATGATCTGCTGCAGCACGTCGAGCGCCGCGTAGTCCGGGTGCGAGCCCGCCGGGATGTGGTAGACGGTCCCGGCCGCGGCCACGTCGCCGACGCGCTTCAGCTCGACGTGGCGCGCGCCGTCCTGCACCGGCTCGACGGTGTAGGTGTCCTCGAGCTTCCGCGACGGCCGCGGGATCGGACCGAAGTGCTTCTGGATCAGCGCCAGCGCCGCGGCGGGATCGAAGTCGCCCGCGACGACCAGCATCGCGTTGTCGGGCTGGTAGTACTTCTCGTAGAACCGGCGCAGGTTCTCCACCGGGACGCGCTCGATGTCGCTCTTGGAGCCGATCGTGGAGTCGCCGTAGTTGTGCCAGATGTAGGCGGTCGCCATCATGCGTTCCCAGAGCACCGAGGTGGGGTTGTTCTCCCCCATCTCGAACTCGTTGCGCACGACGCTGAACTCGGTCGACAGGTCCTCCGCGCTGATCTTGCTGTTGATCATGCGGTCGGCTTCCATCCCCAGCGTCCAGTCGAGGTTGCCCTCGACGGTGCTGGGCAGCGTCTCGTAGTAGTTCGTGCGGTCGACCCAGGTGGTGCCGTTGAACGAGGCGCCGTGGTCCTCCAGCGCCTTCCAGATGTCGGGATGGTTCGGCGTGCCCTTGAACACCATGTGCTCGAGCAGGTGCGCCATCCCCTTCTCGCCGCGCCCCTCGTGACGCGACCCGACGAAGTAGGTCACGTTGACCGTGAAGGTCGGCTTGGAGCTGTCCGGAAACAGCAATACCTGGAGCCCGTTGTCCAGGCGGTACTCGCTGATGCCCTCGACGGTGGTCAGCGGCTCGGGCCCGGCCAGGGCCGGCGTCGCCAGCAGCGCCAGGGCCAGGATCGACGATACGAGCGTGACGGAGCGACGTTTTCCGGTCATCACCAGAATCCCCCAGGAAAGCGGTGTTGTCGCGAACGGAGTGGCCGAGGATGCTATCACGCCATGCCCCGGCGACCTACGCGAGATCAGGACCGTACGGACCGCGAGGTTTCGACGGGCGCTCCGTCGCCGCCGAGATGGCCCGCCATCAGCGCGGCCGCCGTTGCGACGTGGTCGGCGAGCTCGTGCTCGCCCACCGCGGGCGGCGCGAAGATCACCATCAGCAGCGAGCGCGTGTCGCGCGTGACGGAGGTTCGCAGCGAGTCGGAGGTCGGATTGCCGAACGGACCGAGGTCGTCGATCAGCGCCGGGCGGCCGCCGACGTTGACGCGGTCCTTGCGGATCCCGGGATAGCCCTCGCCGGACACACCGCGCCGCAGCGTCACGCCGCCGCGGATGCGCCGGGCGTCGTACAGACCCAGCGGGAGCAGGAACAGGATCGAGCACAGGTTGCCGACGTCGACCGCGTTGGAGACGCGCGGGAACGGCTTGCCCCGCAGCACCCGCCGCAGCAGGGCCTCGGAGGACGGGCGGGTCCGCGTGGGGTCGATCCCGAACGAGCGGTACAACGCCCGGGCCGGCTCGAGGCCGGGGATCGCCGCCGGCGGCTGGCCCGCGTGGCGCCGGGCCAGCTGGCCGCAGGCGTCGTCGATGGCCCGGAGCAGCTCCGCGCCCGCCGGCGCGACGGCGACGGGCTCCGCCCGGACCAGGCCCACCCTGAGCAGCGGGCGCACCTCGGGATCGATCCGCAGATCAACCGCGCGGGGCATCCCCCTCCCGGGCCTTCTTCTTCTTCTTCGGCTTGGATTTCACGTCGCCGCCGCTTCGCCCGCAGCACACCGCGTAGTCCTGGGTTCGCGCGCGGAACTCCCGCACCGATGCTCCGTACGCCTTGAGCGCCGCGTCGGCGTAGCGGCGGTCACCCGACGCCACCAGGCCCTCGAGGTTCCGGTTGACGACCTGCAGCGCCGACGCCATGTCCGACAACGCGTCGAGGCCGGCCTGCTCCTGCCGCTCGGCGTGCCCGGCGTGCAGCAGCCGCATCGAATCCACGACCAGCTGCAGCTTCTCGCGCATCTTGTCCAGGTTGCCCGAGCAGCACTTGAGGAACGGGGGCGCGAGCTTGTCCTTCTTCTTCGGCTCGATGCCCGAGGGCGCCGGACCCGCCGCGGGGTTCGACACGTACTTGAGCCGGATCGAGATGTTCTTGATCTGGTTCTCCAGATCGTGGATCGCGCCCTCGATCGACGCCAGCGGCGTCGTCTCGGCGGGAGCCTGCGTCGCGGCGACGGGGCCGGCCAGCAGCGCTACGGCAGCCAGCGCCGCGGTCAGTGCGGCCGAGCGTCTGTTCCAGGAACCCATGCTTCCTCCCCGTGCGGATCGCAGCCTTGGTCGAGCCGGTCGAAAAAAGAACGTTTCATTATGCGGCGCCCCGCCGGACCCGGCAAGCGACGCCGGCGGCGCTGCTGGTAGAATGCCGGTTTTCCGGGCGCGGAGTCACGATCGTGGAGCACGAGCATCCCCCGAGCGGCCTGCCCGGCGAGCCCGCGGCCGACGAGATCGAGTCCCTGGCGCGCGAGCTGACGGAGCTGGCGCGCCGCGAGCCGGCCGCGCTGGGCGCTCGCGTCCGCGCGCTGACGGTCCGGCAGCAGGCGGAGCTGGCGTTGCGCTTGCCGGCTGCCGAACGGCTCGAGCTGCTGCTCCACGCCCCGAAGCCGATGCAGCTGGTGCGGGCACTGCCGGACGCCGAGCTGTACCTGACGGCCCGCGAGGTCGGTCCGCACGACGCGCTGCCGCTGCTCGCGCTGGCCTCGGCCGCCCAGATCGAGCACCTGCTCGACCTGGAGTCCTGGCGGGGCGACCGCTTCGACGCCGCGCGGTCCGGCGCCTGGGTCGCGCTGCTGCTCGAATCCGGCGAGCCGACGCTGCGCCGGTTCCTGCGCTCGGTCGACGACGAGCTGCTGGTGCTGCTGCTCCAGCGCTGGCTCGTGATCCGGCAGATCGAATCCGAGGACGGCCCCGAGGTGCACGGGCCCGGCATCGGCGCGTCGGGCGACGAGCGCGGGTTCGTCTCGCCGGACGGGCAGCACTGGGTCGCGCCCAAGATCGCGGAGCACGTCCCGGCGGCGCGTCGTCTGTTGCAGATGTTCTTCGTCGAGCAACCCCAGCGGTACCAGCGGCTGCTGTGGTCGGCGCTGTGGGAGCTGCCGTCCGACGTGGAGGAGCACGCGCTGCACTGGCGCAACAGCCGGCTGGAGGAGCACGGCTTCCCGCCCTGGGACGAAGCGCTGTCGGTCTACGCGCCGCCCTCGGGCCAGCGCTCCCACCCGGAGCCCGCGCAGCCGGAGCGGCCGGAGGGGCTGCCCGCCCCGCGCAGCCCATTGCGGGTGCTGTCCGGGCCGGGCCTGCTGGTCCCGGCGATGGAGCGGCTGTCGCCCGCGCTGCGGGAGCGCGCGCTCCACGAGACCGTCGTGCTGGCGAACCGGTTGATGGTCGCCGACGGCGCGGATCCCGGGGACCCGGCGGCCCACCAGCGGATGCTGGAGAAGGCGGCCGGCTACGTCGGGATCGCGCTGGAGCGGCGGGGGGCCGTCGACGCCTCGCGGGCGGCGCGGGAGATCGAGCGGATCCCGATGATGGAGCTGTTCCGCGAGGGATACGCACGGGCCGTCGAGCTGCAGGCGCGCGCGCGCCGCCTCGGCGCCGAGGGCTGGGCCTCCACCGAAGAGCGTGCCCTGGAGCTGCTCGACACCCCGATCCGGCAGCGGGTCGCGGCGCTGCTGGTGCCGCGGCCGCAGTACCTCGAGCTGGCGCGGGGCGACGGCGCGCAGGTGCTGCGCGACTTCCGCGATGCGGCCGAGATCGAGGAGACCCGCGTGGCGCTGGAGATGGCCGAGGTCGTCGGCAGCGTGCTGATCGAGCGGCTCGGGCTGGACCTGCCGCGGGTGCTGGAGCTGGACGCCGAGCCCCCGCGATTCAGCACGCTGCTGCTGACGGTGCTCGGCTGGCACGCCACCCGCGGCCAGCTCCGCTGCGAGGGGCTTCCCGGGGACGTGACCGCGGACTTCTTGCGCACCGTGGCCTCGCGCCGCACCGCCGCGCCCGACTCGCCGGAGCGCGCGCTGCGTGCGTTGCTCGACGAGCTGGCGCGGCAGGGCCGCCTGGATGCGCGCGAACGCGCGGTGCTCGGCGCCTTCGGCAAGGCGTGCCTGGAGCAGCTGTCCGCCGAGTGCGGCGGGCTCGAGCCCGGGACCCCGGTCGACCCGCGTTACGTGCGCTGCCTGATGCTGGCCCGCTGAGGACCCGCCCCGGCGCTACAGGCTGAGCTTGTTCGACGCATCCAGCGCCGCGACCTTGTAGCACTCCGCCAGCGTCGGGTAGTTGAAGACGGTGTCGAGGAAATAGTCCAGCCCGCCCTCGAGCGCCAGCACCGCCTGGCCGATGTGCAGCAGCTCGGTCGCCTGGGTGCCCAGGATGTGCACGCCGAGCAGCGCGCGGCTCTCGCGATGGAACAGCATCTTGAACAGGCCGCTGTCGTCGCCGAGGATCTGGCCCCGGGCGATCTCGCGGTAGCGTGCGATGCCCGTCTCGTACGGGATCTTCCGCGCCGTCAGCTCCTGCTCGGTGGCGCCGACCATCGACGCCTCGGGGATCGCGTAGATCCCGATCGGAAAGTGCGAGCCCATCTTGTTCGTCGCGGCCCCGAACGCGTGGCAGGCGGCCAGCCGGCCCTGGCGGCTGGACGTGGCGGCCAGGGCCGGATAGCCGATCACGTCGCCGGCCGCGAACACGTGCGGCACCGCGGTGCGGAACTGCTCGTCCACCTTCAGCCGGCCGCGCTCGTCGGTCGCCAGACCCGCCGCCTCGAGGTTCAGCCCCGCCGTGGCTCCGATGCGCCCGACCGAGAACAGCATCAGGTCCGAGACGATGCGTTTGCCCGACTCGAGCCGGATCGCCGCCCGGCGCGGCTGCTGCGCGGTGACCTCGACGCTCTCCACCGCCTCCCCGAGCCGGAAGGTCACGTCGGCGTTGCGCAGCTGGTGGACCAGCTCGTCGACGATCTCGCGATCGAGGAACTCCAGCATCCGCTCGCGCTTGTCGACCACGGTCACCTGGACGCCCAGGGCCGCGAACATCGAGGCGTACTCGATGCCGATCACGCCACCCCCGACCACGGCCAGGCTGCGCGGCATGCGTCTCAGGCCGGTGATCATGTCGCTGGTGATCACGGTCTCGCCGTCCGCCGGGACCCCCGGCGGCGGCGCGGGGACGGTCCCGCAGGCGATCAGCACGTTGGCCGCGGTCACCACCTCGACGCCGTCCTCGGAGCGGATGGCGACCGAGTGGGGATCGCGGAACGAGGCCTCGCCCCAGTACAGCCGGACGTCGTTGCGGCGGAGCTGGTTCTCGACGACCTCGGCCTCCCGGGCCACCACCTCGCCGACCTGCGCCAGCAGCTCCGCCACCTCGGGGCGTGCCTGCTCCCGCACGCGCCGGCGAGGGTCGAGACGTCCGTCGAAACGGTTGAAGGCGATCACGGCCTCGCGGAACGTCTTGCTCGGGATGGTGCCGGTGTCCAGGCACACCCCGCCGACGATGCGGCGTTTCTCGACCACCGCGGCGCGCTTGCCGAGCTTGGCCGCCTGGACCGCGGCTCGCTGGCCCGCCGGTCCGCTGCCGATACACAGGAAATCGTAGTCGTGGCTCACGGACCCTCCCTGGCCGCCGCTCCCCCGGCGCGGAATGGCCGAACCGGGCCTCCCAATACTAGAATGCGCGCGGAAGTTCCACGATGGCGAAAGACAAACCCCTCAAGTCGGCCTTCGAGCTGGCCATGGAACGGCTGGAGTCGCAGGACCGCGAGCGCGGGGAGCGGCATCGCCCGCTGACCGAGGCGCAGAAGCACGAGATCGCCGGGTTGCGCGAGGAGGCGCGGGCCAAGCTGGCCGAGGTCGAGATCATGCACAAGAAGGCGCTGGCCGCCGCGGCGGCCGATCCCGACAAGCTGGCCGAGGCCGAGGAGCACTACCGCATCGACCGCGAGCGGATCGAGTCGTCCCTGGAATCGAAGATCGCGCGGATCAAGCGCGGCCGCCCGTCCTGACCGGCGGCCCGCGGCGCTCAGGACGGGGTCCGCTCCTCCCAGATCCGGCACAGGTTGACGATCACCTCGACCGCCTTGTGCATGTCGTGGGTCGAGACCCACTCGTACCGCGAGTGGTAGTTGTGCTCGCCGGCGAAGATGTTGGGTGTCGGCAGCCCCATGAAGCTCAGCCGCGATCCGTCGGTGCCGCCGCGGACGGGGGTGCCGCGGACCTCGAGGCCCGCGCGGCGGATCGCCTCCTCGGCGCACTCGACCACCTCGGGGTGCCGGTCGAGCACCTCCTTCATGTTGCGGTACTGCTCCTCGACGGCGATCTCGACCGACGCGCCGGGGTGATCGGCCACGGTCTCGTTCGCCAGGCGCTCCAGCAGGCGGTGCTTGTCCTGCAAGCCGGGAGTGTGGAAATCCCGCACCACGAACCTGACGGCCGTCTCGTCGACCGCGGCGCGCAGGGTGTACGGGTGGACGAAGCCGTCGTGCCCGTCGGTCGTCTCGGGGGACAGCTGCCCGGCCGGGAGCCGGTGCAGGAAGTCGGCGGCGACCTTGATCGCGTTGACCATCCGGCCCTTGGCGTAGCCCGGGTGGGTGTTCAGGCCGCGAAACACGGCGGTCAGGGCGTCGGCCGAGAAGGTCTCGACCTGCAGCTCGCCGAGGGTCGAACCGTCCATGGTGTAGGCGCAGCGCGCGCCGAACCGCTCCACGTCGAAGTGCTTCGTGCCCTGGCCGATCTCCTCGTCCGGGGTGAAGCCGATGCGGACCGGCCCGCGCGGGATCTCGGGGTGCGCCAGCAGGTACTCCACGGCGCCCATGATCTCGGCCACGCCGGCCTTGTTGTCCGCCCCCAGCAGGGTCGTGCCCGAGGCGGTGATGATGTCGTTGCCGAGCTGCTCCTCGAGCGCCGGGTTGTCGGCGAGGCGGATCACGGCGCTCGGGTCGTCCGGCAGCACGAGGTCCTGACCGCGGTAGTTCTCGTGCACGATCGGCTTGACGTTCCGGCCGCTCATCTCGGGCGAGGTGTCGACGTGGGCGATGAAGCCGATCACCGGGACGTCCGCCTTGGCGGTGGTGCCCGGCAGCGTGCCGAACACGTACCCGTGCTCGTCGATTCCGGCGTCCTCGACGCCCAGCTCGTGCAGCTCGTCGACCAGCAGGCGCAGCAGCTCGAGCTGCCCCGGCGTGCTGGGGTAGGAGTCGGAGCCCTCGCTGGAACGCGTGTCGATCTTCACGTAGCGCAGGAAACGCTCGACGCAACCGGTGCGGATCGGTGTCTCGGACATGAGAATCTCCTCGGTCGACCCGCGACGCCGGCCGCGGTCGTGGAGGATTCTTGCACATGTCGCCGGGAGCCTCTTGCCCCGCCACCGAGGCCTGCGCTACCATGCAGCGTCGCGGCGGGATTGTTCGCGCGCGACGCTGGGAATCCTGAATGATCCACGCCCTCGGCGTCATTCCGGCCCGCTTCGCATCCACCCGGTTCCCCGGTAAGCCCCTCGCTCCCCTCGCTGGCAGGACCCTGGTGGAAGAGGTGTGGCGTCGGTCCTCCGCCGCCGCGCGTCTGCAACGCCTGATCATCGCCACCGACGACGGGCGGATCGCCGACACCGCGCGGTCGTTCGGCGCCGAGGTCTCGATGACGTCGTCGGCGCATCGCTCCGGAACCGATCGCGTCGCGGAGGTCGTCGAACGGATCGGCGGCCGCTGGGACGTGGTGCTCAACATCCAGGGCGACGAGGCGTTGCTGACGCCGAGCAGCCTCGATCGGCTGGTGGCGGCGTTCGAGGGCGGCCGGCCGCCCGAGCTGGCCACGCTGGCGGAGCCGCTCGAGCGCGTCGACGAGCTGTTCGATCCCAACGTGGTCAAGGTCGTGACGGCCGCCGACGGGCGGGCGTTGTATTTCTCCCGCTCCCCGGTTCCGTACCACCGCGGCGGGGCGGAACGGCTTTCCCCGGACTTTCGCGAGCAGCTGGCCGCGCGGCCGGGCGGTCTCGGGGGGTACCTCAAGCACCAGGGCATCTACGCCTACCGGCCGGACGTGCTGCTGGCCGTCACGCGGCTCGAACCCTCGCCGCTGGAGCTCGACGAGGGGCTGGAGCAGCTGCGCGCGCTCGAGGCGGGCTACGCGATCCGCGTGCTGATGTCGGATTTTCGATCGCAGGGAGTGGATACACCGGCCGATCTGGAACGAGTCGCGGAACTCTTGGGGGAAGCACCGTGAGGTCTCGAAGCAACAGAACCACGAAGTACATCTTTGTCACGGGCGGAGTCGTCTCGTCGCTGGGCAAGGGGCTGGCGGCCGCGTCGATCGGTCGGATCCTGGAGGGTCGCGGGTTCAAGGTCTGCCTGCAGAAGCTCGACCCGTACATCAACGTCGATCCCGGCACGATGAGCCCGTTCCAGCACGGCGAGGTGTTCGTGACCGACGACGGCACCGAGACCGACCTCGACCTCGGCCACTACGAGCGCTTCACGTCGATGATCGCCTGTCGCGACCACAACTTCACGACGGGCAAGGTCTACGCTTCGGTGATCGAGAAGGAGCGGCGCGGCGACTACCTCGGCGCCACGGTGCAGGTGATCCCCCACATCACCGACGAGATCAAGGATTCGATCCTCAAGGTCTCCGAGGGCGTCGACATCCAGCTCGTCGAGATCGGCGGCACGGTCGGTGATATCGAGTCCCTGCCGTTCCTCGAGGCGATCCGGCAGTTCCGGCTCGACGTCGGCCGGACCAACGCGATCTTCGTCCACCTCACGCTGGTCCCGTACATCGCCGCCTCGGGCGAGCTGAAGACCAAGCCGACCCAGCACTCGGTGCGCGAGCTGCGCGAGATCGGGATCCAGCCCGACATCCTGCTCTGCCGCTGCGACCGGCCGTTGCCGGTGGAGCTGAAAAAGAAGATCGCCCTGTTCTGCAACCTGGGCGAGGACGCCGTGATCGCCGCGCAGGACGTCGACTCGATCTACGACGTTCCGCTGTACCTCTCGGCCGAGGGCATCGACGAGATCATCATGAAGTTCCTCGATCTGCCCTACCGGCGCAAGGACCTGACCCGGTGGGAGGAGCTGGTCCACAAGATCAAGCACCCGCGCGACGAGGTCACGATCGGCATCGTCGGCAAGTACGTGGCCTACGAGGACTCCTACAAGTCGCTCAACGAGGCGTTGCTGCACGGTGGCGTGGCCAACGACGTCAAGGTCCGACTGAAGTGGATCGAGGCCGAGGACATGGTCAACGGCAAGCTCGAATCCGAGCTGGAGCGCGTGGACGGGATCCTGATCCCGGGCGGCTTCGGCATCCGCGGCGTGGCCGGGATGATCGAGGCGGTGCGCTACGCGCGCGAACGGAAGGTCCCGTACTTCGGCATCTGTCTGGGCCTGCAGTGCGCGGTGATCGAGTGCGCGCGCAACCTGGCCGCCCTGGAGGGCGCGGACTCGACGGAGTTCGACGAGGACTGCGACCACCGCGTGATCTACAAGCTGCGCGATTTGCTGGGCGTGGACGACATGGGCGGCACGATGCGACTGGGCGCCTACCCGACCGATCTGGCGAAGGACTCGTTCGCGCGGTCGGCCTACGGCGAGGCGAAGATCTCCGAGCGGCACCGCCACCGCTACGAGGTCAACCAGGAGTTCCTGCCGCAGCTCGAGGCCGCCGGGCTGCGCGTCACGGGCCGCTCTCCGGACGGCAAGTTCGTGGAGATCGTGGAGTACGCCGGCCACCCGTGGTTCTTGGCCTGCCAGTTCCACCCCGAGTACAAGTCGCGGCCGCTGTCGCCGCACCCGTTGTTCCGCGAGTTCATCGCCGCGGCGTATCGCTGCCGCCGCGACAAGCGGGAGGCCCCATCGGCCGAGACCCGGAATGCCGTCGTCGCGGATACGCATCGCTGACGGGATCGAGGTCGGGGGCGGCGCGCCGCTGCTGATCATCGCGGGTCCCGACCTGATCGAGGGTGCGGAGCACGCGCTGCGCATGGCCGGGGCGCTGGCCGAGATCGCGGCCGCGCGCGGCGTTCCGCTGGTCTACAAGTCCTCGTTCGACAAGGCCAACCGGACCTCGGTCGATTCCCCGCGCGGGCCCGGTCTCGAGACCGGCCTCGACGTGCTCGGCCGGGTCAAGCGCGAGACCGGCCTGCCGGTGACCACGGACTTCCACACGCCGGACCAGGCCGCGCGACTGGCGCCGGTGGTCGACCTGCTGCAGGTGCCCGCGTTCCTGTGCCGCCAGACCGACATGCTCGTCGCCGCGGGGCGCACCGGGCGGGCGGTCAACGTCAAGAAGGGCCAGTTCCTGGCGCCGGCCGATGCCGAGCACGTGACCGGCAAGGTGCGCTCCACCGGGAACGAAGCGGTGATGATCACCGAGCGCGGGAGCGCGTTCGGCTACCACAACCTTGTCGTCGACTTCCGCTCGATCGTGCGCATGCGGGAGCTCGGGATCCCGGTGTGTTTCGACGCGACGCACTCGGTGCAGCTGCCGAGCGGCCAGGGTGGCGTCTCGGGCGGGGAACGCGGGTTGATCGAGCCCCTGGCCCGGGCCGCGGTGGCGGTGGGCGTGGACGCGCTGTTCTTCGAGGTCCACGACGACCCCGAGCGCGCGCCCTGCGACGGGCCGAACCAGCTCCGGCTCGAGGACTTTCCGGGGTTGCTCGACCGCCTGTTGACCCTCGACCGCGCGAGCCGCGGATGACGCGTCGGCGGCCGCTGCCGGCGGTGCTGCTGTTGGTCCTGCTCGCCGGCTGCCGCGGCGCGGCCCCGCCGGCCGAGGTCGCCCCGGCGCTGGCGCTGTTCGGGCTGGCCGGGCCCGAGGACCCCGGGCGCGCCGAGCTGGCGCAGGTGATCGACGACTCGCTGCTCGAGCACGACAACCCGGCGTTGCTGGACGCGCTCGACCGCCTGCCGCAGGCGGCGCCTCCCGAGATCCTGCGTGTCGAGCCGCTGCCGGGGCTGGGGCGCGTCGCCGTCGATCTGCGCGCGGCGTTGCCGGGCGGCGCCAGCGCCGACTACTCGGTCCAGACGGCGCTGCGCGCGGACGGCGCGTGGCGTGTGGTGTGGTTCCAGGGGCCCGGCGTGGACTGGCCCGGGCGTCCGGCCCCGCGAGGTGCGGGACCCGGCAGCTCGGCCGTGCCGGAAGGGCCGCCGCGTTGATCCGGGGTAAGATGTCCGCCGAGCCATGAGTGCCCGTTCCCAGTCGTCCGATCCGCCCGGCGAGCCCGCCGTCGAGCCCGCGGCTCGCCCGCGGGACACGGCGCGGCGCGTGCTCGAGATCGAGTCGCGCGCGCTCTCCGAGCTGGGGCGCGGCGTCGACGAGTCCTTCGACCGCGCGGTCGAGCTGCTGACCGGGTGCAGCGGCCGGGTGATCGTCACCGGAATGGGCAAGTCGGGGATCATCTGCCAGAAGATCGCCGCCACGCTGTCGTCGACCGGCAGCCCGGCGTATTTCATGCACCCGGCCGAGGCGTTGCACGGCGATCTGGGGATGCTCGTCTCCGGGGACGTGCTGCTGGCCGTCTCGAACTCCGGCGAGACCCAGGAGATCGTACGTCTGCTGGAGCTGGTCCGACGGCTGGGCGCGCGGATCATCGGCCTGAGCGGCAACACGGAGTCCACGCTGGCCCGGCACGCGGACGTGCACCTCGAGGTGGGGGTCGCCGAGGAGGCCTGCAACCTCGACCTGGTGCCGACCGCCTCGACGACGGCCGCGATGGCGATGGGCGATGCCCTGGCGATCGCGTGCTACGAGCAGCGCGGCTTCTCCGCCACCGACTTCGCGCGCTTCCACCCCGGCGGCCGGCTGGGCCGCAAGCTGCTGACCGTGGACGACCTGATGCATCGCGCGGACGAGCTGCCCGCGGTCCTCGAGACCGCCTCGATGCACGAGACCGTGGAGGAGATGTCGGCCAAGCGCCTCGGCATGACCTGCGTCGTCGACGAGCAGGGCCGGCTCGCCGGCGTGGTCACCGACGGTGACCTGCGCCGGCGCATGCTCCGCACCAACGAGCCGCTGCGGGGCACTGCGCGGGACGCGATGACCCGCACTCCGCTGACCATCGAGCCCGGAGCGCTGGCCTCGGAGGCGTTGCGGCTGATGGAGGACCGGCGCGTGACCTCGCTGCCGGTGATCGACCCCGAGCGCCGGCTGCTGGGCGTGATCCAGATCCACGACCTGTGGCGCACGGAGCTGTTCTAGGTGCGGCCGGAGGTGTCCGGGGAGGTGCTGGAGCGGGCCGGGCGGATCCGCTACGTCTTCATGGACGTCGACGGCGTGCTGACCGACGGCAAGCTGTACTTCGACGCCGCAGGCCAGGAGTGGAAGACCTTCCACACCCACGACGGCCACGGCATCCGGATGGGCCAGCGGGCCGGCCTGTCGTTCGGGTTGATCTCGGGTCGCGAGTCGCCGGTGGTCGAGCGTCGCGCGCGGGAGCTGGAGATCGGCGAGGTGCATCAGAAGATCTTCGACAAGCGCCGGCGGCTGAACGAGATCCTGGCGCGGCTCGGCCTGGCCGCCGAGCAGGTGTGTTACATCGGAGACGACCTGATCGATCTCCCGGTGATGCGGCACGTCGGGCTCGCGGTCGCGCCGGCCGACGCGCTGCCCGAGGTGGCCGGGGCGGCGCATTGGGTCACGCAGCGCGAGGGCGGCCGCGGCGCGGTTCGTGAGACGATCGATCTCCTGCTGCGCGCCCAGGGCCAGTGGGAGAAGGTGACCGGGCGCTACTTCGGCCCGGCATCCTGAAGGCCCGGCGAGGGAGGGGCGATCATGCGCGTACTGGTCACGGTGATGATCGTGGCGTTCATCAGCGGCCTGCTGGTGTTCCTGTACTACAACTCGGAGAAGACCGTCCCGATCGAGATCGGCGGGACGCTGTATCCCGAGGTGCCGGTGTTCCTGGTGGTCGTGCTGGCGTCGCTGGGAACGATCCTGTTCGTGGGGATCATCGCCGTGGCGGAGGGCGCCAACATCCGGCTCGCCAACCGGCGCCTGCGCAAGGAGATCCACCAGCTCGAGACGGAGATCAACTACCTCAGGACGCAGCCCGCGTCCGAGATCGCCGAGCGCGGCGCGGCCCCCGCGGCGCCGCGTGACGCGGACCGCAAGGACTCGGGCTCGCGCAGCGGCCCGCTCGTGCCCTCGAGCGCCCCGGTCTACGGGACCGAGGACGACCGCGACGCGGACGACGACGACATCTACTCGGGGGGTCGGGCGGTCTAGACGGGCGGGGTGGAGCCTCGCGGCTCCGGATCGCTGATCTTCTCGCGAAGCCGCTCGGCGCGCGGCTCTCCGATGTGCGCGCGCAGCATCTCGATCTCCACGTCGAGCAGGCGCCGGTACTCGGACGCCGGGTCGTGCAGCTGGTGGATCTGCGCGGCGCGCTTGAGCGAATCCACGTCCCACGAGCCGTCCGACATCAGCTCGGCACCGGAGAACGGGTCGTCCGTGCCGTCACCCAGCCGCTGGGTGCACGAGCGCACGAAGTTCGCGGCGCCCGCGCCGACCTCGGCGCGGATCGTCCGGTACAGCATGCGCTGCCGGGCGTTGAACCGCTCGATCTCGGCCTCCAGATCCGCGGGGGGCTCCCAGTCGGGATCCGTCGGGATCTCGGCCGAGGTGTCCTCGCCGCGGTCCGGCGGGAGCGCGGGCGCCGTCGTCTCGCCGGGATCGACCACCGGGACCCCGGCGTCGGCCGGGCTGCCGTCGAGGGTCTCGGCGACGGGATCGTCCCCCCACGAGCCGTCCGGACCCGCCTCGCGGGTCTCGATCGGCTCCCCCGTATCCTCGTCGACGGCCTCGACGGTCAGGGCCGGCTCCTCGGGCTCCGCGGCGGGCGCGGTCCCCAGGGCGGCCTCGACCTCCTCGCGCGGGATGTAGCGCGTCGCGTCCTCGTCGAACCGCCGCTCCTCGGGGGGCTCCGGCTGCGGGGCGGCCTCCGCCTCGACCGGCGCGACGTCCGTGACTTCCTCGATTTCCGCCTCGGCGCGGTCCGGAACCGCCGCGGCCTCGCGGTCGCCGCCGTCGTCCGGGTCCTGGACGACCTCCGCGGCGTCCGGTTCCCGTTCGGCCTCGGCGACGGCGGCCTGCCGGGACAGCGAGGCCGCCAGGTTCCGGTTGGCCGCCTCCTGCGCCTGACTCTCGGAGTCGTGGAGCAGCTCGGCGCCGACCGGCTCGTCCGAGACCCGCAGCGCATCGCTGCCGGAAGTCTTGACCGGCAACCCGTCCAGCGGCGCGTCCTCGCCGGCGGGCTCCCAGTCCGAGGCCGGAATCGCCTCCGCCTCCTCGGCCGTCCTGGCCGGCATCATCTCGTGGACGTCCGCGACCTCGAACGGTTCGCCGGCGCCCTCGCTGGCCACCGGGATCGGCTGGCGCGGGGCGGACGGCTCGCGCGGCTCGGCGCTCGGCGGCGGCGCGGGCTCCTCGGCCGGCGCCTCCTCGATCGCACCCAGCACCCGCAACGTCCACAGGATCTGGCACACGGCGAAGTCGCCGAGGCCGGACTGCTCGCAGACCTCGAGCGGGGTATGCGCCTCCTTGAGGCACGACACGACCTCCCACTCCTCGGCGCCGACCTGCATCCCGTCGAGCACCTCGAGGTAGGCCGGCGACAACTGCAGCGGCGTGTTCAGGCCCCCGCAGCCCTCGCGGACCCGCGTCCACGACGTGACCCGCCGCAGCGCGGTGGCGACGATCGACTCGAGGCCGGCGACCAGCGTGATCTCCTCGATGGTCGGCAGCTCCCCGGGGACGAAACGGTACTCGCCGCCACCCCACGCGATCGTGTCGTGCACGATCTCGGCGAGCTGCTCGCGCACCATCGCCTGGAGATCCTCGTCGTCGATCACGCCCAGCTCGCGGAGGATCGTGCCGACGCGCTTGTTGGACAACAGGCGCCGCGCGGTCTCCTCGCGGTCGCGCAGCGAGATCACCCCGCGGCGCAACAGGTGGGCCAGCAGACCGTCGTTGATGTCGTTGGAGGTGGCGAAGACGCACTCGCCTTCCTTGATGTGGATCGTGCGCTCGAGCCCGCCGCGGCTGGCGTGCAACAGCCCCGTCTCGCCGGTCCGGCACACTCGCACCAGCACGGCGGCCAGGCCGTCCCCGGCGATCCGCCCGGAGACTCCCGGGTCGTCCTCGGCCCGGCGCGGACGGCCGGCCTCGACCACGACGCCGAGCACCTTCATCGCCCACAGCGTCTGGTAGATCTCGAAGTTGGACAGGAACAGCTCGGCGCACAGCTGCTCGACGGTCTCCGACCCGCGCTCGAGACGGTGGACCAGCGTCTCCTCGCCGTCGGTCAGGCTCAGGCCCTCGAGTCGCTCGCGCCACTCGCCGGACAGCCGATAGCGCGAGTGCGCGGGTCCGACGCTGTGCCGGATGCGCGTGAACGACCGGATCTGCCGGATGCCCTGGAGCAGGATCTCGCCGGTGCGCATTCCCAG
The DNA here is from genome assembly GCA_041629655.1 of Candidatus Polarisedimenticolaceae bacterium. Taxonomy (GTDB): domain Bacteria; phylum Acidobacteriota; class Polarisedimenticolia; order Polarisedimenticolales; family Polarisedimenticolaceae; genus JBFKMV01. The sequence goes on from JBFKMV010000059.1 coordinate 17,394, forward strand.
CGTGATCACCTCCCGGGTCGGGAGCGGGCCCTCGTTGAAGCGGTACTCGCCGGACTCCCACGTGAACAGCTCGTGCACGATCCGCTGCACCTGGGTCAGCACGCCGCGCACCAGGCTCTCGGGGCTGAGCCGCCCGGCCTCGACCAGCAGCGTCCCGATGCGCTTGCCCGGCCGGAACATCGAGAGCGCCTCTTCGAGGTCGCGCAGGACGATCAGCTCTTCGCGCAGCAACAGCTCGCCGAGCCGGTCGTCGGGATCGCTGGAACAGGCGAACACGATCCGCCCCTCGTCGATGAAGACGCTCTTGCGGACCTCGTAGCGCTCGAGCTCCAGCACGCCGGTGCGCTTGGCGCTGCAGATCGCCCACAGCAGGTCGGGGATGCTGATCCCCTCCAGCTTGCCCGCGCGGAGGCTGGAGCGCTCGACGCCCTGACTCGGTTCGTCCATACAGGCCGGCCTTCCCGGGGGACCGTTCCCCCGGGGTAAAGTTAGTCCCCTCAGGATGGGCGTCAAGTGGCCTGTTCTCAGCCTGTTGAACCGGCGAGCGGGCCCGGGACCCTGGTCTATACTCCCGCCGTGCTGGCCCTTCCGCAGGATCTCAGGCGCGCGCTGTCGGACGGAGGCCCGGGCCTGGCGCTGATGGTGCTCCGGCTGGGCGCGCTGGGGGACGTGCTGCGCACCCTGCCGGCGGTGCGCCTGCTGCGCGGGGCCCTGCCCGGCACCCGGATCTCGTGGGTCGTCGGAGCAGGACTGGCCGGGATCCTGGAGCGGCACCCGGACGTGGACGAGGTCGTGCCGTTCCCCCGCTCCCGCTGGCGCGCGCTGGGCCGCGCTCCCTGGCGCTGGCCCGGGTTCGCGCCGGAGCTGCGCGCCTGGCGCCGGCGCCTCCGGGCCGTCGCACCGCAGCTGGTGCTGGACTTCCACGGCGACCTGCGCAGCGGGCTGACCGGCTGGCTCTCCGGCGCGAAGGTGCGGCTCGGATACGCCGGGCACCAGCAGAAGGAGTGCAACTTCCTGTTCACGACCCACCGCGTACCGGCGGGCGAGCGGCGTCGCTCGCGGATCGAGCGCAACCTCGAGCTGGTGCGCGCGCTCGGCCTGCCCGCGCAGCCGCTGCCGGACGGCGGGTTGACGGAACCCGCTCCCGCGAAGGAGCGGGCGCGCTCGATCGGCGGGTCCGCGGGAGCCTACGCGGTGATCGCCGCGGGGGTCAGCCGCCGCCAGGCCTACAAGAAACCGCCGCCGGAGCTGCTGGCGGCGGCGGCGCAGCTGCTGGCCGGGTCCGGCGTCCGGTCGTGGGTCGTCTACGGGCCCGGCGAGGAGCCGGACGCCCGGGCCGTCGTCGCGGCGGCGGGCGGAGCGGCAAGCCTCGCGCCGCCCACCGACCTGGACGTGCTCGCGGCGCTGTTGCGCGAGGCGCGGCTGTTCGTGGGCGGCGACACCGGGCCGATGCACCTCGCCTGCGCCGTCGGGTGTCCGGTGGTGGCGTTGTACGGACCGACCGATCCAGAGGTCAACGCCCCCTGGGGCGTGCCCCACGCCACGGTCTCCCCGCCGGGACGGAGCTACACCGGAATCAAGCGGCTCGACCGGCGTCAGGGCTTCGAGGGGCTGGACGCCGAGACCGTGCGTGCCGCCGTGGCCGGCCTGCTCGAGCAGCCGCGGGCAAGGGACTCGATCGTCGGTTCGGGAAGCTAGCGCCGCCAGGCGAGACGGTGCAGCGCCAGGCGCAGCCGGCCGACGGGGCGCGCGGCGGACAGCGCGCGGGCCAGCCGGTCGTCCCCCGCGGCGTACAGCTCGTACCACAGCCGGGGACCGGCGCCGAGCGGGCCCGGGTCGCCGAGGTGCTTGACCCAGGAACGCTCGAGGCGCGCCAGCGCGGCGCGGCGCCGGGGCAACGGGAGCGGGCCGTCGTGCAGCACCGCGCGGTCGAGGTCGATCACGAACCCCCGCGGGCCGCCGCCGGCCTCGCGCGCCACGAGCAGGTTGCCCAGGTTCAGGTCGCGGTGCTCGACGCCGGCGTCGTGCATCGCGCGCACCGCCTCGGCGGCGACGGCCAGCTCCGCGCGCTCCGGCGGCGGCCGGCGCCGCAGCCGTGACAGCAGGTCCTCCGCCCCGCCGACCTCCTCGACCGCCATCCACCCCTCGTGGAGCACCCCCGTGGCCCGGCGCAGCAGCAGCGCGACCGGCCGCGGCGTGGCGACCCCGCGGCGCGCGGCCTCCAGCGGCACGGTCAGGTTGGCCACCAGGCGTCCGGCTCCGGGGAAGCGATCGCGCCACAAGCGGGCGGTCAGGCCGCCGCGACGCAGCTGCTTGAGCACCAGCCGGGGGCCGCCGGGGATCGCCGCGCGCGACGTGCCGCCGCGACCGGGCCCGCGGGCGTCGTCGAGCAGCGCGCGCCAGGCCGCCGGGGCGGCAAAGCCGTTCTCGCACAGCCAGTCCAGCGCGTCGGCGCGGGCCACCAGCGTGCAACGGCCCTCCCGGTGGACGGCGAAGCCCAGCGGCGCCCGCACGGCGCTCACGAAGCTTCCACGCTCTTGGCGCGACGGCCGACCAGCCAGGACAGGCCGACGCCGAGCAGGTACAGCAGCACCATCGGTCCCGCGAACACGGTCATGGTCAGCATGTCGCCGGTCGGGGTGATCACCGCGGCGACGACCGCGATCACGAGCACGGCGACCTTGAAGTGCCGCATCAGGAACCCCGGGGTGACCAGCCCGATCCAGGACAGGAAGAAGATCAGGATCGGCAGCTCGAACACCAGTCCCATCCCGAGCACCACCCGCGCCTCGAACTGGAACGCCGAGCGCAACGTCAGCGAGGCCTGGAAGCTCTCCCCCAGTCCGATCAGCCACGAGGCCGCGATCGGGGTGGCGACCAGGTAGCCGAAGGCGCCGCCGGCCGTGAAGAACGCGGTGCCGAAGACGATGAACGGCACGACCAGCTTCCGCTCGTGCCGGTACAGCCCCGGGCTGACGAAGGCCCAGAACTGGTACAGCAGGTACGGCGAGCTGACGAACAGCGCCGCCAGCCCCGAGGCCTGGAGGTAGACGACGAACGGCTCCGTCAGGTGGATGAACACCAGCTGGCCGCCCTCGAACAGGTTGTCGCGGATCGGAGCGACCAGGAACTCGACGATGCGGTCGCTGAAGCCCCACGCGACGGCCAGCGTCGCGAAGAACACGACGGCGCAGCGGAACAACCTCGACCTCAGCTCGTCGAGGTGGTCCAGCAGGCTCATCGTCCCGTCATGCTTCTCGTTTGTCGGGTCCATCGGCGACCGGGGGGACTGTCCCGGGACTGGCGTCCGCCGCGCGCGGTGGAGGGGCGGGCTGGAGGTTCTGATCGATCTCGCGATCGATCGCTTTCAGGGCGCCGCCGGTCTCGCGGACCTCCTCGGTCCGGACCTCGCGCTCGAGGTCCTGCTTGAAGTCGCTGGCGGCCTTGCGGAACTCGCCGAGCGTGCGGCCGATCTGGCGACCGATGTCGGGAAGACGCCGCGGGCCGAACAGCAACAGCGCCAGCCCGAGGATCAGGACAATCTCCGCACCGCCGATGGAGCCGAACAATGGTACCTCTGGTTCCCGTCACGGCAGCCTACTGCGCGGCCGCCGAAAGTGTCAAGAACGCCACCTTTGCGTTGCCGGCGGGCGGGCCCGGGCTTATAATCTGGTTGTTCCGACCTGATAAGTCGAGTCCCCGATAGGAGATCGGACGTGCGGCGCAACTCGTTGATCGCGATCGTGATTCTCGGCGCGAGCTGCCTCGCCGGCGGCTTCTTGGGGACCACCCTGCAGGCCGATGCCGAGCGTCCCGAGGACGAGCTGCGCACCTTCAGCCGGGTGCTGGCGCTCGTCGAGGACAACTACATCGGGGAGACGGACTCCCGGGAGATGGTCAAGAACGCCATCCTCGGCATGCTGCGAAGTCTCGACCCGCACAGCAACTACCTCGATCCCGAGTCGTTCACCGAGATGCGGGACGAGCAGCGGGGCCGCTTCTCCGGGCTGGGGATCCAGATCGCCAAGCGGGGGCGCGACAAGCCGCTGACGATCATCGCGCCGATCGACGACACCCCGGCCGCACGGGCCAACCTCCAGGCCGGCGACGTCATCTTCAAGATCGAGGGCGAGGAGACGATCGAGCTCACGGTCCAGGACGCGGTGCGGCGGCTCAAGGGCGACAAAGGCACCAAGGTCACCGTGACGATCAAGCGGCCGGGACTGGCCGAGATGTTCGACGTGACCCTGGTCCGCGACGACATTCCGATCAACAGCCTGCGCGTGGCCTACATGCTCGACGATACGACCGGCTTCCTGCGGCTGTCGAACTTCACCTCGACCACCGCGCGCGAGCTGGACGAGGCGATGGCGCGGCTGGACCAGCAGGGCATGCAGCGGCTGGTCCTCGACCTGCGCGGCAATCCCGGCGGGCTGCTCGAGCAGGCGGTGCAGGTCTCGGAACGGTTCATCGAGGGCGGCAAGCTGCTGGTCTACACCCGCGGCCGGGTGCCCGAGGCGGACGAGGATTACGTGGCGCGCGACGGGGTGGAACGGGTCGAGTATCCGCTGATCGTGCTGGTCGACCACAGCTCGGCGTCGGCCAGCGAGATCGTCTCGGGTGCGATCCAGGATCACGACCGCGGCCTGGTGGTCGGGCAGCCGACCTTCGGCAAGGGCCTGGTGCAGCGGGTGATCCCGCTGCGCGACGGCGGCGCCCTGGCGGTCACCACGGCGAAGTACTACACGCCCTCGGGCCGCCTGATCCAGCGCGACTACACCGATCTCGACCACTACTACTTCGACGAGCCTTCGGACGACCCCGCGAACCCCTACTCGGGTTTCGCGATCGATCCCGAGGACGTCGATGCGCTCGCGAACCGCGAGGTGTTCTACACGGCGTCCGGCCGCACGGTCTACGGCGGCGGCGGCATCACGCCGGATTACCTGGTGAAGTCGCCGCGCGGCTCCAAGCTGTTCTCGCGGATGTTCCGCGAGAACGCGTTCTTCGACTTCGCGGTGCAGTACGCGGCCGCGCACCCCGACCTGGAACGCGGCTTCCGGCCCGCCGAGCGGTTCGTCGCCGACTTCAAGAGCTTCCTGGCCAAGCGCGGCTTCGAGTACTCCGAGGAGGAGTTCGCCGATGACGCGGCGATGATCGCGATCCGCGCCCGCGCCCAGGTGTCGCGCGTCCGGTGGGGCGCCGACGAGGAGAGCCGGGTGCTCGCCGAGGGCGACCCGGTGGTCCAGAAGGCGCTGACGCTGTTCGACGAGGCGAATCGGCTGGCGCAGGCCGGCCGCCGCGGGACGCCCGGCAGCGAGAACGACCGGGCCGAACTGGTCGGGTCGCCGGTCTCGAGCCCGCAGTAACGCCGCGCCCTCAGGCCGCCAGCGTCGCGATCAGCCGCAGCTTGCCCGTCGCCGTGCGCGCGTGGAACCGGCGCAGCAGCTCGATTCGACGCGCCGGCTCCACGGCCGCCAGCCGGTCCAAAAAGCGCACCGCCCAGCGGGCCGCATCGCGGTAACGCTGCCGCACCGCGGGATCGTCGTCGCAGTAGCGCTGCTTTTCGAACAGGTGGTAGCGCAGCCAGGTGCGGCGCCGTGCTGACAATCGGCCGGCGCGGCCGGCCAGGAAGCGGGCCAGCACGAGGTGCTTGCTGACGTTGGCGTGCAGCTCCAGCTCGAACAGCGACAGCGACCGTCCGCGCTCGGCCCCGTCGGCGATGCACAGCAGGTGGTCGAGCTCCTCGACCAGCGTCGCGAAGGCGTCGACGTTCTCGTCGCGCAGGCCGCGCTGGGGCGGGTAGGCCTCCAGCCGCTCGATCAGCCGGTCCGGGTAGTAGATGCAGGCCCGCAGGCCCTCGGGGGTCTCGCGGAGCAGCGTCCGCGCGCCGCTCCCCCCGGCCGAGGACGGGCCTCCGGGTCGGCGGCCGCCGCCGTACAGCTCGCGGAACCCGCTGTCCCCGATCACGAACCGGCCGGCCTCGAGATCGGCCCGCAGGCGGTAGGTGCGGCGCAGCAGCCCCTGCACCCCCTCCAGCAACGAGCGGCCCCCGCTCACGACTCCTCGCCGCGGGACCGCTCGGGCAGGTAGTCGAACTCGCCGTCCCGGAACACGATCCGGATCGTGTCGTAGGACAGCCGGGCCCGCGCGATCTCCAGCACGCGCCGCCGGGCCTCCTCGGCGTCGAACGGCCTGCGCCCGGCGCGCACCTCGCGCAGCCAGTCGACGGTCTGTTGCCGGTCGGTGCCGGCGCGATCGTCGTCGGCGCGGATCTTCTTGGCGATCTCGACGTTGCACACCGATTCCAGCGTGGCCGCGAGATGCCGCGCCCCGAACTCCGGCGAAAAGCCGCGACGGATCAGCTCCGCCCGCGCGTCCGGCGTCAGGTCCAGCCGCAGCCCGTGCACGTCCTCGTAGCGGCGCGCGATCCGCCGCAGCTCCAGCTCGAGGATCCGCTCGACGCTGTCGCGCCCCAACCGCGCGAAGTGGATCATCCGCACGCGGTTGACGAACTCGGGCGACAGCGCGCGCTTGAGACCGCGCTGCACGTCGCGGTCGGCGACGCGCTGCCGCCCCTCCGCGTCGTGGTAGCCGATCGGCGCCGTCTCCCGCTGGGCGTCGCTGTAGCCGAGGTTGGAGGTGAAGAACACCATGCAGTTGGCGAAGTTCAGCACGCGGCCGCGGTTGTCGGTCGTGGTCCCGCGATCCATGATCGACAGGAAGAACCGCCGCAGCTGCGGGTGCGCCTTCTCGACCTCGTCGATCAGGATCACCGCGAACGGCGCCCGCGACGACTTCTCGTGGAAGGTCGAGAGCAGGCCGTCCTCCTCGGAACGCACGAACCCGCGCGTCGCGCCGCGCAGCTCGTTGATGTCGGAGGGATAGGTGTAGTTCGGCCCCTCGATGGTCAGCACCGGGATCTCGACGCGCCACAGCCCCTCGAGCAGCCGGCACAGGCTCTCCACGAGGTGGTTCTTGCCCACGCCGGTCGGACCAACCAAAAAATACGCCGGCGGCTTGCGGAGATCGCGGGTGCCCGCCGCGAACAGGCTGAACTCGTCGCACAGCGCGCCGACCGCTTCGTCCTGGTCCACGACCGTGGCCCGCAGGGCCTCGCGCA
>JBFKMV010000060.1:0-24507 GCA_041629655.1 Candidatus Polarisedimenticolaceae bacterium
CGCACCCGCCGTCGCAGCCCTCCCCGGCCGGGCGGCCGCCGGGGCGCTGCTGGAGCCAGACCCAGCCGGCGCAGACCAGGCCGAACAGCAGCACCGCGAGCAGGTGGACCGCCATCCTTCAGCTCCCGTGGAACAGGCCGGCGAAGCCCATGAAGGCCATCGACAGGATCCCGGCGATGAAGAAGCTCATCGCGACCCCGCGCACCAGCTTCGGCACGCCCGCCAGCTCGGTCTCCTCGCGCAGTCCGGCCATGATCACCAGCGCCAGCGTCAGTCCGAGGCCGGCGCCGAGGGCGTAGACCAGGCCCTCCAGCAGGTCGTAGCCGCGGTTGGTCGAGAACAGCGCCAACCCCAGGATCGCGCAGTTGGTGGTGATCAGCGGGAGGAAGATCCCGAGCGCGCGGAACAACGCCGGGCTGGCCTTCTTGATCACCATCTCGACGAACTGCACGGTGCTGGCGATCACGATGATGAACGTGATCAGTCGCAGGTACGGCGCGTAGGGCAGCACGAACGAGTTCAGCACCCACGAGGCCAGCGCGGTGATCAGCATCACGAAGATGTTGGCCAGCCCGAGCCGGAACGCGGTGTCCAGGCGGCCGGTCACGCCGAAGAACGGGCACAGCCCCAGGAAGTACGTCAGCGTGAAGTTGTTGATCACGCTGGCCGAGGCGAAGATGAAGATCAGCTCGTCCACCGTCGCTCCAGCCGCGCCTGGCCCCAGGCGAACAGCACCAGCAGCACGCCCACGGTCAGAAAGCCTCCAGGCGGCAGGATCATGATCACCCAGGGCTCGAAGCCCTCGCCGAACAGCGGGTAGCCGAGCAGCGAACCGTTGCCCAGCACCTCGCGCACCGCGCCGATCAGCGCCAGCGCCAGCGTGAAGCCGCCCGACATGCCCAGCGCGTCGGCCAGCGCCAGGCCGACGGAGTTGCGCGACGAGAACGCCTCCTGGCGCCCGAGGATCAGGCAGTTGACGACGATCAGCGAGATGAACGCGCCGAGCTGTTTGTGCGCAACGGGCATCAACGCCGCGAGCACGAAGTCCACGGTGGTCACGAACGTGGCGATGATGATGATGTAGACGCTGATCCGCACCGGCCGCGGGATCACCTTGCGCAGCAGCGAGACCAAGAGGCTCGAGCCGACCAGCACGAACGTGGTGGCCAGCCCCATCACCAGGCCGTTGGTCAGCGAGTTGGTGACCGCCAGGGCGGGACACAGTCCCAGCACCGCGATGAACACCGGGTTCTCGCGCCACAGTCCCTTGACCAGCTCGTCGAGCGCCTTAGCGCGCTGCGGTTCGGCCGCCATGGCCCTCCTCCCCCCGCGCGGCGCCGGCCGGTTGCAGCACCGGCGCCCACTCCCGCGCGCTCCGGTCGAGGATCCCCACCACCGCCTCGGACGAGATCGTCGCGCCGGTGATGCAGTCCACCTCGTTGGGATGCGCCTTCTCGCCGCGTTTGACCGCGACGATCGAGGGGTCGATCGCCAGCGCGCGGAAGTTCTGCTGGAACCGCTCGTCGGTGATGATCTTGTCGCCGAGCCCCGGGGTCTCGCGGCTGTCCAGCACCTGCATGCCGACGATCACGCGCCGCCCGGGGTCGAAACCGTAGAGCAGCTTGATCGTGTCCATGAAGCCCGGGCCGTCGGCCGGCACCGCGAACCCGACCAGCACCCCCGCCTCGTCGTAGCCGGCGAACACCGCCTGCTCCGTCGGCACCGTTCCGGTGGCACCCTCGTAGGGGCTCAGCGTCCCCTCCCGCACCACCAGCGTCGTGACCGAGGTCGTGCCGGGCAGCACGCGGTAGATCGCCGCGTTGAGCGCCTCCCACTGGTTGCGCAGGATCCGCGGCTGGGTCAACAGGTACACGCCGACCAGCACGATCCCCGAGACCAGCCCGGCGAAGCCCAGGGTGGCCATCAGCCGCAGCGAGCCCGGTTCGCGCGCCGCCATCTCAGGCCCCGAACCGCCGCGGTTGCGTGTAGCGGTTGATCAACGGCGTCACCCCGTTCATCAGCAGGATCGCGTACATCACGCCTTCCGGCAGCCCGCCGAACAGCCGGATCAGCACCACCAGCAGGCCCACGCCGCACCCGAAGATCCACGCGCCGCGCGGCGTGATCGGCGAGGTCACCGGGTCGGTGACCATGAACACCGCGCCGAACAGCAGCCCGCCGGACAGCAGCATGAACGCCGCGCCGGGGTAGTCGTCGGGGCGCAGCAGGTGCAGCGCCTGGCTGGCCACGGCCACGGTGGCCAGCGTCGAGACCGCCAACCGCCAGTCGAACACGCGGCGCAGGCCGAGGTACAGGCCGCACACGATCAGCACCACCGCCGCCGTCTCGCCCAGCGAGCCGGCCGTGTTGCCCAGCAACAGCGCTCCGGGATCGGTCACTCGACCGTCGAACTTGGCCAGGCCGAGCGGCGTGGCGGTGGTGGTGATGTCCACGCCGGCCCGGGCGAAGGGCAGCGCGAGCGTTCCGTCGGCAAGGTTCCACAGCCCGCGTCCCGGCGCCGTCCAGGTCGTCAACGCTCCCGGGAACGCGGCCTGGAGGAACGCCCGTCCGACCAGCGCGGGGTTGAACAGGTTCTGACCCAGCCCGCCCCAGATCAGCTTGCCCAGGCCGATCCCGACCGCACCGCCCAGCGCCGCCATCCAGAGCGGGATCGAGGGCGGCAGCGTCAGCGCCAGCAGCAGGCCGGTCGTGAGCGCGCTGCCGTCGCGCAGGCTGCCCGCCGCGCCGCGGCCGGGGACCAGCAACCGCTCCGCGCCCAGCGCGCCGGCGCAGGTCGCCAGCACGACCAGGATCGCGGCCAGGCCGAAGAACCAGGTCGCCGCGGCGACGACCGGAACGAGCGCGAACACGACCTCCCACATCAGCCGCCGCGTGCCGAGCCCGCTCTTGAGGAAGGGAGCCGTCGAGATGCTGAGCTGCGGCTCCCTGGGGCTCACGACTTGGCGCTCTGCCGCACCATCGCCTTGCCGACGCGCATCAGGTGCACCAGCGGGATGTGGGACGGGCAGACGAACGAGCAGCTCGCGCACTCGCAGCAGTCGAGCATCCCCAGCGTGGACAACGCGTCGCTCTGCTCGCCGCGCACCAGCAGGCTGAGCCGCGAGGGGTTGAGGAACATCGGGCAGGCCTCGAGGCAGCGGCCGCAGCGGATGCAGGGCTCCTCCTCGATCATCGGCGCCGGCTCGGTCAACGCCAGGACGCCCGAGACGCCCTTGACGATCGGCACGTCGAGGCTCTTCTGCGCCATGCCCATCATCGGCCCGCCCAGGATCACCTGTCGCGTCGCGTCGTGCAACCCGCCGCAGTACTCCAGCACCTCGCGCAGCAACGTGCCGACCGGGACGACCAGGTTGGCCGGGCGGCGCACGCCGGGGCCGGTCACGGTCACGATCCGCTCGATCAGCGGGATGCCGCTCCGGAACAGGTCGACCAGCGCCACCGCGGTTCCGATGTTGTGCACCACGACCTCGAGGTCCAGCGGCAGCTTGCCGCTCGGCACCTCGCGGTGGAAGATCGCGTCGATCAGCATCTTCTCCGCGCCCTGCGGGTACTTGACCTCGAGCGGCACGACCTCGATCGCCCCGTCGCCGTCCAGCGCGGCGGTGAGCGCCTCGATCGCGTCCGGCTTGTTCAGCTCGACGCCGATGTAGCCGCGCTCCGCGCCGGTCAGCCGCATGATCTTGCGCAGGCCGAGCACCACGTCGGGCGCGCGCTCGACCATCACCCGGTGATCGCAGGTCAGGTACGGCTCGCACTCGCAGCCGTTCAGGATCACGAACTGCACGTGCTTGCCCTCGGGCACGTGCAGCTTGACGTGGCTGGGAAAAGCGGCGCCGCCCAGCCCGACCAGCCCCGCCGCCTGGACCGCTTCCGAGATCTCGTCGGGTGTCAGCGCGTCCCAGTCCCGCGGGGCGATCCCGCGCACGCGCTGGCTGTCGAACGGGTCGATGTCGATCACGATCGCCGGAAGCTGCTTGCCGGTGGGATGGGGTCGCAGCTCGATCCCGCGCACGGTGCCGGTCACCGGGGCGTGCAGCGCGGTCGAAACGTAACCGTCGGCGGCCGCGATCAGCTGCCCGCGCTCGACGCGCGCGCCGGGCCCGACCAGCGGACGCGACGGGGCGCCGGTGTGCTGGCTCAGCGGCAGCACGTACTCGGCGGAGAACGGCATCCGTTCGATGGCCAGCGACCGCGTCAGCTCCTTCATGTCGTCGGGGTGGATCCCGTGGCGGAACGTCGGCAGACCGGTCAGTGCGTGCAGCGGGTTCATGGTCGTCCTACGCGTAACCGGCGAGCTGCAACAGCCGCCGGCGCAGCCGCTCCACCTGCGACGACGCGTGGTCGCGTTCCGACGCCTGGAGCGCAGCGGCATGCTCGGCGCGCAGCCTGGCGAGCTCCGAGTCGTGGCCGTCGCCCAGCTCCCGTTCCAGCCGCGCGCGCACGGTTCCGGTGAACGGGGTCACGACGCCGGCCAGTTCCTGCAGCACGGACCAGCGTTCCGTGCAGCGGCGCGCCGCCTCCTCGAAAATCCCCCCGGGCGCGAGGCCCCCTCCGTTCGGGCCGGGAACGGTGAGCAGGGAAGTGCCTCGCGCCGCGGGAGGAAGGTTGTCAGGGTCGAATCTGCGTTCGCCCGCCGCCCAGCTCGCGGGCGTCGGCGGTTCGTCGTCTGCACCGGCGGCCCACGGACGATCGGGCGCCGGGTTGCCCGCGAGGTCGATGCGCGAGCCGAACACGCCCTCGCCGGCCGGGTCGTAGCGCAGCAGCGGCAGTACGCGGCTCTCGACGGCCAGTCGCGCGCGCTCGATCGTCGACTCGGCGGGGAAGCCGTGTCGCGCGGGGCTCGGCGCGTGCAAGCGGACCAGCGCCGGCCCGCCGCGACCCAGCGCCGCCGCGACGCCCGCGAACAGGTGCTCGGGGTGCGCGATCGAGGACGACAGCACGAACGCCTCGCGATGCGCCAGCGCTCCCAGCACCGGGTCGACGTCGGCGCTCGTGAAGTCGGCCTCGTCGAGCACGACCACCAGCACCGGCAGGTCGCTCGACAGCAGGCGGAACAGCCCGCCGCGGCGCGCCAGCGAGGTTCCGCCGAGCAGCAGCACCGGCGGGCAGGCCGCGCGTTCCTCCGCGGTCAGGTCGCGCCACGACAACGCGTCCAGGGCGCGTTCCCGGGCCCGCAGGTCCCCCGGCGCGGCGAGCACCAACTCGGCTTCGCGGAACAGCCGCACCTCGGCCAGCCGTGTCGCGCGCAGGCTTTCCAGGATGCCGCCGGCCATCGCGGTGCCGTCGCCGGTGGTATCGCACAGCAACGGGACCCCGAACGGGTTGTCGGGATAACGCACCTCGAGCAGCTCGTCGGCGCCGCCCGCCAGCACGATGCCGTACCGGGAGCGTCCTGCGCCGGCCCCGTCGCCGGCCAGCCGCGCGCGCCACCGCTCCACGTCTCGCGCCAGCGAGACCAGCCGCGCCAGCCGCGCGGCGTCGACCTCGGTCGTACCGCGCAACGCCTCGACCAGCCGCGGATCGCCGGGTGCGTCTCCCAGCGCGTCGTCCAGCTTCGCCAGGTCTACGGTCTCGACCTCGGGAGCGACCGCCTCGCGGATCGCCTGGCGCAGGCGCCGCTCCAGGTCCGCGAGCGCCTCGAGCTGCGCGAGCGTCTTGCGCTGCATCTCGTACTCGACCACCGCGGTGACCTGTCGTGCCGCCACCCGCGCGCCGCTGCCGGCCTCGGCGCCCCCGCCGCCGACCGAGAAGGCGACGTGGCGGGACATCAGCACGCCGGCCAGGCTTCCCACGTCGGCGCGCTCGCCGGCGCGGGCGATCGTCGCACCCGCCGTATCCGGCAGGGCCTCCCAGGTCTTCCAGGCGGCGCGCAGCGCATCGACGTGCTGCTCGGTCTGGGGCGTCATGCGGAACGCCTCCTCGGGGCAGACCGCGGCGCAGATCCCGCAGCCCCGGCAGCCCGAGGGGCTGACGGCCAGCAGCAGCAGCTCGCCGTCGCCCTTGTTCGCCGACTCGGGCTCGATGAAGAACGGTGCTGTGACCGCCAACGGCAGGCCGTGGATCGCGTCCAGCGTCGACTCGAACGCCTCGTCCAGCTCCTGGCGCTCCGCGTCGTCGCCGGCAAGCTTGCCCGCGAGCCATCCGTAGGCCTCGCGGAGCGGCTCCTGGGTCAACGCACCCGGTCCGGCCGCGCGCAACGTTCCGTTGAGCTTCGAGGCGAGCTGCTTGTGGGCGCGGCGCAGGCGCGCCGCGGCCGCACCCTGCGGAGCGGGAGCGGCGGCCTCGGCAGTCGCGGCTCCGTGATCCAGCAGCGCCTCGGTCCCGATCGCCACCGCACCGATCGCCGAGTCGGGACAGGAGATCCAGCAGCGGCCGCAACCGCTGCACCGCGCGGGGTCGAGCACCGCAACCGACTCGCGACGCGTCGAGTAGTCATGGAAGCTCGCGGTGCACGGCGGGACGGCGCCGCTGGCCACGTACGGTTCGGGGACGGCGGCGCCCTCGGGCTCGTACCGCGCCGGAAGCGCCTGCTCGCCCCAGAAGCGCGCCACGTTGTCGAGCGTCTCTCCGGTGGCGCCGAGCCGGCGCACCACCAGCGGGAGCGTTTCGGAGCTGGGGGGCGGCCCGCCGTCGGCGCCGGTGCCGGCCTCTCCGGGCCGCTCCGTCTCCAGCGTGGTCGCGGAGAGCGCGGGGAAGTCGCGGCGCACCCGCTGCAACAGCGCCTGCCGGCGGGGGAACCGGGACGAGACCGACGGAGGCAGGACTCCGAGGTGCAGTCGCGAGGCGGGAGCGTCGGCCAGCGAGTTCCGCCACAACGCCTCGGCCGCAGGGCCGTCGAGCCGGCCGTGTACGGCGGAGACCACCGTCGCCTGGTGCGGCATGACGGCGCGTACGTCGCGCAACAGCGCCGGCTCGCCCGTGGAGGCCGCCCGTTCGAGCACGGACACCACGGTGGCGTGCTCGAGCGTCCGACGGAGCGGCGCCAGCGGCAACGGCCGGCGCCAGGTCACCTCGACCACGGCGAGCTTGCGTCGCGCCCCGCGATCCAGCCCTTCCGCGGCAGCCTCGGCGGTGACGGCGGCCGCGCCCTGGGTCAGCACGACGTGCCCGGCGTCGCGGCGCCCGCGCCGCAGCAGGTCGCCCGTGTCGCGCCCCGTCAGGGCGTGGAACCGCTGCGCGGCGTCGCGCACCTCGTCGGCCAGCGGGTCGTCGAACATCACCTCGCGCGCGGCGCGCGCGGCCTCGCGCTCGGCCGCGGGGAGCCGCAGCCCGGTCGCCAGCGGCCGGTCGCGGTCGAACCAGCGTGGAACGCGCCGCCGCCGCTCGCCGAACAGCAGCCGCTGGGCCGGCCCCGGAGTCTCGATCTCGTCGTCGACGCCGCCGACCAGGTCGCGCACGAGGCCCGCCGCCGGCAGTGCCAGCGTGCAGGGGGCGTCGGCGATCTCGTCCCGATCGACCGTCACGACGACCGGCAGCAGCGCGCGCTCCGCCACGCGCCGCGCCACCAGCGCCAGGTCCAGGGCGTGTCGCGCGTCGCGTGCCACGGCCAGCGCCGCCCCGCTCCGCAGCAGATCTTCCAGATCGTTGCCGTCGGCCACGACGGCATGCACCACCAGCGGGACCCGCCGCTCGACCAGCGAGCGCAGCGGGGCGACGGCGTCCGCCAGCCCGCCGCCGGCCAGCAACGCGGTGACGCGCCGGCCGGTGGCCGCCATGGCGCCCGCGGTCTCCAGGGCCTGTCGCGCGTCGTCGCGCGGCTGGAGGGCCACGCCCGGCAGCAGCGGGCCGGCCGCGCAGATCGCCTCGGCGCAGCTCGACTCGAACCGCGCCAGCGCGCCGAGACCCGTCGTCTCGATCTCCGGCCCGTCGCTGCCGGCGTACGGCGGAGCGGGGGCCTCGCCGCCCAGCCAGCGCTTCCAGCGCACCGGGCCCCGCTCACGCGCGGCCATCGGCCACCTCGCTCGCCCGGCGCGTTGCGCGGGCCTGGAACTGGTCGCCCTCGACGTACCGGATCGCGCCGGTCGGGCAGCGGAACGTGCAGGCCTCGTCGGCCCGGGCCGGCTCTTTCAGATGCGGCAGGCCGTGCGCCATCTCGATCACCCCCTCGGGCGCGTCGAGGGCGCAGCGACCGCACGCGTCGCAGGCGACCCGGCACAGGCTGCGCGCCAGCTCGCCGGTGACCGGGGTGCTGCACTGCACGATCACGCGGTTGGACAGGGGCTCCAGCGTGAACAGGTTCAGCGGGCAGACCTCGACGCAATCGCCGCAGGCGGTGCACTTGACCACGTCGACGACCGGCAACTCTTCCGAGTTCATGTGGATCGCGTCGAAGTCGCAGGCGCGCTCGCAGTCGGCCAGGCCCAGGCAGCCCCACGGGCAGGCGCGACCGCCGCCGTTCACGATCACGGCGGCGCGGCACGACGTGAGGCCGCGGTACTCGGCGATGCGGCGCACCGACGAGCGCCCGCCGGCGCAGTGGAGCCGCGCGACGCGCTTCTCCTCGACGCCGGCCTCGACGCCCAGGAAGGTCGCGATCGCGTGCACGCCGCCGGGGCTGCTGACCGTGCACTTGCCGGGAAGCGTCTCGCTCTTGACCAGCGCCTCGGCGAACGCCCGGCAGCCGGGCTGCCCGCACGCGCCGCAGTTGGAGCCGGGCAGCATCTGCTCGACGTTGTCGATCCGCGGGTCCTCGTGGACCTGCAGGAAGCGATGCGCGACCGCCAGCACGACGCCGAAGAAGCCGGCCACCCCGACCATCACGGCGTTGGCGATCAAGAGCTCGTTCATCGCGTTGGTCCGCTGTTCCTAGTTGAACGGTTTCGCCCGCTCGATCAGCTCGTCGGTGACCGTGGGGTCGTCGGGGCGCGGGGCGCCCGGGTGGATGCAACGCGCCGGACACTTCTCGGCGGCCCAGACCAGCTGCTCGAACGTTCCGGCCGCGGCGTCGGCGATGTAGGCCTGGCGGTTGCCGTCGTACTTGAACATCCGGCCGTTCAGGTCGGTGCACTCGTTGCAGGTCGTGCACATCGGCGAGTCGATGTAGGGCTCGTCGAACGACGGCTCCGGTTCCTCCTCCTCCTTCTCCGCGGGCTCTGCGGGGGCGGCTTCCGGCGCCGCGGGCTCTGCGGGGGCCGCGGCGGCCGGTGCCATGCCGAGCCCGCTCGGAGCGGCCCGCGGGGCGGCGGGCGCGGACGTGTCGACGTTCAGCAGCACCTCGGCCAGCCGCTGCATCGCCTCGCCGGCGGTCTCGTTGCGCACGCGCTCCAGCTCCGCCGAGTGCTGCGCCTCGAGCTGCTTCCGCGCCTCGCCGGCCTCGGCCAGCGCGTCGGCGCGCGCCTGCTCCGCCGCCCGGCGCGCGTGCTCGTTGTCCGTGCCGGCCAGCTCTTGCAGGATGCGCCAGAAGCGATGGCGGTCGCGGCAGGCGAAGGCCAGCTCGCGCGTGATCACGGCGCGCGCCAGCCGGCGCCGGGCATCGACGACCCACAGGAACGGGACCCGCCGGCGCCGTTCGGTCTCGGCCAGCGCCAGGTAAGCGCCGATCTCGACCTGGTCGTCCGACCAGGCGGCGCGCGGCACGACGCGGAAGTGACCGCGCAGCGCGGGGTCGAGCGCCGCGGCGTGCGCGAAGGTGAACGGTTCCTCCAGCGTGGCCGGCGCGCCGTCGGCATCGCGGCAGTCGACGGCGTGCACCGGGAACGGCCGCGCGATCTGCAGATTGGGCGAGAGGTCGAAGCGTTCGGCCCACGTCTCGCCCGCCGCTGGATCGTAGCGGAAGCAGGGCAGGCCGCGGCTCTGCTCCGCCGCAGCGAGCTGCAGCCAGTGCGGGATCGGCGTGTCCGCGGCGGGAATCGCCACCAGCGCTGCCGCCGGCCCGAGCGCGCCCAGCATCCGGGTGAGACCCGCGGCCAGATGTTCCGGCCGCGCCAGCGACGACTGGACGACGAACGCCTCGCGGTGCGCGATCATCAGGTAGCCCAGCCCCGGCTGGTAGCCGGCCGGATCGTCCTGGTCCTGCGTCTCCTGCGTGACGAGCACGTGCACGGGACGTCCCGAGCGCAGCAGCCCGGACAGCGAGGCCAGCCCGCGATCCCGGATCCGCCGCCCGCTCTCGAGCACGACGACGGGCGGCAGCAGCAACAGCTCCTCGGCGGTCAGCGCCTGCCAGTCGAGGGCCTCCAACCGCGGCGCGTGCACGGCGTCGTCGTACTCGCCGCGAACCTCGAGCCGCGCCGTGCGCAGCGCGCGAACGAGCTCGAGCCACCTCGCGGCCAGCGCGTCGAACACGCCGATCGAGGCCGCCAGACCGTCCGGGTGCGCGATGACCGGGCAGGCGCCGAGGTCGGCGCCGGCTGCGGGCGGGTCGGCCTTGAGCGCGATCGCGTCCGGTTCCTCGCGCGAGAGGAACGAACGCAGTCCGTCCCGCACGCGCTCGATGCGTCGCCGCCGGGCCGGCGCGAGACGTCGCGAGCCGCGATGGGCCGGCAGGTGTCGCGAGAGCGCCGAGGGGTCCACGAACTCGCCCGCCACGGCGCCCAGCGTTGCGCCCAGCGCCCGCGGCGAGCTGCCCTCGGGGGAATGGCTCGCGTCCAGCTTCAATAGCTCGTCGAGCTGGGCCGCGAGCGTCCGCAGCTCCTCGACGAGCGCGGCGCGACGCGGGCGGCGGACGGCGCGAACCGCGGCCAGGTAGATCTGCGGCAGCCCGGACGGCCCGAGGCCGATCACGCTACCCGACAGCGTGAGTCGTTCCCGCAGCGTGGCCAGCTCCTGCTGCAGCGCTTCGCGCCCGGCCGTGCTGAGATCGAGCGTGTCCGGGAATTCCTCCAGGGCCCGCTCCAGGATTTCGGGCACGCCGGCCGGCCCCGGTTGCCGGCGCGCCACGTCCGCGGCCAGCCTCACCAACCGGCCGGCCTGACCGGCCAGCAGCGGCAGCGCGGCGGCGTCCCCTTCGATCGCCGCGTGCAGGGCGCGACCCAGCGTGATCGGCTCGCCGTCGGCGGAGTCCGGAAACACCAGGGCGTCGTCGCGCGGGGTCTCTGCGGAGGCGCGCAGCCCCTCGAGGATCGCCGGCCGCAGCGGCGCCAGCTCCAGCGGATCGGCCGGGGATACGGCACCGCGCCCGGACACGTGGAACCGGCGCAGCTCGCGAGCCGCGTCGGCGTCTTGCGGCTCTTCGGCGGCCGCGCCCGGTAGCTCCAGCGGTCCGGTGCGCAACTCGTCCCGCCCGGCCGCTCCGCCCGGCAGGTCGCGAGCATCGACGTTCTCGAGCAGGCTCGCGCTCCCGTCCAGACCGAGCACCTCGGGCACCTGTCGAGGGTCGACGCCCACGAGCCGCGCGAACCCCGGGTGGCACGCCAGCAGCGCGCCCTGGATCAACGAATCGACGGCCGGGGGCGAGCCGCCCGCGGCCTCGGCCAGCGACTCGGCGGACAGGCAACGCACGACGATCCGTCGCGCGCGGATCGTCTCACCATGCTCGTGCTCGATCCTCCGTGCGGCGCGCGACATCGAGTCCGGGCTGCCGTAGAGGACCAGGGTTCCTTCGTCGCTCAGCGCGTCGGGTCCGGGGACGTCGAGCGAGCCGGTCCCGTCCGTCGCCGTCAGCAGCACGTCCACCCGCCCGCCCGGCTCGCGGCCGATCGCGAGCACGGTCATCCCGGACACCACGGTCTCGTACAGGCCGGGCGCCGGCTCGATCCGCTGCCCCAGCCGACCCGCGAGATCGAGCAGCAACCGCCGCCCGCGCGCTCCCGGCGGGCGGACGCCGATCGTCAGCGCCGGCTGCGTCGCCGCCTCCCGCGACAGCTCGAGCTTGCGCCGTTGCTCCGGGGCCAGCTCCAGCGCTCGCGCCAGTTGCTCGGCGAGGTCGGCGCCGTTGTGCGGCAGGTCGATCGAACGAATCTCCGTTCCGGGGGGGAGGTGTTCCGCCAGCAGCCCGGCCAGCGCGGCGCGCGTGTCCGGCTCCAGCGCGGCCACCAGCACCACGCGCACGTTGCGCAGCGCCGCCACGATCCGTTCCGCGGGGAACGGGTGCAGCAAACCGAGCGTGAGCAGTCCGCAGGGAACGCCGGCATGCCTCAGCGACTCGACCCATCGCCGCGACTCGCGGGCGATCGCGCCCGCGGCGACGAACGCATAGCGCGCCTGCTCCATCCGTTCCGTGCTCAGCACGCCGCCGCCGCGACTCGTACCCCGACCGACGATCTCGAAGGCTTCGTCGATCCGATCCGAAACGACCGCCGGCGGCAACGTGCCCCGGGCGCCGCGAGGCGAGGGGGCCCGACCGGGCCGCGGGAGCGCCGTCAGCGCCTCGGCTCCGGGCAGCCGGACCGTCGTCAGAGCCTCGGCGGTCGCGCGGTCGAGCACGCAGGCGCCGGGAGCGCCGAGACTCCGCGTTACGTGGTGGGCGACGAGCGCGTGATCGACGACCCGTTGCGCGTCTTCGGCGATCAGCTCGAAGGCCAGCGGCGCCGACAGCTCCGCGGAACACGGGCCGATGCGGTGCAGCACCCACGGAGCGTGGAGCGCTGCCCGTTCCGGCTCCGCCGCGGCGTCGCGGGGCGGCAGCACCGCGGCCCGGGCGCCGAGCGCCGCGAGACCCTCCGCCGCGGGGATCCTCTCCACGGCGCCCGGTCCGGAGATCCGCTGCTCGGTCTCGCGGAGCGCCTCGAGCCCGGTGCAGGCCGTAAACGGCCCGCGGCGGGACTCGTCGCGCGCGGCGGCCGGGTGGGGGCGCGGCCGCTCGGGTTCGGCGCGATCGACCGGAAGCGGTCTTTCCTCGGCGCGCAACTCTCGCTACCTCCTGCGCCGGCGGGCGCGGCCTCAGATCAAAAAGCGGTCCAGCTCGGCCTGCACGGCGTGAAGCTTGTCCGAGGTGCTCATCCCGAGCCCGTAGGCGGCATTGATGTCGTACCGCTCCGCCTGCTCGTCGCGGTAGAACAGGCCGATCGGGACCACGTCCTCGCGCGCCGCGTGATCGCGGGCGGCCTTGAGGTCCGACGGATCGTGCTCGACCTGGTTCGTGAACAGGCGGCCCACCGCGGCGTCGACCGGGATGCCGTTCGGATGCGTCATCAGTAGCACGCCGGTCGGATCGCGTTGCACATCGTCCCAGGCGCCCTCCATGTAGTGGGGGCAACGCTGCAGGATGCGCACGAACGACAAGCCCGGGTGCCGATGCGCCTCGCGCAGCGTGGCGTAGACGTGGGGCGGGTTCCAGTCCACGCTCTGCGCCACGAACGAGGCGTTGGTGATGCCCAGCGTGACCGTCAACGGGTTGAGCGGCCGCATCGGGTTGCCGTAGGGGTGCGTGTTGGAGGCCTGGCCCTTCAGCGAGGTCGGCGAGGTCTGGGACTTGGTCAAACCGTAGACGTGGTTGTCCAGCAGCATCACGGTCGTGTTCATGTTGTAACGGATCGCGTGGATCCAGTGCGCCGTTCCGATCGCGCAGCAGTCGCCGTCCCCGGTGACCACGAACACGTGCAGGTCGGGCCGCCGCGCGATGACGCCGCAGGCGACGGGCAGCGGGCGGCCGTGCAGGCCGTGGAAGCCGTAGGTCTTCATGTAATGCGGGAAGCGGCTCGAGCAGCCGATCCCGGAAACGACCACGGTCTTTTCCGGCGGAAGCTGTTCGTCGCGGGCCAGACGCTGCAGGGCGCCGAGCACGGAGTGGTCGCCGCAGCCCGAGCACCAGCGGGGCGTCGAGCCGACGTAGTCCTCCAGTACCGTGCAGCGCGGTTTGGGCTCCAGTTCCCAGTCTTCCTTCAGTCCGAACATCACACCGTCCTCCGCATCTCGCGCGGCTGCGCCGCGGCGAGCCGGTCGAGCCTGCGCCGCAGCTCGCGCTCCACCATGCCCGGCGGCAGCGGCACGCCGGGAACCCGCGACCAGCAATCGACGTCGACCAGGGTGTTGTTCCGCAGCAGCCGCGCGAGCTGTGACAGCCGCCGGTTCTCCGGGCGCACCTCGGGGTCGTCCGCGTCGTCGCTGTAGTTCATCTCGATCGTCATGACCTTGCGGAAGCGGCTGAAAATCTCCTTCAGCCCCGGCTCGAGCGGCGACAGGAACCGCAGCACGATCGACGACACGCGGTGGCCTTCCTCGCGCAGCCGGCCGACCGCCTCCTCGATCGCGCCCCGCGTCGAGCCCCAACCGACCACCAGCAGATCGCCCTCGGGGTCCCCGTTGACCTGCGGCGGCTTGAGCGAGCGCTGGAGCGTGATCAGCTTGCGGCTGCGCATCGCCATCGAGCGCTGGTTGACCTTGGACTCGTAGGCGACGTGGCTGCTCTCGTCGTGCGCCAGACCGGTCAGCACGTACTCGCCGCCGCGCTGGCCGGGAACCGGGCGCGGCGACAGCCCGGTGTGGGGGTCCCACTCGTAGGGGCGCACGCCCTGCTCCCAGTCCGACTGGTCGATCGGCGGCGCGAGCCAGTCCTCCTGGGCCACCGGCCGCGGGAACAGGCCCTGCCCGGTGGCCAGGTTGGCGTCGGTCAACAGCAGCACCGGCCCGCGGAAGGTCTCGGCGAGCTTGCGCGCCGTGATCACGAAGTGGAAGCACTCCTCGATCGTCGAGGCCGCCATCACGATCTTCGGCGCGTCGCCCGGCTCGCCGTGCACGGCGGCCAGCAGGTCGCCCTGCTCGACGCGTGTCGGCAGGCCGGTCGAGGGGCTGCCGCGCTGGACGATCACCGCCACCAGCGGCAGCTCCGCCATCACCGCGAGACCGAGGAACTCGGTCTTCAACGCCAGCCCCGGGCCCGAGGTGATCGTCACGGCGGTCTTGCCGGCGTAGCTCGCGCCGAGCGCGAACCCGATCGCCGAGATCTCGTCCTCGGCCTGGTGCAGGAATCCGCCGACCTTGTGGAAGTGCGCGGCCAGGTAGTGCGAGACCGAGGTCGCCGGCGTGATCGGGTACATCGCGGCGACCTCGAACCCGGCCGCCATGATGCCCAGCGCGACGGCCTGGTTCCCGTTCATCACCACCATCGAGTCGGCGTGTTCCTTGACCGCGACACGGTAGCGGAACGGAACGTTGGCCTCGGCCCAGGCGTAGCCGCCCTGCACCAGCTTCCAGTTCGCCTCGACGACCTCGGCGCCCTTGCGCTTGAGCTTCTTCTCCAGCTCGGTGCGCACCTTGTCCAGGTCGCGCTCGTACAGCGCGCACAGCAGACCCAGCGCCCACATGTTCTTGCCGCGCCGCGGGTCGGGGATGACCTTGCGGCATTCCTGGTCCATCGGCGTCTCGACGACGACGTAGCCGCGCGCCTTGAAGTCGGCCACGGCCTCGGCATACGCGGCGCGCACGGTCGCGTCCGGGGACCCGGCCCACACGCTGTCGAGGAAGATCACGGTGCCTTCACGCAACGCGTCGACGTCGATGCGGCTGTACAGCACCTGCTCGTTGAACGCCACCACCACGTCGGCGGCCTCGCCCATGTTCGTCACGGGCTCGCTGGCGATGCGGATGCGGTTGCCGCTGGCTCCCGAGCGCGAGCGGTGCGGAGGCTCGATCTCGGCCGGGATGATCTCGACGGTCCAGACGCCGTTGCCCATCTTGGCGCTGACCGTTCCGAACATCTGTCCGGCGGTCTGCGCTCCTTCGCCGGAGTCGGAGACGAACTCGACGATGTGCTCGTCGACCGTTTCGACTCGAGGCGGGGCTCCGCCCGGAGTGTCGGTGGCTTCCGTGGAGGGACTGGGGTCTTGACTCGGCATCTGGCCGGCTCCTCCACCGGCCGAGCTAGCCAGGCTGACTCGAGGGGTCCGTCCGGCACGCCGCGACCGGTGGCAATTCGGGTCGAGGTCCACGCCGCGACGGGCGAATGGATACGCCTGGTGCTTGATGGAAACCCGGCCCGATCACCATCAGAGATGCATTGTGTTTCCGGGACCGGGCGGGCACCAGTCGCCAAAAGGAGACTTTCGGTCCACTAAGCGCAGGCTGCCGGGGACTCAATCGCCGACGCCGACCTCGTCCCAGTGAACGGCGATCACGATCTCGTTCTCCTCGGCCTCGTGCCGGCGGATCGTCGCCACCAGCAGCTGCAGCTGCGCGTTGAAGTTGCGGATCTCGTGCTGCTCGGGGTCGTCGAGCTGTTCGGCCCGCCGGGTCGCGCGCCGCACGGCATCGACCATCTCGCCGTGCTCGGTTTCCAGACGGCGCAGCCGCTCGGCGAAGCGCGGCTTGGACAGCGGGACCGAGCGGTACAGCGGCCCCTGCTCCTCGTCGAGGAAGTGTGCCTTCAGGGTCTCGGCGAGCTTCGGCAGCTCTTCGCGGATCCGGGAGAGCCACTGTTCCCCGTCCGGATGACGGTCGATGCAGTCTTCCAGACGGGCCAGCGCGCGCATGCACTCGCGGTGGTCGTCGAGGGTCTCGTCGGCCAGGGTGCGTTCGACGTCGGTCGGGGTGCCGTGGTCTTCCATGGTGGTTCCTTTGAGCCGCAGGGGCGACGGTACCTTGCGAGGTCTATCCGCAGGGCTGGACGGCGTCAACGAGAAAAGGGGAGTGGGCAGGTTCGCTTTCCGGAAGTATGCTGATTCCAACCCGGGGGGCCTGCATCCAGGGCGGCCCTCGACGGGGCGGGAGGTCATGGGCGCACGCATCCAGAGCCGCAGCGAGGAGCTCCTCAACACGCTGACCCACGGCATCGGCGCCGCGCTGGCGGTGGCGGCGCTGGTGCTGCTGGTGGTGTTTGCGAGCCTGCGCGGCGACGCCTGGCGGGTCACCAGTCTGAGCATCTACGGATCGATGCTGATCCTGCTCTACCTGACCTCGACGCTGTACCACGGCTTCCGGAACCCGCGTGTCAAGCGCGTGTTCCGGGTGCTCGACCACTCGGCGATCTTCCTGCTGATCGCCGGGACCTACACCCCGGTCAGCCTGGTGTTCATGCGCGGCGCATGGGGCTTCACGCTGTTCGGCCTGATCTGGGGCATGGCCGTCGGCGGCATCGTTTCGCGGCTGGCGCTGCCCGCGCGGTGGCAGCGGGTCTCGCTGGCGTTCTACCTGGCGATGGGCTGGCTGGTCGTGGTCGCGCTGCGGCCCCTGCTGGAGTCGATTCCGGGGGGGCTGGCGCTGTGGCTGATGCTGGGGGGCCTGTTCTACACGTTCGGCGTGGTGTTCTACCTGCTGCACCGCCTGCCCTACCACCACGCGATCTGGCACCTGTTCGTGCTGGCGGGCAGCGGCTGTCATTTCTTCGGCCTGCTGTTCCACGCCACCGCGCTGCGCTGACCGGGCCGTTGCCGGACCGGCGGCCTCCGGGCGGAACTCGGGGTATATAGACAGAGGTTCAAACAGGGGGGGCACGTGATCCGACACGATACTCGCACGGGACCGCTGCGCGCGCTGGCCGTCGGCGCGATGCTGGCCGCGATGGTGGGGACGGCCACGGCCGACGACCGCTTCGGCGAACGGCGCGGGCTGGAACGACGGGACTGGTGGCCGTACGCCAGCGGGCCGCACTACGGCGAGGTGCCCGAGACGCTGCGCTTCCACCCGCGGGTGGTGCGACTGCCGGTCGGCTCGTTCGATACGCGCGGGCGCGGCCTGGAGCTTCCCGCGCCGCTGCGACTCGCTCCGGATCAGGCCCGCCGCCCGGGAGCGCCGTGGCTGGTGCAGCTCGAGGGGCCGGTCACCGAGGCCAGGAAGGCCGCGCTGCGCGCGGCGGGGGCGACGATCCACGGGTTCCACCCGGTGAACACGTTCGTGGTCCGCGCCGCCGCGCCCGCCCGCCTGGCCACCCTGCCCGGCGTGCTGTGGGCCGGGCCCTACCACCCGGGTTACCGGATCGAGCCCGCGCTGGGGCGCGCGCCGACCCTCGATCCCGCGGTGGCGGCCAACGAGCGGATCTTCGTCCGCGTTCGGCTGTTCGATCCCGGGGACCGGCCGGGCGTCGTCGACCGGCTGCGCGGTCTCGGCGCGGCGATCGATCCGGCCACGTACGACGAGCACGAGCCGCCGGACCGGATCTACTTCAGGGCGGCGCCGCCGGCGATCGTGGCCGCGGCGCGCTTCGACGAGGTGAGCTGGGTCGAGGAGGTGTCGCTGACGGGCTTCACGCTCAACGCCGAGACCAAGGTGTTCATGCAGAGCGGCTTCGTCAACGGCGGCACCCCGCTGTGGGACGCCGGGGTCGACGGCAGCACCCAGGTCGTCGGCGACATGGACTCCGGCCTCGACGTGGACACGATCCTGGTCTCCGAGACGGCGCTCGACGCGGGAACCCCCGGATTCTCCCACCGCAAGGTGCTGGCCTACAGCGCCTGGGGCGGCGGCGACGTTTCGACCTGCGCCGGCACCTCGGGTTACTCGCACGGCACCAACACCACGCAGTGCGCGGTGGGCAACCGCACCGACCTGGGGCTGAACGGCGACCTCGAGGGCATCGCCCACGGGGCGAAGGTCGTGTTCCAGGACATCGGGCCGTCGGATTTCATCTGCTGCCTGATCGGGTGTCTCAGCCCGCCCGCGAGCCTGTTCGGGATGTACGACGAGGTGTTGGCCAGCGGTGGCCACCTGACCAACGGCTCGTTCGCGATCTGCGACTACGGCACCTACGGGGGAGCGGCGTTCGACGCCGACCAGTACGCCTGGGATCACAAGAGCTTCCTGGGTTTCTTCTCCGGCGGCAACGGCGGGGGCGGCAACGCCTGTCCCGGCACCAACAAGAACAACATCTCCTCCGGCGGTCACTTCCAGGACCCGTTCCAGAACGAGTTCTACGGTTCGACCGGCCCGTCGCCCGACGGCCGGATGGGGCCGACGGTGCTCGGCCCGGCGTGCGACCACGCAGGCGGCAACCTCGATCCCGAGTTCAACTACAACACCTCGGCCAGCATCCAGAGCAGCGACAACGACATCACGGGAACGCCCTCGAGCAGCGTCAACGAGGGATCGTGCGGGACCTCGTTCTCCAGCCCGTGGCTGATGGGCGCGGCAGCGTTGATCCGCGACTACTTCGAGAAGGGGTTCTACCCTTCCGACGCGGCGAACGGCGCCGACGCCTTCTCTCCCTCCGGCGCGCTGGTCAAGGCGGCGCTGATCAACAGCGGCGACTTCATGAGCGGCTGCGTCGGCTGCGCTAACCCCGGATTGATGGGGTCGATGGGCATGGGCCGCGTCAACCTCAGCAACACGCTGGCGATCGGCGGCGACGCACGGACGCCGCAGGGGATCCGCGTGATCGACCGCGGGATGAGCGAAGGTCTCGGGACCGGCCAGTCGTTCGAGGAGCAGCTCGAGATCCTCGACACCGCCGCCGGGCTGCGCGTCACGCTGGTCTGGGTCGACCGTCCCGGCTCGACGCTGACCAACGATCTGCGGCTGACCGTCGTCGGTCCGGCGGGCGGGGCCGCAGAGACCTACCGCGGCAACAACTTCGGAAGCGGCGCGTACTCGATCTCCGAGGCCGCCGGCGGCACCTCGGAAGACCTGGTCAACGTGTTCGAGTCGGTGCGCATCGACCCCGCGGAGCTGGCGTCCGGCACGTGGACGGTACGGGTCGAGGGCGCCAACGTACCGATGGGCGACCCGGACTACAACGACACCCAGCCGTTCGCGCTGATCGCGGCGGGCGGCTTCGACAGCTCGCCGCTGCCGCCCGAGGTCTCGCCGGCCGGCTCCGGCCAACCGTTGCGAGCGACCGCGGTGACGGTCGCCGACGTGACCTGGGAGTGGGAGGCGCTGACCGATCCGGCGGTGACCTACTCGTTCTACCGGGGCACGATCGACTCGCTGCGCGCGGCCAGCTACGACCACGCGATGATCGACGGTACGCAGTGCGGCCTGGCGGGCAACACCGCGACGGTGGGCGATGCCGGCGACGGCGTCGATGCCTACTACCTGGTCGCGGCGCGCAAGAACGGCAGCGACGGCTCGCTGGGACAGGACAGCGCCGGCGCCGACCGGCCCGCCGCCGATCCGGTCTGTCCGTGACGGTGACGGTCCTCGCGTTCGAAGTCGGCGCTCGGCCCGACGTCCGAGACGTGAAGGGTCTCATCGGACTCGCGCGGATCCGGTTCGTCGCCCCGCGCTTCGGTGTCGCGCCGCTCGCTTAAGACCGCGTCTCCAAACCTGCGGGAACGGATCCTACCGGGACGTCCGTGTCGTTCCGACGCCGCTCACGACCACCCTGCCCAAGCATATCCCACGCGACAGCCGGGTGACGCAAAGACGTGGCACGGCCGGCCGACGTCCCAAAACGCGCCGGAATTGCGGTTGTTCGTCAGGCGTTGCATCCGTGTAACCGGAAACTCATATTCGTTGGTATGATTCGCGGGCCGGGCCGCCGCGAGGCAACTTCACCTCGTGGCGGACGGTTTGCACCGGTCGATCCGTCATGAGCAACTACAACGATGACTGCACCGTCTACGATCTCGGTGACGTGAGCTACGGCTCGAAGCCCGGCTCCGCGCGAGCGGCGTCCGCGCGCGTCGCGGCCGGTGGCGGCGTGGCGACGGCGGGCGCGGCCGCGGCCGACCACGCGCGACCCCTGCGTCAGCGTCGTGTCGTCGTCGCCGCGCTGGAGAGCTACGTCGCTTCGGGGCGCAGCCTTTCGGTCGTGCTGCCCGGCGCAGGCCATCTGCTCGACGGCCGGATCTCGCTCGGCCTGTTCTTCCTGAGCGCCACGGGTTTCCTCGTCGCGCTGGCCTGGGCGATCCTCGAAACGCTGGGGCGACTGAGCGCGACGCTCGAGGCGCTCGGCATGTCGCGCGCCGGAGCGGTGTGGGCGTTGCTGGCGCTGTACGGCGCCGCGATGGCGCTCCACCTGGCCAACGTGGTCACGGCAGCCGTGCCCGTGACGGGACGCGGCGCCCATCCGGTGGTCGCCGGGGCCGCCTCGGCGCTGCTGCCGGGGTGGGGGCAGTTCCTGAACGGCGATCGCCTGCGGGCCGCGGTTTTCCTGGGCGCGCTGTGGGTCGCGGGGGCCGCCTGGATCGTCGGCTCGGCGTGGACCCAGGGGCTGCTGGACGGCCTGGGGCTGCTGATGCCGGTCGAGGCGCAGGCTTTCGGTTCCCCGCTGGCCCGGTTCACGCTCCCCGCGGTCGTGTGGTCGCTGGCGATCTACGACGCGGCCGCCTCGGCGGCGCACCGGCGCTGAGTTCCTGCCGCCGACGACGCGGAAGAACCGGAAGAGTAAGAAAAAGAAACCGGCGCACCGTCTCCCGGGCGCGCGATCCGAAAGTAATTCAAGCCGGCGCGCTTTGTCAGCGGCCGAAGTTCGCCTATATTCTCAGGAACCTTACTCTTCCGAGGTTCACATGACGATCCGACGTCTCTCCATCGCGCTCGTTTCGTTCGCGGCGCTGCTCGTCGCGGCCCCGGGTCTGCGGGCCCAGTGTCCCGAAGAGCCGCGGTTCGACAATCACAGCGGGGCGGGTTCCACCGTCTGTCCGTGCTTCGTCGAGGGCGAGCACGCCGGCGCGCAGTTCACGCTGCCGGCCGGAGAGTTTCCGATCGAGATCCTGCGCGTCGGGATCGGCTGGGGATCGCTGATGGGCGGCACCCCGGCCCAGCTCGAGGATTCGCTCAACATCTACGAGGGGGGGCTGCCGGACCCCGGGCCTCCGGTCTTCTCGCTGGCGGGCCCCGAGATGAACGACGGCTTCATCAACGAGTTCGATCTCGAGCCCCAGCCCGGCGAGATCATCGTCAACTCCAGCCCGTTCACGGTCACGCTGCGCTTCCTCAACGACAACAACTTCGATCCCAACCTGCCCAGCGTCGTCCATGACGGCACCGGCTGCCAGTTCGGCAAGAACGTCGTGTTCGCGATCCCCGGCGGATGGACCGACGGCTGCTTCCTCGGAATCGGCGGGCAGTGGGTGTTCTACGTGGTGTACCGCAAGGCGGAGTGCGGCGCGGTCGGCGCGGGGGCGGTGCCGGACGGCAGGTTCGTCGTCGGATTACCGATGACTGCAAGTCTCGAGCCCGACGGCAAGGTGACGCTCGACTGGAGCCCGTCCTGCAACGCCGGGGACACCGACTACGAGGTCTACGAGGGCACGATTCCCTTCTTCTACAACCACGACTCGCGGTTCTGCTCGACCGGCGGCGCGACGACGATCTCCTTCAACCCGATCGGCGGCAGCACGTACTACCTGGTCGTGCCGCACGACGGGACCCAGGAGGGGTCCTACGGCGTGGACAGCAACGACGTCGAGCGCCCGCAGGGCGGCTTCGCCTGCCGGACCCAGCAGATCGGCACCTGCCCCTGACCGGCACGGCCGGAGCGCGATCTTCTCGCTGACGCTCTCCGCGAATCAGCGTACATTCTCCGCCTTCCCGGGGGGATCGCCGGGACCAGGAGGAGCGGAGCATGGATCGCACGCGGTTGGCGACGTTGGTGGTGCTGTTCGCGCTGGCGACGGCGGGGTTCGGATCCGGCACGGCGGCGGCCGAGCTGGCGCTGAAGATCGGCACGTTCGATCCGACGGTCGAGCAGCCGACCCTGCCCGACGACCTGCGCCTGCCCGCCGAGCCCGAGTCGGGCTACTTCGTGGTGCAGTTCGACCGCGCGATCGAGCCGCGCCTGCTCGACGGCCTGCGCAGCCTGGGCGTCGAGCCGCTGGGCTACCTGCCCGAGCGGGCCTACCTGGTGCGGCTGCCGCGGGGGGCGGCCTCGGCGGTTCGCGCCGTTCCCGATGTCCGGTGGCTCGGCCCGGTCCAGCCGGGTTGGAAGCTCGCCGCGGATCTCGGCACGCGGCCGTTCCAGGATCCGTCGCGGCGCGTCGGCGGCCGGTTGTACGCCACGGCCGACCTGTTCCAGGGCGCGGACCCGGCGTCCGTGATCGCCGCCGCGCAGGCCGCGGGGGCCGAGGTGATCCAGTTGATCGAATTCGCCCGCACGCGGCG
Source organism: Candidatus Polarisedimenticolaceae bacterium (assembly GCA_041629655.1). Taxonomy (GTDB): domain Bacteria; phylum Acidobacteriota; class Polarisedimenticolia; order Polarisedimenticolales; family Polarisedimenticolaceae; genus JBFKMV01. Next base: position 22,876 of record JBFKMV010000060.1, read on the forward strand.
GCTCAAGCTGCGCGCGACGCCGGACCAGCTGCGGGAGATCGCGCGCAGCCCCGCGGTGATGTGGATCGAGGAGCTGGGCGAGATCACCCTGCGCAACAACACCGCGCGCTGGGTCGTGCAGACCGACGTGCAGGACGCGACGACGATCTGGGATCACGGGATCCGCGGGCAGAACCAGATCGCGGGGCTGATCGACAACCGGATGGACATGAACGCGTGTTATTTCCGGGACGACGCCGACAACACGCCCGGGCCGAACCACCGCAAGGTCGTGGCCTACCGCTCGAACAGCGGCCTGGGGGCGGCCTCGCACGGCACCCACACCGCGGGAACCATCGCCGGCGACCAGTTCCCGATCAACGGGACGATCGACAACAACGGTACCGCCTACGAGGCCAGGCTTTCGTTCTCGAACCTCAGCGACATCAGCGGTTCCGGCACGCAGGTCTCGAACCTGTACGACTACCTGTCCGACGCGCACCTGGACGGCGCGCGCGTGCATTCCAACTCCTGGGGCGACGACGGCACGACCGCCTACACCACGTGGTGCGTCGACATCGACCAGTTCTCCTACGACTTCGAGGAGTCGCTGGTGCTGTTCGCGGAGACCAACACCTCGTCGCTGCGCACGCCGGAGAACGCCAAGAACGTGCTGGCGGTGGCGGCCTCGCAGAACGGGCTGTCCAACGACAACCATTGCTCGGGCGGACGCGGGCCGACCAGCGACGGGCGGCGCAAGCCGGAGATCTACGCCCCCGGTTGCTCGATCGTCTCCGCTCGCAACAGCGCGCTCTGCTCGACGCGCAGCTCGACCGGCACCTCGATGGCCTGCCCGGCGGTGACGGCTTCCGGCGCGCTGGTCCGCCAGTACTACGAGGAGGGCTGGTACCCCACGGGTACGCCGCGCGGCCAGGACGCGCGGGTTCCCAGCGGGGCGCTGGTCAAGGCGACACTGCTCAACTCGACCGTCGACATGACCGGCATGAGCGGCTATCCCGGCACGCTCGAGGGCTGGGGGCGCGTGCTGCTGGAGAACGCGCTGTTCTTCGACGGCGACGTGCGCTCGACCTCGGTGATGGCGGACGTCCTGAACGCCGACGGGTTGTCCACCGCCGAGCAAGTGGAGCACTCGCTCACCGTCACCGCCTCGGCCGAGCCGCTCAAGATCACGCTGGTGTTCACCGATCCTCCGGCCTCGCTGCTGGCGGAGGATGCGGCGATCAACGACCTCGACCTGGAGGTCGTCGCGCCGTCCGGGGCGACGTACCTCGGCAACGCGATCGACACCGCGGCCGGGGAGTCGACCACGGGCGGCGCGGCGGATGCGATCAACAACGTGGAGATGGTGATCCGGTCCTCGCCCGAGGTCGGCGAGTGGACGGTGCGCGTCAAGGCCACCGCGGTCAACCAGGGCACCCAGGGCTACGCCCTGGTGGCGTCGGGCCAGGTCGAGCCGTTCACCCCGGGTCAGCTGCGCTACGAGAGCCACGTCGTGCAGGACGATTCACCGCTGGGCAACGACGACGGGATCGTCGATCCGGGCGAGACGGCGACGCTGCCGCTGACGCTGGGCAACAACGGTTCGCTCGCCGTCAGCGCGATCAGCGCCGCGCTGTCCAGCAACCAGGGCGA
>JBFKMV010000061.1:0-24398 GCA_041629655.1 Candidatus Polarisedimenticolaceae bacterium
GCCGCGGTCGACGCGGCGATGCTGGCGCTGCTCGAAGAAGACGACCACGACCTGGCGACGCTGGTCGAGCTGGGGCTGAACCACGAACAGCAACACCAGGAGTTGATCCTGATGGACATCAAGCACGTGCTGTCGTGCAACCCGCTCCACCCGGCCTACCGCCCCGCGCCGGAAGCACGGTCGCTCGCCGCCCCGGGCCTGGAGTGGATCGAGCGCGACGAGAGCGTGCGCTGGATCGGACACCAGGGCGACGGCTTCGCCTACGACAACGAGGGCCCGCGCCACCGCGTGCTCGTTCCCGCGTTCCGGATCGCGTCGCGGCCGGTGACCAACGGCGAGTTTCTCGAGTTCATCCGCGACGGCGGCTACCGAACGCCGACGCTGTGGCTGGCCGACGGCTGGTCGACGGTCGAGCGCGAGGAGTGGCAGGCCCCGCTGTACTGGATCCGCCGGGACGGGGCGTGGCACGAGTTCACGCTCGGCGGCCTGCGCGCGTTGGACCCGGCGGCGCCGGTGTGTCACGTCAGCTACTTCGAGGCCGACGCGTACGCGACCTGGGCCGGGGCGCGGCTCCCCACCGAGGCCGAGTGGGAGACCGTCGCGCGCGAGCAGCCGGTCGAGGGCAACTTCCTCGAGCAGGACGCCCTGGGGCCGCGGGCGGCGCCCGCCGATGCCGGAGGCGCAGCAGCCCCCGTCCAGCTGTTCGGTGACGTCTGGGAGTGGACCCGCAGCCCCTACCAGCCCTACCCGGGCTACCGCGCCAACCCGGGCGCGCTGGGCGAGTACAACGGGAAGTTCATGTGCAACCAGCAGGTGTTGCGCGGCGGGTCGTTCGCCTCGCCGGCCTCGCACCTCCGCGCGACGTACCGGAACTTCTTCTATCCGCACTGCCGCTGGCAGTTCGCCGGGCTGCGCCTGGCCCGCGATGCGTGAAGGGGGACCCGATGATTGCCCGTGACCTGATGGAGACGGAGGTCGTGGCCGCGCTCGAGGACGAGTCCGCGAGCGACCTGACCGACCGGTTCGCCCAGGCGCACGTCCACGGTGCCCCGGTGATCGACCGCCAGGGGCGGCTGGTGGGCATGGTCAGCCTCGAGGACATCCTGATCGGCGGCATGAGCGGCTCCGCCGATGCCGGGCCGGGGGACGCCGCGAGCTCCCCGGAGGTGCGGGAGATCATGACCTCCCCCGCCATCTCCGCGGACGAGGAAACCCCGGTCGAGGACCTGTGCCGCATGATGTGGCGCTTCCGGATCCACCATATCCCGATCGTCGACGGCGATCGCGTCAGCGGGATGGTGTCGTCGCTCGACGTGTGCCGGGCGGTCGCGGAGCGCAAGCTGACCGACTGAGCCGACCGGATAGAATGGGGTCATGCCTCGTTCCGACGCCGGGGGTCCGGGCTCGCTGATGCTCCTCGCCAGGGGCGTCGCGCTGGCCTGGGACCAGACCCACGCCTCGTTCATGGCCGCGGCGCTGGCGTTCTACTCGCTGATCTCGATCGCGCCGCTGATGATCCTGCTGCTGTTCGCCGCGGGCTCGGTGTTCGGTCCGGAGGAGGTCCAGCGCAACGTGCTGCGCGGGCTGGAGCCGATCGTCGGCGCCCAGGGAGCGGAGCTGCTGCGGGGCCTCAGTGCCAGCGCCTACTCCCAGGGGCAGCGCTGGGTCGCCTCGCTGATCGGCCTGTCCGTGATCGCCTACGGGTCGGCGCGGGTGTTCCTGGAGCTGCAGCGTGCGCTGCACGTCATCTTCCACGACCCGCAACAACCGCGACAGGTCTGGACCGGTCCGTTGTGGCTGCGGATCGCGCGGGCGGCGCTGTTCTGGATCCGGACCCAGCTGCTGTCGTTCGTGATGGTGCTCGGCGTCGGCGTGCTGTGGTTCGTGGGGATCGTGAGCAGCACCGCGATCTCCGCCGTCGGCGCCTGGGTCGGCGACCACGTGCCCGAAACGCTGCGGTTCGCGTCGCTGATCCACCTCGTCGCCTCGACCGTCCTGCTGACGCTGACGGTCGGGCTGGTGTATCGCTACCTCCCGTTGCGCCGGCCGCGCTGGCGCCAGGTCTGGCCCGGAGCGCTGTTGACGGCCGTGATGCTGACGGGGGGCCAGAAGGTCATCGGGACGTACCTCGGGTACAAGACGATCACCTCGGTCTACGGCGCCGCCGGCTCGGTGGTCCTGGTGATCTTCTGGTTCTACTACTCGTGGCTGGTGTTCTTCCTCGGCGCCGTGTTCACGCGGGTCTACGCGCTGCGCGCGAGGGCGCGGCACAAGGCCGGCTCCGAGGCACGTCGCGCCGAGAAGCGCGCACGGATCAGCGGATCTTGACGTCCTGCTTGAGGTGCTCGAGCAGCGCGGCGTCCAGCGACCGTGGCTCGAGGCCGGTCGCCTCGAAGAACGCCTCCGCGCCCCCGGACCCGTCGCGTTCCGAACGCAGGTAGCGGACGAACCCCTCGGCGTGACGGCCCTCGTCGCCGTGCAGCAGGAAGTGCACCAGCAACCAGCTCAGCCCGTAGTTGAGGTCGACCTCTCCGCTGTAGAACGCCCCGGGGTCGACCACCCGGATCAGCGCGCCGACGACGCCCTCGCCACGCGCGCCCGCGGCGGAGAGCGCGCGGCGCACCTCGCGCAGCCGCTGCGCGGGCTCCTGCGCGCGGCGGGCCGGCGCCCCGCGGAACAGCGAGAGCCCCTTGTCGCCGACGCGCGGCGGCTGGAACGCGCCGGCGGCGTCGCGCCAGGTGTAGCCGAAGTAGCTGGCCAGCCCTTCGCTGAGCCACGGGGGTGGGGCGTAGCCGCCGTCGAACAGCCCCCGGTCGACCAGCTGGTGGGCCGCCTCGTGCACCAGGCTGTCCGGCAGCTCCTCGGGGGCGCCGCCTCCGCTGTGGGCGGCGATCACGTCCACCGCGTTGATGTAGTGGCCCTTCGGCCGCACCGCGCTGAAGCGCCAGTCTCCTGCCAGCAGCTGGTTGTATTTGTAGAACGAGTAGAACAGGAACACCCGGGACTTGTCCTCGGGAAGCGGGGCCTCGACCCGACGTTCCTTCCAGAACCCGGCGAAGTGCTCGCGGAACGACTCCAGCAGCGCCGTCGCCGCCTCGGGATCGAGCCGCGGGTCGTCGGTCTGGACCCGGTAGTGCTCGCTGCTGGCCCCGTCGAAGTTCTTGTCCTTGACCAGCTCCTCGGCGCGGGCCAGGAACGCCTCGCGGCGCGTGCGCTGCGCCTGTTCGGCGTCGGGATCGGGCTCGCGTTGCCGCTCCAGCTGGCGCTCGTAGTAACGTCGGTCCTGGCGCTCGTGGTCGCGGGTCTGCTCGTCTCCGACCTGGGCCGCGACCGGGGCGCCGGCGATCGCCAGCAGCAGCGGCAGCAGGACTCGCATGATCGACTTCATCGCCCACCATTGTAGGGCGGCGGCGCGGAACGTGCTCGCGGCGGTCCTGGTGGTCGTGAACGTGGCCGCGGCAAGCGGGTGCGCCGCGCGACGCGCTCCGCTCCCGCTTCCCGATGTCGGTCGCCTCGACGTCCAGGGGCACCGCGGCTGTCGCGGTCTGCTTCCGGAGAATTCGCTGCCCGCGTTCGAGCGGGCGCTGGAGCTCGGGGTGTCGACGCTGGAGCTGGACCTCCAGGTGACTCGCGACCGCGTGCTCGTGGTGCACCACGACCAGCGACTCGACTCCCGGCGTTGCGTGTACGACGACGGCAGCGCGGTGCCGGAGCGAGCGATCCGCGACCTCCCCGCGGCGGACCTGGCGACCATCGATTGCGGGCGCCGGCCCGACCGGCGCTTTCCCGGCCAGCGGGCCGTGCCGGGCACGCGCATCCCGCGGTTCGGGCAGGTCCTCGAGCTGGCGCGCCGGGCCCCCTACCCGGTGCGGCTCAACGTCGAGATCAAGCTCCAGCGACGGGAACTGGGGATTCCACCGGACGAATTCGCGGCCCTCGTCGTCGCCGCGGTCCGCCGTGCGGGTCTCCAGGGCCGGACGACCGTGCAGTCGTTCCGTCCCGAGGCGCTGCGGGCGGTCGGGCGGCTGGCCCCGGAGCTGGCGCTGGCGATCCTCGTCGAGCGGCGTCGCGATTACGAGCGGCGGCTGCGCGACAGCGGCGCGTCGATCCTCTCGCCGGCGTTTAGGGGCCTGCGCCGGGGCGACGTGCGTCGATTGCGGGCGCGCGGGATCCCGGTGATCCCCTGGACCGTCAACGACCCGGGGCAGATGCGGCGCCTGATCCGCTGGGGTGTGGACGGGATCATCTCGGACTACCCCGACCGGGTGCAGGCGGTGCTGGCGGACCTCGCCGGATTCCGTGACGACGACCGGGGAACGCGGTACCCTGAAGCCCGATGAAGCACCTGGCCGTCCTGCTGCTGGTCGCGGCGACCGGCGCGCCGGCCGCGAACGCGGCCGAGCGCCCGCCTTACGATGACGGGAAGCTGTCCTTCTCGATCAGGCTGCGCGACCAGGTTTCGCCCTACCGCGTGCTGGGCGTGCCGGTCCTGCCGCGCGAGCGGTTGACGATCGAGATCCTCGACCGCGCCCAACCGCCGGCGGCCTACGACGTGCAGGCGGCCGCGGGAGCCCTGAAACGCCTGCGGCCGCGGGTCTGGGAATGGACCGCGCCGGCGGCCAAGGGGCTGCACCCGCTGACGCTGTCCCGGCAAAGGGCCGACGGCCGGGCGTCGAGCGAGCGGATGACCCTCAATGCGTTCGTCCTGGTCCCGCTCGGAGAGGTCGACCAGGGATCGCTCAACGGCTACCGCATCGGCAGCTACCCGCTCCAGCCGCTCAAGGGCCTCGCGATCTACAAGCCGCCCCGCGGCTTCATCGAGGTCACGCCGGAGCTCGCGGACACCCCGGTCTCGCCGCACTTCACGCTGGGGCAGTTCCTGTGCAAACAGGCCGACGGCTACCCCAAGTACGTCGTGTTGCGCGAGCTGCTGCTGCTGAAGCTCGAGCTGCTGCTCCAGCACGTCAACGCGGCCGGCCACCGCTGCGACACGTTCCACGTGATGAGCGGCTACCGCACGCCGTTCTACAACAAGGCGATCGGCAACGTGCGCTACAGCCGGCACGTGTGGGGCGGCGCCGCCGACATCTTCATCGACGACAGCCCGCAGGACGGGATGATGGACGACCTGAACAGGGACGGCCGCATCGACGTGCTCGACGCGGGGGTGCTGTACGACCTGGTGGACGAGCTGTACGGCAAGGCGCACTTCAAGCCCTTCGTCGGTGGCCTGGGGCGGTACAAGAAGACCTCGGCGCACGGGCCGTTCGTGCACGTCGACGTCCGCGGCTTCCGGGCGCGCTGGGGCACCTAGTCCAGCAGGAACTCGAGGATCCAGCGGTGCGCCGCCGGATGCAGGATGATCTTCCGGTGCAGCTCGGGGACGATCGCCGGCGGACGGGCCAACGCCGCGCGCTCCTGCGGCGACAGCCAGAACTGGCTTTCGATCGTCGCGTGGCCGTCGCCGGGCCCGCGGATCACCGTCGACAGGTAGGCGTCGCGCTTGACGCGCTTGTCCTCGCCGAAGAACGTCCGGAAACCGTCTCCGTGCCGTTCCAGCACGGCGCGCTCGTCCGTCGGATGGTACGCGTTCTGGATCACGTAGTAGTCGGCCGCGGCGAACTCCGGCACGTCGCGCGCCAGCAGGTGGTGGAGGCGGCGGGCCCGGTCCAGCGAGCGGGCCAGGAACGCCCGGCGCTGTACGGGATCTCCGAACAGGTCCGGCCGGCGCTTCCGCACAACGCGGCGCTGCGTCTCGGGACGGTAGATCGACCAACCGTGTCGCTGCCAGCTCGCGGCATCGAACAGATCGACGTCGAGCGGACGGCCCGCGCCGTCGACGAACAGGTCCTCGCGGTGGGCCGGCAGGGCCTCGTAGACCGAGGGAAACGTGAACGCCGTCTCGGGCCGGAAGCGGCGTCCGACGAGCGGCACGTAGCGACGGCCGCGATGGAGATCCTCCAACGTGCCGAGGCCGCCCCCGTTGTCGGCACCGACCAGGATCAGCTTGCGGACCCGGATCCCCGCCGGTGGGCCCGTCGCCCCCGCCTCGGCTTGCTCCAGCGACGCGTCGCCGTACTTGATCAGCCAGCGGGCGATGCGGGCGGCGTTGCTCTGACAGATCAGGTCGACCTGCAGCGGCCCGTTGCCGCGTGACCGTCGCAGCTCCCGGAGCCGTCCGGCGAGCTCCCGCGCGGCGCGCACGTTGCTGTCGCGCCAGTCATACGGAAACAGGAACAACGTGTCGCCGGGACGCGGCTCGCCGAGATCGCCCAACCGGTAGCCGTTGGCCTCCAGCAGCCGGATCAGCGAGGCGTAGATGTCGACGCGGATCAGGCCGAGGATGCGGAAGCGGATCACCGGGGAGAACGCCTCCAGCCGGTCCTCGGTCGCGGGATCGATCGGCCGGGCCAGCGCATAGCCGCCGTCCCGGGGCAGGAAGATGGCGCGGGCGTTGCCCCACGCCATGCGCCCGGTCTCGCGGTCGCGCAGGCGGGTCCCCGTGATGCCGGGCAGCACCACGACCGGCACGCGGTCGACGCGATCGCGCAGCGGCTCCAGCACCGGGGGCCGCCGGCCGGCGCAGCCGCCGGCGCCGGCCAGCAGCGACGACGCCAGCACGGCGAGGACGAGCTGCGTGAACCGTTTCCCGCTGAAAAAACGCGACATGTGGCGACAACCCGGCTCCCAGCCATGGTGGTGCGCAGAATGTGGATCAGCCGGGAGCCGTCTCGCCGGGGCGCGCTCCCTATCCCGATCGTCCGTCGGCGGACGTCCGGCCTCCGCGTGCGGACGGAGTGGGCTTCATCGGGAGGCGCCGGGGCGCCGACCACACTCTGCGCACCACCATGGCTTCCAGCATACCCCGGATCCGAAGCTGCAACCCTCGCGGCGGTCCGGCCGTTTCATCTCCCGGACGCGGCTCGTGCCGGCCGCCCCGCTGGAGGAGGTGCAACATGAAGGGAACGTCTGCCCGTGCGGCGGCGGCGCTTGCCGCCGCCCTGCTGACCGTGAGTTTCCCCGCGGCCGGGACCGGGCCGCGCGTCGAGGAGACCGTGCTGGAGGCCGCCTTCGACGTCGACCCCGGCGGCCGGTTGACCGTCGACGTGCCGGACGCCGATCTCGAGCTGACCGCGTCCGACGACGGCCGCGTCGAGATCGTGGTGGTGTTGTCGGCGCAGGCCGAGGACCTGCCGCGGGCGCGCGAGCGGTTCGAGTCGATGCGGATGACCGCAGACGGGGATCGCCGCGCGGTCACGCTCTCGGCCGGTCGCCCGCGGATGTCCTGGAACTGGGGCTTCGGCCACGGCTACTCGATCGTGGCCCGGATCACGCTTCCCGAACGCTTCGACCTCGACCTGTCGACCAGCGACGGTGACGTGCGGATCGGTCGGATCGACGGCACGGTGAAAGTCAAGACGAGCGACGGCGACGTGCGGCTGGAAGCCGCCCGGGGCCCGAGCGTCTCGGTGGTGACGTCCGACGGCGACCTCGTGATCGGCGAGCTGGCGTCACGCGAGGTCGAGCTGTCCACGTCGGACGGGGACGTGAGCGTGCGCGGGATCGACGCCGGGGCGGCGCGAATCCGGACCAGCGACGGCGACATCCGCGTGCGCGGCCTGCGCGGGCCGCTGTCCGCCGCGACCGGCGACGGCGACATCCGGGTTGAGGTGGACGACCTGGGGGCGCTGACGCTGGAGAGCGGCGACGGCGACGTCACGGTGCTGCTGCCGCCCGGGGCCGGGGCCGAGCTCGAGCTGCGGGCCGAGTCCGTGCGCATCGATTCCGAGCTGGGCTTCGACGGCGCCCGTGAATCCCGCCGTGCGGAGGGCAGCCTGGGGGGCGGCGGGCCGCTGCTGCGCGTCCGCACGCGGGACGGCACGGCGACACTCGCCCCGCGCTAGACGCCCGGGCGGGAGGCTAGGCCCGGTTCCAGACCAGCTGCCGCTGGCCGTCGAGCGAGGTGCGGATCTCGATCGCGCCGGAGGTGACGAGCTGTTGCGTCTGCTCGTTGACGAGCCGCACCAGCTCGTAGGGCGGCGTGTGCTCGGTGCCGAACATCGCGACCCAGGCGTTGCGGCCGCTCATCTTGGCCAGGTACAGCGCGCGGTCCGCGATCGTCACCACCTGCTCCCAGCTCACGTGAGTCGGCGCGCTGGGAATGAACGGGTACTGCGCGAAGCCGATCGAGCAGCTCAGCCGGACCTCGTTGCCGTCGCCGAGATCGAACGTGTGCTCGGCGACCGCGTGGCGGATCCGCTCGGCCAGCTTTTCACAAGCCGCCAGCCCCATGTTGCGTCCCACGATCAAAAACTCGTCGCCGCCCCAACGGATGATCGTGTCGGACTTGCGACAGGTCTTCCGCAGCAGATCGCGCATCTGCAGCAGCGCCCGATCGCCCGACATGTGCCCGTAGGTGTCGTTGATGCCCTTGAGACCGTCGAGGTCGATCATCAGGAACAGGAAGTCCGCCTCGGCGGCGCTACGATTCTGGGCGCTCTCGTCCTGGTTGTAGTAACGCTCGGTCAAGGCGATCGAGCGGTCGATCTCGGTCATCAGGTAGCGCCGGTTGCGCAGGCCGGTCAGCGAGTCGGTCAAGCTGGCCGACTCCAGCTTGCGGTTGGCGTCGCGCAGCTCGTCGTTACGCATCGCCAGCTCGCGCGTGCGCGCCTGGACCTCGTTCTCCAGCTTGCGGCTGTACTCGGCCTCCCGCTCGAGCTTGCGGGCCTGCGAGCGCGTGTAGGCCACGACGACGCCGACCAGGACCGCCGCGTACAGCGTGTAGGCCCACCAGGTCTTCCACGGCGGAGGCAGCACCTTGACCTGCAGCACCGAGCTCTCGTTCCAGACCCCGTCGTTGTTCGAGCCCTTGACCCGCAGCGTGTAGGCGCCGGCGTCGAGGTTGGTGTAGGTGGCGCGCCGGGAGGTGCCGAGCTCGATCCAGTCCTCGTCGAACCCCTCGAGCTTGTAGGCGTAGGCGTTCTTCTCCGGCGCGGCGTAGTCCAGCGCGGCGAACTCGAACGAGACCACGTAGTCGGTGTAGTCGAGCACGATGCTGTCGGTGTCGTAGATCGGCCGCTCGAGGTTGACGGCGCGGTTGTTCTTCCGGAATGCGGTCAGCACGACCGGCGGCGCCACGACGTTTTCACGCACGTCGGAGGGGAAGAACGAGTTGAAGCCCCGGATCCCACCGAAGAACATCTCGCCTGCCGGGCTTCTGTAGTAGGCCCCGAAGTTGAACTCGTTGCTCTGCAGGCCGTGCGTCGTGTCGTAGTTCTTGAACTCCCCGATCCGCGGGTCGAAGCGGGAGATACCCTTGTTGGTGCTCAGCCAGAGGTGCCCCGAGTCGTCGGACAACACGCCGTAGACCAGATTGTTCGGCAGGCCGTCCCGCTCGGTGTAGCGCGTGAAGACGACGCGATTGGCCTCGCGGTCCTCACGGTTCCAGCGGTTCAGTCCGCCACCCTGGGTGCCGATCCACAGCGCACCATCGCGGTCCTCGTGGATCGACCAGACCACGTTGCTGCTCAGGCTGGCCGGATCGCCGGGATCGTAGCGGAAGTGGGTGAACGTCCCGGCCTCGCGGTCGAAACGACTCAACCCGCCGCCGTCGGTTCCGACCCACAGCGCTCCCGAGGAGTCCTCGCAGAACGAGGTCACGGTGTTGCTGGCCAGGCTGGTCGGGACCGCCGGCTCGCTCTGATAGCGGACGAACTTCTCGGTGGCCCGATCGAAGCGGTACAACCCTGCCTCGAACGTCCCGATCCACAGCGTTCCCGCGCGATCCTCGAACAACGCCATCACGCCGCTGCGGCTCATGCTGGACGGATCGTTGGGGTCGTGCTCGTAGCGCTTGACCTTTCCGGTGGCCGGATCGAGACGGTTCAGCCCGCCCTCGTAGGTGCCGATCCACAGCTTGCCGTCCCGGTCGAGCAGCAGCGACATCACCGTGTCGTCGCCCAGGCTGTCCGGGTCGTCGGGCCGGTGGCGGAAGTGGGCATAGACGTCGGTATCGCGGTCGAGGCGGTTCAGCCCGCCGCCGAACGTGCCGACCCACAACTCGTTGCGGGCCGAGTCGAACTGGAACGACGTGATGCGGTCGCTGCTGAGGCTCGAGGGCGCGCCGGGGTCGCGGCGCCCGCGCGAGAAGAACCCGGTGGCCGGATTCCACTTGTTCAGGCCGTCCCCCTTCGTGCCGACCCACAGCACGCCGCCGCGGTCCTGGTAGATCGCGGTGATCTTGCTGTCGCTGAGACTCTTCGGATCGGCGGGGTTGGACTGGTAGCGGATGAAGCCGTCGCCCTTCCACTCGTTCAGCCCGGCATCGGTGCCGACCCACAGCGTCCCGTCGCGATCCTGGTAGACCGAGCGCACCCGGCCGGCTCCCAGACTGCGCATGTTCTCGGGGTCGTGCTGGAACCGCGTGAAGCGTCGCGTCTCGGGGTCCAGGCGGTTGAGGCCGTTGGTGTACGTGCCGACCCACAGGCTGCCCCCACGGTCCCGGTAGATCGTGTAGATCAGGTCGTCGCTGAGACTCGTCGGATCCGCGGGATCGTGGACATGGTGCTCGAAGTTGCCGCTGGCGGGGTCGAAGCGATCCAGGCCGCCGCCGTAGGTGCCGACCCACAGCACCCCGTCGTCATCCAGGTGCAGGGCCCGGATGCGGTCGTTGCTCAGGCTGGCCGGGTTGGCGGGGTTGTGACTGTAGCGCGTCCAGGTGTTCGACGCGGGATCGAACCGGTTCAGCCCCCCGCCGTCGGTGCCGATCCACAACTGTCCGTACGGGTCCTCCAGGATTACCCGCACCCGGTCGTTGCTGAGCGAGTTCGGGTTCTGCGGATCGTTGCGGAAGTGCGTGAAGGTGTCGGTCGCGCGGTTCCAGCGGTCGACGCCCCCGCCGTTGGTACCGATCCAGACGTTGCCCTGCCGGTCCTCCTGCAGCGCCCAGACGAAGCTGTGCGACAGCGAGCCCGGATCGTCGGCGTCGTGCTTGTAGATGGTGATTTCGTATCCGTCGTAGCGGTTCACGCCGTCTTCGGTCCCGAACCACATGAAGCCGCGGCTGTCCTGAATCAGGGCGTAGATCGAGCCCTGGGAAAGGCCTTGCTCGAGCGAGAGCCGGTTGAAGCGGAGGTTGCGCTCGCTGTAGGCGGCAGGGGTGGCGGTGGTCAGAACGGCCAGGATCAAGGCCGCGGCCGCCGCGCGGGTGACTCTCCAGGCTTGCTCGTTCAAGAACACGGCTCCGGGGGCGACAACGTGCCCTATCTCATGACCAGATCTGGACTTTCCCTCGACGCAAAACATAGGTCCCGGACCCGAAAAAACAACTGCGCCGGCCCGGTTCTGCTCGTCCGCCCGGGTCTATACGTAAATAATTGAAAAAAGGAGGCTTAGCGGTTGGCGCGGCCCGCCGACAGCCTCCGCTTGAGCGTCGGGGGCGTCACGCCGAGCAGCGCCGCGCAAGTTCGCGTGTCCTCGGGCACCCGGGAGACGATCTCCTCGAGCAGAACGCCCTGGGTCCGCTCGAGCAGGTTCTCACCGTCCAGCTCGGACGAGCGGACCAGTGCCGCCAGCAGCTCGCGGACCTCGTTCCACGTGATCGGGCGTGGGAGCAGCCCCGCGGCGTCGCGGCCGGCGGTCTTCTGCAGCCGCCGGCGGTAAGTCGTCTCCGGGATCCCGAGCACCTGGGCCCCCCGGCGGGCCACGCTCTCGACGGCGGCGTCGGCCGCGAGCACCAGGTCCTCCTCGAGCCACGTGCCGAGGGGCAACGCCGCGCGGGCATCGCCGCTCAGGGCGGATTCGATCTGGCGGCCCAGCGCGTCGCGAAGCCGCTCCAGGAGCGACCGTGCGTCGGGCGAACCGGCCGATCCCCGTTCCGCGAGCTCGCCATCCCTCTGCTCGTCGTCCGGCGCCGGCGGAACGCCGACCGTCGCGGGAACGCCTACGACGCCGCCGTTGAGCCCGCGGAAGTCGGCCGCGCCCAGCTCCACCCCGTCCGACAGCAACACGGCCTGCATCATGCGGTTCTGCAGCTCGCGGACGTTGCCCGGCCAGGCGTGCTCCGACAGCAGCGTCGCGGCGTCGGGCGCGAGACGCCGCGCGTCCTTGGCGTACGTGGCGGCGTACTTCTCCAGGAAGTGCTCGGCCAGGAACAGGATGTCGTCGGGGCGGTCGCGCAGCGGCGGCACGCTCAGCCGGACCACGTTCAGCCGGTAGTACAGGTCCTCGCGGAATCTCCCGTCTCGCACCCGGAGCGCGAGATCCTGGTTGGTTGCCGCGATGATCCGGACGTCGACGGTGCGGGGCTTCGAGCCGCCGACGGGGGTCAGCTGGCGCTCCTGGACGAAGCGCAGCAGCCGGGTCTGCACCTCCAGGGGCAGCTCGCCGACCTCGTCCAGCAGGACCGTGGCCCCGTCGGCCTCGGCCAGCCGCCCGACCTTGCGGTCCTGGGCGCCGGTGAACGCGCCCTTGACGTGGCCGAACAGCTCGCTGTCGATCAGTGTCGAGGCGATCGCTCCGCAGTCCACGACGATCAGCGGCTGCTCGCGGCGTGCGCTCAGCTCGTGGATCGTGCGGGCCAGCAGCTCCTTGCCGGTGCCGCTCTCGCCGGTGATCAGCACGGTGGCATCGGTCGGCGCGATCCGTCGCGCGGTGGCCAGCAGCTCGTCCATGCGACTCGAGCGGTAGGCCAGCTTCGAGGCCTGGATCGCACGGCGCAGCTCCTCGACCTCGGCCTTGAGACGGCTCTGCTCCTGCTCCTGCCGGAGCCGCTCGCGCTCGGCCAACCGGGCGCGGTCCAGCGCGACCGCCATCTGGGACGCCAGCGCCTGCAGGAACACCAGATCGGAGGTGTCGGGCCGTTGCGCGCCCTTCACGCCGTCGAGCCACAGGCACCCGATCGTCGCGTCTCCGGCACGCATCGGCACCGCCAGACCGGCCGGCTCCGCGTCGCCGCCCTGCGCGTCTCCCGCGACGGCGCGGCCGGAGGAACGAGCGCGGTCCATCAGGCGTTGCTGCCGGGCGCTCGGGGCTTGCGCCGGTCCGCGGGGACGGCTGACCAGGTGCTGGAACCGGCCGTCTTCGGTCAGCAGGAAGATCGTCGTGCGGCGCGGCTTGAGCGCTGCCTGCAGTCGCTCGATCAGACCGCCCGCGAGCTCGTGGGGCTCCGCGCCGGCGGCCACGGCGTTGACCGAGTCCCACAACAGGGTCATGTTGCGGTAGTCCTTGGCCATGTTGCCGGTGAAGATGCCGGTCAGGCGGTCCAGGTTGCCCGACGACTCGACGTCGGAGCCCTGCCGCCAGACCTTGAGGCGGGCCCCGCCGGCGCGCTTGGCGGCGTTGAGCGCCTGGTCGGCGCGCCAGATCAGGTCCAGCGAGCCCTCGACCGTGCGGTCGTCGGGCTCGAATGCGGCCACGCCGATGCTGAAGGTCAGCGCGACCTCGCCATCCAGGAACCCGGACCGCGAAAGCTCGTCGAGCACCTTGCCCGCCGTCCCGTGGGCCTGTTCCCCGGAGGTGTCGAGCAGCAGGCAGGTGAAGATCGCGCCTCCGAACTTGCCCACCAGGTCGGTGCGGCGCACGGTCGCGCGCAGGCGGTCCGCCACATCGTGGAGCACGCGGTCGCCGGTCTGCCGGCCGTGGCGGTCGTTGACCTCGTTGAAGTCGTCGGGGTTGACCAGCAGCAGGGCCAGCGGCCGCCCGGTTTCCCGGGCCCGCGACATCGCCTGGTGCAGCTCCTCCTGCAGCTCGGCGCGTCCGGGGAGACCGGTCACCGGATCGTGCAGGATCCGCGAGATCAGCCGGGAATGCCCGGCCAGCTTCGCCGCGAGACCGAGGATTCCGTTCCACAACGCGGGGTCCTCGGGATCCGGGGTCAGAAAGGGCGCGTCGATCCTGCCCGACCGGTTGGCGAACGGGCCGTTCTCGTCGGCGAAGCGCAGGCCGATCCACATCCGCCGGTCGCTGCGGAGCGATCCGTCGTCGGTCCGGCGCCGGGCCGGTTCCGGCTCCGGGGGCCCCGGGGCCTCGCTGCCGAGCGGGACCTGGATCAGCCGGCAATCCGGGGCCGCGCTCTCGCTCAGCACCGGCCGGCGGTGAGGCGCCCCGGAATCGTCGCCGGGCGAAGCGCCGCGGTCCAGGACCGACGCCGCCTCGGGGTCGCAGAGCTCCGGCGCCGGATCGAGGTCGCCTTCGTGCACCAGCAGCGGGTGCGGGTCGTCGCCGGAGGCCGGGACGAACAAAGTCACGCACCCCGCCCCGCTCAGGCGCCCCAGCATCCGGGCATACGCCCGCAACAGCTCGTTGGCATGGGCCATCGGACCTGAATATAGGTCCCGCGACGAAAGTGTCACCTCCCGGCCCCGAGCACCCCCGTCCCGAGACCTAACCCGAAGCCGGTCAGTGGCTTGAGGACGGACCGCGGTGTACTAAGATGGAGCTCCCGGCGGGGCCGTGCCGTCCCCGCCTCCGTATTTCAGGAGCGATCCCGCATGAGCACCCGCATCCTGTCGGGCGTCCAGCCGTCCGGCAAGCCGCACCTCGGCAACTACTTCGGCGCGATCAAGAAGCACATCGAGCTCCAGGAGCGACCGAAGACGCTGCCGTACTACTTCATCGCCGACTTCCACGCCCTGACCACCGTGCAGGACCCGGGTCAGCTGCGCGAGTACACCCTGGACGTCGCGGTGGACTACCTGGCGCTGGGGCTCGATCCCGACAAGGCCGTGTTCTTCCGGCAGTCGGACGTCCCCGAGGTGGTCGAGCTGGCGTGGATGCTCGGCTGCGTGACCGGCATGGGGCTGCTGGAGCGGGCGCACAGCTACAAGGACAAGATCGCGCGCGGCATCAAGCCCAGCGTCGGGTTGTTCTACTACCCGGTGCTGATGGCCGCCGACATCCTGATCTACCGCCCGAAGTGGGTGCCGGTGGGCCAGGACCAGGTCCAGCACATCGAGATGACGCAGGACATGGCGCAGTACTTCAACAACACCTACGGAACGGAGGTGTTCCCGCGGCCCGAGCCGCTGCTCAGCGAGGCGCCCAAGGTGCCGGGCGTCGACGGCGAGAAGATGAGCAAGTCTTACGGCAACACGATCGACCTGCAGCTCGAGGGCAAGGCGCTCAAGAAGGTCGTGATGGCGATCAAGACCGACTCGACGCCGCTCCCGGCCGCGAAGGACCCCGAGACCTGCAACGTCTTCGCGCTGTACCGGCTGTTCGCCGACGAGGCGGAGCGGGACGAGATGGCCGCCCGCTACCGCGCCGGCGGATTCGGCTACGGCGAGGCGAAGAAGGCCCTGCTGGAGAAGATCGAGCGCCACTTCGCCCCCTACCGCGCCAGGCGCCGCGAGCTGCTCGGCAACCGCGACTACGTCGACGAGGTGCTGCGGCAGGGCGCCGAGCGCGCCCGCGAGGTCGCCGCCAGGACCCTCGACGACGCCCAGCGGGCGGCGGGCATCCACTAGGGTTCGCGGGTCTATAATGGCGTGTCCCGATGTTGCGGCCCCGCAAACGGGGCGGGAGGTGACCGTGGCCGATCGCGAGCAGCCGGCGCAGCCCGGCGTCAACCATTGCCGGTTCCGGACCAGCTTCGGTGGCGCGTTGTTCTGCCAGGACCCGGTGTATCTCGAGGGGTTCTGCAAGTTCCACCACCGGGCGTTCAGCAACGACGAGATCAACGAGCTGGGCGTGATCAACGAGCGGTTGAGCGACCAGCACCGCCGCCGCGAGATCAACTATCACGGGATCCGGCAGCTGGCGGCGACGTACCTCGAGGACCAGGGCTAGGAGGTCGAGATGTCCCTGTTTCAGCCGATCAACCTCAAGCAGTGGATCGACGAGCACCGCCACCTGCTCAAGCCGCCGGTGGGCAACAAGCAGATCTGGCGTGACGAGCGCGGCACGATCGTGATGATCGTTGCCGGTCCCAACGCGCGCAAGGACTACCACGTCAACACGACCGAGGAGCTGTTCTACCAGATCGAGGGCGACATCACGGTCGGGATCATCCACCCCGAGACCGGCAAGCCCGAGGACATCATCATCCGCGAGGGCGAGATCTACCTGCTGCCCGCGAACGTCCCGCACAACCCACAGCGGCCGCGCGGCACGGTCGGGCTGGTCGTCGAGCAGCCGCGTCCCGCGGGCGCGGTCGACAAGCTGCAGTGGTACTCGGACGACACCCACGAGCTGGTCTACGAAGCCTCGTTCAAGCTCGAGAACATCGAGACCGACCTCAAGCGGATCATGGACGAGTTCTGGTCGAACGAGGACCTGCGCCGCTGCAAGTCCACCGGCAGCGTGATCGCTCCGCCCGGCGAGGCGCAACCGCCCCCGCCGGCTCGCTGAGGCCGCCGTGAGACGCGGAGCCGCCTGGATCGCCTGCGCGCTGCTGGTCGCCCTGCTGCCCGCCGACTCGCTCGCCCAGGCCGGCGAGCGGCTCGAGCTCGATCGCTGCATCGGCGGAAAATGCCGGAAGAACGGCCGCTACCTGTGGGTCAGCACGACCGCCGACGAGCTGATCGTGTACATCGACCCCCACCGCTGCCGCGAGTTCGACTACCACTGTCCGACCAGCTACGGACGCTTCGCTGCCGAGGGCGGCGCCGAGGCGATCGTGGAGGACTACCAGCCGGGCAGCAAGACCGTCGACGTGTTCAAGGTCCGCATCCCGCGCGACCGGCCGGTGCTCTACGTGTACGAGATCAACGGCTCGTCGCGGCGGGACACGCTCGACCTGCGACCCTACCTCGAAGATGCCGGAGAGGCTCCCGCGCCGCCGGCTGCCGCCGCGCCTCCCACGCCGGAACCGGAACCGGCGCCGCCGCCTCGGGCACCCGCAGCCGCGCCCGCCGCGGCGGCCGCGGCCGCGCCTCCCGCTCCCCGCGCCGTGCAGTCGATCGACGATCTGTACCGCTCCTTCGCGCAGGCCTACGACCGGCTCGACACCGACCTGGTCGCGGGGCTGTACACCGAGGACGCGCTGTACCTGGGGCCGAGCGGCGAGATCCTGCGCGGACGGGCGGCGATCGCGGGGCTGTTCGACCGGATGTTCCGCGACGCGGAGCGCTCGGGTGCCAGCCTGTCGATCCGTTTCGAGAGCGTCGACCGGTCGATCGAGGGTCCGCTGGCCTACGACGTGGGCTATTACACGCTGGAGCGCTCCCGCGGCGCGGAGCGCACGGTGGATCGCGGCAAGTTCACGGTGGTGTGCAAGCGCGTGCGCGGCGACGGCTGGCGCTTCCACGTCGACAGCACCTCGCCGGCGAGCGACGAGCACTGAACGCGCGGTTGCAGCACGGCAACCGGTATTGCTTGACTCGGTCTCGAGTTCGGGGTACGTAAGGGGCAAGAGGGTGGTCCGTCCGGGAGGTACACGATGCTCCCAGCCACCTTCGGTCCAGGATTCCTCCTCGACAGCCTGCGCGACGCAGCCCGGCCCGCCCTCGCGATGTTGCTGCTGCTCGCCGCCCTGCCCGTCTCTGCGGATACCTTCCTGGTCACCGACACGATCGACGCGATTCCGGCGCCGGAGGGCTCGCTGCGCTGGGCCATCGAGCGCTCGGAAGCCAACGGCGAGCCCGACCTGATCGACTTCATCATCGACGGCGGCACGATCGAGCTGATCGCGCCGCTGCCCGACCTGGCGGAGGGAGGCCTGACCGTCGGGCGCGCCCGCACCAGCGGTGACCCCAGCGGCGGCAACGGTATCGCGATCAGCGGCGTCAACGGCGTCGCGCGCGCGATCGCGATCCTCTCCGAACGGAACAGCATCGCCGAGCTGGACTTCATCGGGTTCTCGGGACCCGAGGCGATCCTGATCGGCGGCGGCCGTGCCCGCGACACCGTGATCGCGGGCTGCGGGTTCGGCCGGGACCTCGGCGGCGGCAACGCCGGCGCCGGGATCCGCATCCAGGCCGACGTGGACAACCTGGGCATGCCGACGCGGACCGAGATCCGGCTGTCGCGCTTCGTCAACAACGGAGCCGGGATCGTGATCGAGGGCAACAATGCCGCGCCGAGCCTGGTTCAGCACTGGACCCGGATCCACCGCAACGGGTTCGGGACCGACCCGCTCGGCGGCCCCGGCCCGGGGACCGGCGTGGCGGTGCAGACGATCAACGCGGGACCGGTGCACGTGGTCGAGAACCGCCTGTCCGGGCCCGGCGCCGCCGGCATCCTGCTCGGCGCCGGCTCGGCGCGCAGCACGATCTTCGACAACCGGATCGGGCTGCGCGGTCCCGACATCACCAGCTGCTCCGGGTTCGACAACGCCGGTCTGCGCGTGGAGGGCTCGGCGGGCGTCCACGTCGCGGACAACAGCTTCTCGTGCAACGACGTCGGGATCTTCCTGGCCAACGGCGCCGACGATGCGCAGCTGCGGGACAACGTCATCGGCGGATCGACCGCCGACGCCCAGCGCTCCCACGGCGTGGTGATCGACTCGGCCGCGGGCGCGCTACTGCGGCACAACCGGATCGTGCGCAACGACGGGTTCGGCGTGGCCAGCGTCCCGGGACCGGTCGTCGACCCCGACGCGGGTTCACTGCTCGCCTGCAACTCGGTCTTCGACAACCTGCTCGGCGCGTTGAGCCTGCCCGACGTGCTGCTGCTCCCGCCCGTGCTGACCTCGGCGACGCCGGTCGCCGTGACCGGCGATCTCCCGGACCCGGTCACGGGCTGGGTCGAGCTGTTCGGGGACGACGCGGACCAGGCGCGGGTGTTCCAGGGCGCGCTGCGGCTGACCCCGGACGACCCGCCGTTCCGGCATCGCCTGCCGGTGCTGGGCCTGCGCGTCGACAAGACCGGCGGCGGCAGCGAGATCAAGTTCGACCGCACGACCCCCGACAACCACACGGCGACGCTGTCCGACGAGACGGGCCATGAGACGACCGAGCTGTCCGCGGCGCTGCCGGCGCCGGGCGACGGGCTGGTGTTCGACCTGATTCGCGGGCGGCTGGCCAACCTGGCGTTCGCCGCCGGGGGCGGGATCGACCTGGGGCCCGTGGTCTGCCTGGAGTCCGGCTTGACGCCGGACCTGGTGGCCTCACCGGACGCGATCGATCCGGACGTCCCGGCGCCCGGCCAGGGGTTCTTCTACGTGTCGCGCCGGCGGCACACCCTGGAGAACGCGCCGGGGACCTACGACCCGGCGATCTGCCTGACCGACGTCGACCGGTTCGAGGGGCCGCGCGCCCCAGCGTCGGGAGACTGTCCGATCTGAGGGAGGCTACGAACCCGTCTTGAGCTTCTGCTCGATCTTGGCCCAGCTGTCGCGCAGCGTGACCGTGCGGTTGAACACCAGCGCCTCGGGACGGGAATCGGGGTCGACGCAGAAGTAGCCCTGGCGCTCGAACTGGACCTGCGCGCCGGGCGCGGCGTCGCGCAGACCGGGTTCGACGCGGGCGCCCTCGAGCAGCTCGAGCGAGGCGGGGTTGAGGTGGGCCAGGAAGTCCTGGCCTTCCTCGACCTGCTCGGGGTCGGCCCGGTCGAACAGGTGGTCGTACAGCCGCACCGTCGCCGGCACCGCGTGCTGCGCCGAGACCCAGTGGATCGTGCCCTTGACCTTGCGGCCGTCGGGCGCCGAGCCGCCGCGGGTCTCGGGGTCGTAGGTGCAGCGCAGCGTGACGACCTCGCCGGTGGCGGGGTCCCTGTCGAAACCGACGCACTTCAGGAAGTAGGCCCAGCGCAGCCGCACCTCGCGGCCGGGCGCCAGGCGGAAGTACTTCGGCGGCGGCTCTTCGCGGAAGTCGGCCTGCTCGATGTACAGCTCGCGCGAGAACGGCACCTGCCGCGTGCCGGCCGCCGGGTCCTCGGGATTGTTGACCGCCTCGAGCTGCTCGACCTGCCCCTCGGGGTAGTTCTCAATCACGACCCGAAGCGGCCGCAGCACGCCCATCACGCGCGGCGCGTGGCGGTTGAGGTGCTCGCGCACGGCGTACTCGAGCAGCTTGATGTCGACCGTGCTGTTCTGCTTGGCCACGCCGATCAGGTCGCAGAAGCGCCGGATCGCCTCGGGCGGGAAGCCCCGCCGCCGCATCCCCGACAGCGTCGGCATGCGCGGGTCGTCCCAGCCGTCGACGATCCCCTCGCGCACCAGCCGGAGCAGCTTGCGCTTGCTCATCACGGTGTGGCTCAGGTTGAGCCGCGCGAACTCGATCTGCCGCGGGGCGTAGATCCCGAGCTCCCGCAGGAACCAGTCGTAGAGCGGCCGGTGATCCTCGAACTCCAGCGTGCAGATCGAGTGCGTGATGCGCTCGATCGAGTCCGACTGGCCGTGGGCGAAGTCGTACATCGGGTAGATGCACCAGCGGTCGCCGGTGCGATGGTGCGTCGCGTGCAGGATCCGGTACAGCACGGGGTCGCGCAGGTTGACGTTGCCGGAGGCCATGTCGATCTTGGCCCGCAGCACGCGCGAGCCGTCGGGGAACTCGCCGGCGCGCATCCGCTCCAGGAGGTCCAGGCTCTCCTCGACCGGCCGGTCGCGAAACGGGCTCTTGCGGCCGGGCGAGGTCAGCGTGCCCCGGTGCTCACGGATCTGGTCCGCGGTCAGGTCGTCGACGTAGGCCTGGCCCCGCTTGACCAGCTCCACGGCCCAGGCGTAGAGCTGCTCGAAGTAGTCGCTGGCGTAGTACTCGCGGTCGGCCCAGTCGAAGCCGAGCCAGCGCACGTCCTCCTTGATCGCGTCGATGTACTCCTGCTCCTCCTTGATCGGGTTGGTGTCGTCGAAGCGCAGGTTGCACTGGCCGCCGTAGTCCGCCGCCAGGCCGAAGTTGAGGCAAATCGACTTGGCGTGCCCGATGTGCAGGTAGCCGTTGGGCTCGGGCGGAAACCGCGTGTGCACGCGGCCCTCGTAGCGCCCGTCGCGGTTGTCGGCGTCGATCAGGTCGTGGATGAAGTGGCGCTGCGCCTTGTCGCGTTGCTCGGTCGGCATCGGAATCCCCGCTGCGGGAAAGCGGGAACTATAGCACCAGGCGCGCGAGCGCCCGGTCGATCCGCGCCAGCGCCCGCTCGCGCCCCAGGATCGCCAGCGTCTCGAACAGGCCGAAGCCCACCGCCTTGCCGGTCAGCGCGACGCGCAGCGCGTGCACGACCTGGCCGATCTTGACGCCCTCGTCGTCGACGAAGCGGCGCAGCACCTCCTCGAGCGCGGCGGGCTCGAACGGCTCGACCTCGGGCAAGCGCTCGCGCAGCCCGCGCAGCAGCCGCTCGGCTTCGGCCGGCTTCCGGAGCCGCTTGTCGAACGCCTTGTCGTCGTAGGGCAGCTCGTCGTCGGGAAGGAAGAAGTCCTCGTAGTCCAGCACGTCGCCGGCGACCTTGATCCGGTCCCCGGCCGCCTCGACGACCTGCCGCACCCGGTCCACGACGTCGTCACCGGCCCGCTCGGCGACGAGACCGGCCCGCTCCAGGTACGGCAGCGCCCGCTCGACCTTGTCCGCGAGCGGCAGGGCCTGCATGTAGCGCTCCTGGAACGCCACCAGCTTGGCCGGGTCGAAGCTGGCCGCGGCCTTGTTGACCCGCTCCAGGGAGAAGTGCTCGATCATCTGCTCGCGGGTCAGGAACTCCGTCCGGTCGTCCAGCGACCAGCCCAGCAGCAGCAGGTAGTTGACCAGCGCGTCGGGCAGGTAGCCCACGCTGCGGTAGAAGTCGACGATCACCGGGTTGAAGGTCTCGGCGGAGGTGGCCAGCCCGATCCGGTCGGCGATCGCCTGGCCGTGCCGCATCAGCTTGGCGAACTCGGGGTGCTTGAGGTACTTGTCCAGCTTGCGCTTGCTGAGCTTGTTGCGGCTGCCCGGCTCGGCCACGAACGGCAGGTGCGCGTACTGCGGCAGCGGGTAGCCGAGTCCTTCGGCGATGAAGATCTGCCGCGGCGTGTTGGACAGGTGCTCCTCGGCCCGGATCACGTGCGAGATCGCCATCGCCCGGTCGTCGACCACGCTGGCCAGGTGATAGAGGCACGACCCGTCGGCACGCTGGATCACGTGGTCCTGCTCGCGCGCCCACTCGAACTCCACCGGCCCGCGCACCAGGTCGGTGAACGAGCACACCCCCTCGCGCGGCATCTTGAGCCGCACCACGGCGGCGCGGCCCTCGCCCTCGAAGCGCCGCCGGTCCTCGTCGCTTTCGGCCATGAACCGCCGGCTGTAGATGAAGCGCCGCTTGTCGCGCTCGGCCCGCTCCCGCTCGGCCTGGAGCTCCTCGGGCGTCGCGTAGTCGTGATAGGCCAGACCCCGCTCCACCAGCGTCCGCGCCGCCTCCTGGTAGCGCCCGAGGCGCTGCGACTGGTAGTACGGGCCGTACTCCCCGCCGGCGTCGGGCCCCTCGTCCCACTCGATGCCGAGCCAGCGGAACCCGTCCAGGATCGGCTGGAGCGCCTGGTCCAGGTTCCTCTGCTGGTCGGTGTCGTCGATCCGCAGCACGAACCGCCCGCCGTGCCGCCGCGCGAACAGCCAGTTGAACAGCGCCGTGCGCACCCCCCCGATGTGGAGGTAGCCCGTGGGACTCGGCGCGAAACGGGTGCGGACCTCGGTCGACATGGCCGGGAGAGCCTAGAACGGGCGGCCGCAAACCGCAACGCGGCCGCCGGGTTTTCGGTGCATCCGCCGTTCTTGCGGTCTGCGCGGCGGGCCGGGGCACCGGTTCTTGCGCTTGCCCCGACGGCGATGTCGGTGGATTTCGCGTCATCGGGCTCGAAACCCGGCAATGTCGTGGTGGCACACGCGTTGCTCGTAAGGGGGGCGCGAACAACAACGGAGAGGTACCCGGATCATGAAACGAACCCTGGTCATCACAGCCGGCTCGTCCCTGGCGCTGGCGCTCGCCGTCGCGGCGTTCCTGTACCCGGGCCCGCCCGAGGACGCGCGCGTCGGCGTGTTGCTGTGGGGCGAGCGCTCGGTCGAGCAGTCGGTCACGAAGAGCGTGATCGTCCAGGGGCAGGATGCCCGACTGGTCGCCGCCGCGGTCGAGGCCGCGGGCGGTGAGATCACCCACGAGCTGGGTGTGATCCACGCCGTGGCCGCCGAGCTGACCTCGCGTCAGCTCGCCGACCTCGAGCAAGACCCGGCGGTGCGGCGCGTATACGCCAACCGGACCGTCGAGGTGGTGGGGAAACCCGGCGGCGGAACCGGCAAGAGTGGCGAGAACTTCCTCGACACCGACTTCCCGACGCTGATCGGCGCGGACCGCCTGCATGCCGAGGGGATCACGGGTGCCGGAGTGACGATCGCGGTCGTCGACACCGGCTACTGGACCGACGGATTTCTCGACAAGGACACGCTCGGCAACGATCGCGTGCTGGCCAAGCATGACGCCCGCGCCAGGGCCAAGGGCGCCTGGTCGTGGGAGGACCACAGCGGTCACGGCAACCACGTCGCCAGCATCGCCCTCAGCAGCGGCGTCGGCTCCGACGGCAAGTACAACGGCGTCGCTCCCGACGCCAACCTGCTGGTGGTCAAGGCCTTCGACGAGAACGGCGTCGGCACGTATGCCGACGTGATCGCCGCGATCGACTGGGTGGTCGCCAACCGCGCCGTCCACGACGTCCGGGTGATGAACCTGTCCTTCAGTGCCCCGCCGAGCTCGCACTACTGGGACGACCCGATCAATCAGGCCGTGATGAAGGCCTGGGCCGTCGGGATCGTGGCCGTGGCGTCGGCCGGCAACACCGGACCGGATCCGATGACGATCGGCGTTCCCGGCAACACGCCCTACGTGATCACGGTCGGCGCGATGACGGACAACTACACGCCCGCCGACGGGACGGACGACGTCCTGGCCTCCTTCTCCGCCGCCGGACCGACGGCCGAGGGCTTCGTGAAACCCGAGGTGGTGGCCCCCGGCGGCCATCTGCTCGGACTGATGAACCCCAGCTGGGCCAAGATCGCCCAGGAGCATCCCGAGTTCCACGACGGCTGGAAAGGATTCCGGATGTCCGGAACCTCCCAGGCCGCGGCCGTGGTCAGCGGGGTCGTGGCGTTGATGCTCCAGCGTGAGCCGTTCCTGACCCCGGACGACGTCAAGTGCAAGCTGATGCGCGGCGCACGCCCGGCGGTCGACGACCTGGGACGCCTGGCCTACAGCGTGTTCCAGCAGGGCGCCGGCGTGGTCGACGCGTACGACGCCACCTACGCCACGGACCTGACCTGCGCCAACCGCGGGTTGGACGTCCAGCAGGATCTGGACGGGACCGCGCACTTCGGCGGCAAGGCCAACCAGCTCCCGGACGGCACCTACTACATCATGGACCTCACCGGCGACGGCTACATGTGGAGCGATGGCTACATGTGGAGCGATGGCTACATGTGGAGCGACGGCTACATGTGGAGCGACGGCTACATGTGGAGCGACGGCTACATGTGGAACGACGGCTACATGTGGAGTGACGGCTACATGTGGAGCGA
>JBFKMV010000062.1:0-23869 GCA_041629655.1 Candidatus Polarisedimenticolaceae bacterium
AACTCCCGCGCGTACGAGCTGACGGCGTAATCGATGTAGTCTTCCGTTCCGTCGTCGAGTCGGCTGCGGCTGTCGCCCTTGGAGATGGCGTAGGCCTGCGTCAGCTCACGATGACGTTGCAGCAGCAGCTCGCGGAAGTGCTCGCGCTCGCGCGGGGTGAGGCCACGCGGCTTACGGGCACCCTTTTTCTTGACCCGCGCCTTGAGCTTCTTCTTCGCGCCCGCCGCGACGGGCCGGGACCGCTTGGTCGCAGCGGTCTTCGCCTTTCGGACCGGGGCGCTCTTCTTCTTGGCGACCTTGGCCTTGCCGGCGGCCCTGGGTTTCTTCGTCGCGGCCTTCTTGCGCGACGGTGTCTTGCGCACGGCCTTCTTCTTGGTCTGTTTCTTCCGGGCCGGCTTCGCTCTCGCCTTGCTGGTGCTCATCGTCATCCACTACGACACGGCCGGCGGCGGGTGGCTTTTTGGGGGCCTAAAACCGGGCCCGGACCGCCAGCCTGGTCAAAAGGCGCGTCAATATAGTCCCGGCCCGGAGGGGCGTCAAGCGTCAGCGGGTCCCCGAACCGGCCCGGCCCCGTTCCACGAGCACCGCGTGCGCCGCGGCCAGCCGGGCGACCGGAACGCGATACGGCGAACAGGACACGTAGTCGAGGCCGACCTCGTGGAAGAAGCGCACCGACTCCGGGTCCCCGCCGTGCTCACCGCAGATGCCGAGCTTGAGCTTCGCCCGTCCCCGACGTCCCCCATCGACGGCCAGACGCACCAGCTGCCCCACCCCCGACTCGTCGATGCCCTCGAACGGGTCCCGCGGCAGCACGCGCCGGTCGAGATACACGGGCAGGAACTTGCCGATGTCGTCGCGGCTGTAACCGTACGTCATCTGGGTCAGGTCGTTCGTCCCGAACGAGAAGAACTCGGCGGCTTCCGCGATCTCCTGCGCGGCCACGCAGGCCCGCGGGACCTCGATCATCGTGCCGATCTGGTAACTCAGCTTGCTCTTCCTGCGCTCGGCGACCTGCTTCCCCACGGCTTCAATGCGCCGCTTCAGCTCGGTCAGCTCGTGCACCGTGCCGACCAGCGGAATCATGACCTCCGGACGCACCCGCACCCCGCGACGCGACATCGTGATCGCCGCTTCGAAGATCGCGCGCGCCTGCATCTCGTAGATCTCGGGGTGCGTGATCCCGAGCCGGCAGCCCCGATGGCCGAGCATCGGGTTCTGTTCGTGCAGTCGCGCCGCCTTGCGCCGAAGCGCCGACTTGGGCACCCCCATCGTCTTCGCGAGCTTGGCGAACTGCCGGTCCTCGGTCGGCAGGAACTCGTGCAGCGGCGGGTCGAGCAGCCGGATCGTCACCGGCAGGCCGTCCATGGCCTTGAAGATCTTCTCGAAGTCGCGCCGCTGCATCGGAAGCAGCTTGGTCAGCGCCTTCCTGCGCTGTGCGTCGTCGTCGGCCAGGATCATCTCGCGCACCGCGGCGATCCGGTCGTCGCCGAAGAACATGTGCTCGGTGCGGCACAGCCCGATCCCCTCCGCGCCGAACGCGCGCGCCACCGCCGAGTCGTACGGGGTGTCCGCGTTGGCGCGCACCTGCAGCCGCCGCATCCGGTCGGCCCAGCGCATCAGCTGCGCGAAGCGCAGGTAGAGCTTGGAGCGCGCCGGCGGGATCGTCTTCTCCACCAGCACCTGCTGGATCTCGGACGGGTGCGTTTCGAGCTCGCCCTGCACGACCTCGCCGGTGGCGCCGTCGATCGACAGCGCGTCGCCCTCGCGCAACACCAGCTTGCCCACCCGCAAGGTGCCGCCGCGGTCGTCGATGGCGAGCGTCTCGGCGCCCACGATGCAGGGTTTGCCCATCCCCCGCGCGACCACCGCGGCGTGGGAGGTCATCCCCCCGCGGCTGGTCAGGATCCCGACCGCGGCCACCATGCCGCCCAGGTCCTCGGGGCTGGTCTCCGTGCGGACCAGCAGCACGTCGTGCTTGTCCGCGGCCAGCCGCTCGGCGCGCGCCGCGGTAAACGCGATCACGCCCGAGGCGGCGCCGGGACCCGCGGGGAGTCCCTGGCCGATCACGCGCCCGGCGCGCCGCGCGCGGCCCAGCTCGACGGGATCGAACACCGGCGCCAGCAGCTGCACCAGCATGCCGGGCTCGATCCGCTCGACGACCTCCTCGCGCTTGATCAGGCGCGACTTGTACAGATCGAAGGCGATGTTCAACGCCGCGAGGCCGGTGCGCTTGCCGGTGCGGGTCTGGAGCATGTACAGCTTGCCGCGCTCGATGGTGAACTCCACGTCCTGCATGTCGCGGTAGCGCTGCTCGAGCGTCTTGCGGATCGCCAGCAGCTGGCGGTACGACTCGGGCATCAGCTCCTCGAGCGACTGCCCTGCGGCACCGGCGCCCTGGCCGCGGGAGATCGGCTGCGGTGTGCGGATGCCGGCCACCACGTCCTCTCCCTGGGCGTTGGTCAGGTACTCGCCGTACAGGACGTTGGCGCCGGTGGCCGGGTTGCGGGTGAACGCGACGCCGGTCGCGCAGTCCGGGCCCAGGTTGCCGAACACCATCGACTGCACGTTGACCGCCGTCCCGAGATCGTCGCCGATCCCGTACTGCTGACGGTACAGCCGGGCCCGGGGATTGTCCCAGCTCTGGAACACCGCGCCGATCGCGCCGCGCAGCTGCGCGTGGGCGTCCTGGGGAAACGCGCGCCCGCTGGCCTGCTTGACACGCTGCTTGTAGCGCCGGACCAGGGCCACCAGGTCGCGATCGGTGAGGTCGGTATCCAGCCGCACGCGGCGCTTGCGCTTGGCCGCGGAGAGCAGTTCCTCGAAGCCGTGCTTCGGGACGCCGAGCACGACGTCCGAGTACATCTGGATGAAGCGCCGGTACGAATCGTACGCCGAGCGGCGGTCGCCGCTGGTCCGCGCCAGCCCTTCGACGGCCTTGTCGTTCAGCCCCAGGTTGAGGATCGTATCCATCATGCCCGGCATCGAGAACTTGGCTCCGGAACGCACCGAGACCAGCAGCGGGTCCTCGGTGTCGCCGAAGCGCTTGCCGCGCAACCGTTCCAGCCGCGCCAGCGCCTGCTTCAGCTGACGGTCCAGCTCGGCCGGCAGGTGATGGCGCCGCTCGAAGTACAGCCGGCAGGCCTCGGTCGAGATCGTGAATCCCGGCGGCACCGGGATGCCCATGTTCGTCATCTCGGCCAGGTTCGCGCCCTTGCCGCCCAGCAGGTCCTTGAGCTCCGCACGCCCGTCCGCCTTGCCCTCACCGAAGAAGTAGATCAGCTTCGCCACTAGGTCCTCCTGTCGGCCTCGCCGGACAGCTCGTTGATGTCGAAGTAGCGCGTCAGCACGTCGGAGCGCAGCCGCTGGAGCACCCGCAGACGGTGCGCCGTCTGCCGCGGCTGCTCGGGATCGATCACCAGCGCCTGCTCGAAAAAGCGGTCCACCGGCTCGACGGTCTCGGCCAGCAGGTCCACCACCGCGGCATAGTCGGCGGCGGCCGCGGCGCTCTCCAGCCGTCGCGGCAACGTCGTGCAGCGCTGCTCGATCTCGCGGACCGCGGGATCGGAGTCCTCGAACTTCGCGTCCGGTGCGGCGACCGCCTCGCGCGCCAGTCGATCGTTCTTGCGCAGGATGTTGGCGACCCGCTTGGTCAGCTCGACCAGGTGCCGGAAGTCGTCACGCTCGCGGACCCGGGCGATCGCCTCGAGCCGCGCCACGACGTCGGGCAACGGCCGGCGGGGTGCTTCGTCGCCACGGCCCGCCAGCGTCACCGAGCGCACCTCGTGCGCGGTGAAGCCACGCTCGCGCAGGAAGTTCTCCAGCCGCTCGCCGAGGAAGCCGAACACCCGGTCATCGGGCTCGTCGCCCGACGCGGCCTCCCACAGCGTCTGCAGCGATAGCGGCCAGCCGCGCTCGAGCACCACGCGGAACACGCCGTTGGCCGCCCGGCGCAGGCCGAACGGGTCCCGGGCGCCCGTCGCCCTCTCGCCGCACTCGATCAGCCGGGCCACCGTGTCGAGCTTGTCGGCCAGCGAGACCAGGCAGCCGGCGGTCGATCCGGGCAGCGGATCGTCGGGGCCCGCCGGGCGGTAATGCTCGTAGACCGCCTCGGCGACGCGCTCGTCGGCACCCTCGCCGCGCAGCAGCAGGCCGCCGACCACGCCCTGCAGCTCCGGGAACTCCCCCACCGTGCCCGTGACCAGATCGTTCTTGCACAGCCGCGCCGCCTCGGCAGCGGCCGCGCGCTCCGCCGGCGACAGGCCCGCCGGCGTGCCGATCCGTTCCGCCAGCCCGGCGACCCGCGCGGCCTTCTCGGCGTAGCTGCCGCCCCGGGCGTGGAACACCACGCGCTCCAGCTCGGGCGAGCACGAATCCAGCGTGCGGCGGCGGTCCTCGTTCCAGAAGAACCGCGCGTCGTCCAGCCGTCCCCCGACGACCCATTCGTTTCCGCGCCGGATGTGACCGGCGCGGTCGGCGACGTTGTTGGAGACCGCCAGGAAGGCCGGCGCCAGTCGCTCGCCGGCCTGGACCGAGAAGCACTTCTGGTGGTGCCGCAGCGTGGTCACCAGCAGCTCGCGCGGCAGCTCGAGGTAGGCCTCGTCGAGGCGGCCCACCACCACCTCCGGCCACTCCACCAGGTCGGCGATCTCGCCCAGCAGCGCGGGGTCCTCGACGGGCGCGGCGCCGATCCCCGCCGCGGCTTCGCGGAGCTTCCGCTCCAGGATCCGGCGACGCTCCGCGGGATCGACGATCACGTAGGCCGCGGCCAGCGCCGCCGCGTACCGCGCGGGACTCGGGACCGGGATCTCGCCGTCGGACAGGAAGCGATGGCCGACGGAATGGCCGGCGGCCCGGATTCCGAACAGCTCCAGCCTCAGCACGCGCTCGCCGTGCAGCGCCAGCACCCAGTGCACCGGGCGCACCCAGCGCGAGGCGCCGTCACCCCAGCGCATCGTCTTCGGAAACGACATCCCCGAAACCGCCGCGGGCAGCTCGTCCGCCAGCACCTCGCCGACCTCACGCCCGGCGACGCGCCGCCGCAACCCGGCGTACTCGCCACGATCCGTCGCGATGCGCTCCAGCGCGGTGGGCTCGACACCCTGCTTGCGCGCGAACCCCTCCGCCGCCCGCGTCGGCCGGCCCGCCTCGTCGAAGGCCCGGTCCGCCGGCGGCCCCGTGACGACCTCGTCGCGATCGGCCTGGCGCGATTCCACCTGCTCGACATGCACCGCCAGCCGGCGGGCTCCACCCCAGGCCCGGGCCTCGCCGTGGCCGAGACCGGCGCGGGCCAGGATCGCGACCACGCGCTCGCGAAGCTCCGCGGTCGCGCCCGCGATCATCCGGGCCGGGATCTCCTCGCAGCCGATTTCCAGCAGCAGCGGCGCGTGCTCCGGCATCGACTACTCCGCCGTCCCCGCGGCGGTGCCCCGCGCCAGCAGCGGGAATCCCGCGGCCTCGCGCTGCGCCACGTGGGCGTCGGCGACCCGGCAGGCCAGCCTCCGGATCCGGCCGATGAACCCGGCTCGCTCGGTCACGCTCAGCGCCCCGCGGGCCTCGAGCACGTTGAACAGGTGCGAGCACTTGAGCGTCGCCTCGAGCGCCGGCAGCGCCAGCGGCGCGGCCTGCGGCCCGTCGTCGCCCGCGACGGTACGGTCCAGCAGGCGCGTGGCCTCGGCCTCCCAGCGCTCGAAGGTCTCGCGGTGCAACGCCACGTCGGCCTCGTCGAAGGAGTACACGGAGTGCTCCACCTCTTCCCGCTGCCGCACGTCGCCGTAGCTCACCTCGTCGTTCCAGGGGATCTCGAAGATGTTGCGGATGTCGTTCAGGAACATGCAGATCCGTTCCAGACCGTAGGTCAGCTCCACGGAGACCGGCCGCAGCTCGTGCCCGCCGGCCTGCTGGAAGTAGGTGAACTGGGAGATCTCCATCCCGTCCATCACCACCTGCCAGCCCACGCCGGCGGCGCCCAGGGTCGGCGACTCCCAGTTGTCCTCCTCGAAGCGGATGTCGTGCTCCAGCGGGTCGATCCCGAACGCGCGCAGCGACTCGAGGTACAGGTCCTGCACGTCGAGCGGCGAGGGCTTGAGGATCACCTGGAACTGGAAGTGCTTGTAGACCCGCATCGGATTGTCGCCGTACCGACCGTCCACCGGCCGCCGCGAGGGCTGGCAGTAGGCGACCCGCCAGGGCTCCGGCCCCAGCACGCGGAAGAACGTCTCGGGGTGCATCGTCCCGGCGCCGACCTCCATGTCGTACGGCTGGTGCAGCACGCAGCCGCGACCGGCCCAGAACTGCTGGATGTTCAGGGTGAGCTGTTGCAGGTTCAACGTCGCCCCTCCCGCTGCGTCGCCCCGACGGCGCGCTCGAGGTGACGGTACGTGCGCAGCCCGCGCTCGAGGAACGCCTGCAGCGAGCCGCGCAGCAACAGTTCGAGGCCCGCTCCGGTGCGGGTCGACTCGACGAATCGATCGAGGCCGGCGGGCGGGTTGGCAAGTGCCGCCGCCACGAACGCCCGCTCGCCGGACCCCACGGGCCGGGTGCGCGTCTCCGTGCGACCGCGGCAACCCGCGCACAGCAGCCCGTGCTCGGCGCAGGCCCAGCGGCGGCCGGACCCGGCGATCGCACTCGAACAGCGGGCGCAGTAGCCCAGCTCCGGGAGCACGCCGTGCAGCTTCAGCGTCCACAGCTCGAAGTAGCGCACCGCCGTGACCGGGTGGAGCCCCTGCTCCACCGCGTCGAGCACCGCGCCCAGCAGCCGGAACAACCGCGGGTCGCCCTGCCCCTCGCGCTCGGTGCCGCCCGCAATCTCCGCGATGACCGCGCAGGCGGCCTGGCGGCCCGGCTCGGCCTGCATTCCGGCATAGGAGCGCAACGGCTCGAGCGAGTCGATCCGCGCCAGGTCGCGCCCCTCGCGCTCCGACCAGCCGGCGCGGACCCGGGTCAGCGGCTCCAGCGCGCCGCCGAAACGCCGGCGGCTGCGTCGGGCGGCCCGTGCCACACCGCGGACGCGCCCCGCCTGCTCGGCGAGCAGCGTCACGATCAGGTCCGCCTCGCCGAGCTGGTGGGTACCCAACACGTACGCCTCGTCGCTGTGGTGTCTCACACCGCCATCCGCGGGCCGCCTCGTGCGGTGTCCGTCACGCGCCCGCCGCGAGATCGCGTGGGGCCGTGCGCCCGCTCGGGGAACGGCGAATATAGCAGAATGGCGGTACTTTCACCGCCCGGCGAACCCGCCGGTCAACCCAGGCCGAGCTCGCGCAGGGTGCGCCGGTCGTTGCGCCAGTCGCGCCGCACCGTGACCCACAGCTTCAGCATCACCTGCGTGTCGAGCAATCGCTCCAGGTCGCGACGCGCCTCGCTGCCGACCGTCCGCAGCATCCGGCCCTCGCGCCCGATCACGATCGCCTTCTGGGACTCGCGCTCGACGAGCACCACGGCGTCGATCTCGACCAGCTGCTCGCCTTCCTGCCACCGCTCCACGACGACGGCGGTGGCGTGCGGCAGCTCCTGCCGCGTGTGGTGCAGCAGCTTCTCGCGAATCCACTCCGCGGCCAGCGAGCGCTCGGGCTGGTCCGTCAGGTAGTCGTCGGGAAACAGCGGCGCCGACTCCGGCATGAGCTCCAGCAGCCGATCGACGAGCCGGTCGCAGCCGTCGCCGGTGAGCGCCGAGACCGGAATCACCTCGGGGAACGACCACTCCGCCACGATCGACTGCATCATCGGCAGCAGGCGGGTCTTGGGTTGGACGCGATCGATCTTGTTCAACAGCGCCACGCGGGGGACACCGCTCCGCTCGAGCAGCGCCGCGATCTCCCGGTCCCCCGGCCCCGGCCCGCAGGTCGCGTCGATCAGCTGCGCGACCAGGTCGACCCCGCGCAGCGTTTCCCGGGCCACGCGCACCATCTCGCGGTTCATACGGTAGCGCGGGCGGTGGAACCCCGGCGTGTCGACGAACACCAGCTGCCCGCGCCCCGGCAGCGTCACCACACCCGTGATGCGGTTGCGCGTGGTCTGCGGCACGTCGGCCACGGCGGCGACCTTCTGCCCGAGCAGCCGGTTGAGCAGCGTCGACTTGCCGACGTTGGTCCAGCCCACCAGCGCCACCAGGCCCGCCCGCGTGGGCGCCAGGGGCTCGCCGGGGGCGCTCAACCGCCGACCTGGACGTCGCCCGAGCTTTCGGCCGCCCGCCCCACGCGAACGCGGTAGACGCGGCGGGGATCCGCCTCGAGCACCTCGAACTGCAGACCGTGGGCCTGCAGTCGCTCGCCCTTTCGTGGTACGCGTCCCACACCGGCGACGACCAGTCCCGCCACGGTGTCGAACTCGCGCTCGCCGATGTCGATCCGGAACAGGTCCTCCAGCTCCTTGACCGGGACGACACCGCTGACGATCCAGCTGCCGTCCGCCTGCTCCTGGATCCGCTGCTCCTCCTCGTCGTGCTCGTCGCGAATCTCGCCGACGATCTCCTCCACCAGATCCTCGAGCGAAACCAGTCCGGCGATGCCGCCGTACTCGTCGATCACCATCGCGATCTGTGTTCGGAGCCGCAGCTCGGTCAGCAACTCGGCGAGCGTCAACGTTTCGGGGACGAAGTGGGCGGGCCGCACGTATTCCAGGATCCTGGCCTCGGCCTTGCCCTCCTCCCAGGCCCGGATCAGGTCGCGGGCGTGCAGGATGCCGACGACGTTGTCGATCGAGTGGCGGAACACCGGGATCCGCGAGTGGCCGCTCTCGATCATCGTCCGGCGCGCCTCAGCGATCGGGGCCGTCACCGGCAACGAAACGATGTCGGTGCGCGCGGTCATGATCTCGCGCACCCGCGTCTCGTCCAGGTCGGCGATCCCGCGGATCATGCGGCCTTCCTCGCCCTCCAGGATGCCCTCGCTCTCGCCGACCTCGATCAGCGCCTCGACCTCTTCGTCCTGGTCCTCGTCGTTGCCGTCCTCGCGGTCACGCGCGCGGAGGCTGATCCGCCACAGCACGCGGTTGAGCGGCGCCACGAACGGGTACAGCACGGCGTGCACCAGCCGGACCACGTGGGCCGTGAGCCGCAACGCCAGCCGCGGGTTGACCAGCGCCAGACCGCGCGCCACGAAGCCCTCGACGAACACCACGCCGACGACGGCGCCGACGATCACGCCGAGGATCCAGGGGTACGGCCAGTCGGCCACCCAGGCCGTGACCCCGAGCAGCACGCAACCGCCGAGCAGGCTGAGCTGGCGCGCCAGGTAGGCCGCCGAGCGGTAGGTCGACGGCGGGGTGCGCAAGCTGACCACGAACCGCAGCCGGCCGCCCGACTCGGCGCCCAACCGGCGCAACGCCACGCGACTCAGCGCCGACGCCGCGACCAGCGCCACCGACAAGGCCAGCTCCAGCGCCAGCAACAGCAGCGCGCCGACGAGCGAGAGCGTCAGGATCAAACCGGGCTGCGACTCGCTCATGCGCGGTCGACCAGCCGCCGCGCCAGGCGTCGCTGGAGCCTCATCATCGTGCCGTTGTCCTTCTCGTGGTCGTGCCCGAGCAGGTGCAGGTAGCCGTGCAGCAACAACAGCTCCAGCTCGCGCCGCAGCCGGTGCCCGCGCTGCCGGGCCTGCTCGCGGGCCCGCGTGACCGAGATCACGATGTCTCCGAGATGGCAGCCGCCCTCCGGATCGGTGCTGCCGTCGCCGGGGAACGACAGCACGTCGGTGCTCGTGTCGCGGCCGCGGAACCGCCGGTTCAACTCGCGCATCCGGCGGTCGGAGACCAGGCAGACCGCCAGCCGGTCGGCCCGCCCGGGTGGCTCGGCGGCAATCAGCCGGTCCAAAAAGCGCCGCAGCGCGGCGCGGTCCACGCGCTGGCCGCGCTGACGGTCGAGCAACGTGATCTCCAACTCAGCGCCCTCGCGCCACACGGCGCGCCCCGCTGGCCGCCGCCTTGTTGTCGCCCTTCGACTTGCCGAAGTCGAACCCCGGATAGTCGACGCGATGGTGGTACATGCTGACCAACACGCGCAGGAACGCCTTCTGGATCCGGTCCAGGTCGACGAACGTCAGGTCGCACTCGACCAGCTGGCGATCCAGCACGATCGCGTCGGTGACCTTGCGGATCACCTCGCGCAACTTGTTCAGCGACGGTTCGTCCAGCGTGCGCGCCGCCGCCTCGATCCCGTCCGCCAGCATGAAGATCGCCGCCTCGCGGGTTTGCGGCTTGGGGCCGGGGTAGCGGAAGTCCTCTTGCTTGATCGGACCCATCGAGGGGTCGCTGCGCTTTTTCGCCTTCTCGTAGAAGTACGTCATCAGACGGGTGCCGTGGTGTTGCGGGATGATGTCCACGATCTGCTCGGGCAGCCCCGCCTCCCGGGCCAGCTTGATCCCGTCCTTGACGTGGGCCATCACGACCAGCGCCGACATCGACGGCGAGAGCTTGTCGTGCGGGTTCTCCCCGCCCTGGTTCTCGACGTAGTACTCCGGCTTGAGCATCTTGCCGATGTCGTGGTACACCGCGGCCACGCGGCAGAACAGCGAGTTGGCGCCGATCGCCTTGGCCCCCTCCTCGGCCAGCGTGCCGACCACCAGGCTGTGGTTGTACGAGCCGGGCGCCTTGACCGCAAGCTCCGAGAGCAGCGGCGTGTTGCTGTTGGACAACTCGAGCAACCGCACGTCGGTAAGCACGCGGAACAGGCCTTCCAGCAGCGGCAACGCGAACGAGACCACCAGACCCACGCCCACGGCACCGCCGACGAACGCCAACCCCGCCACCAGCCCCGCGCCCGGCCAGGCCTCGACGCCGCCCTTCAGCGTTTCCAGCGCCAGCGCGCTGGCCGCGCCGACCAGCCCCACCACCAGGCCGGCGCGAATCAGCGCCGCACGCTCGCGATAGGTCGAGATGGCGTAGATCCCGCCCCACTGCACCAGCAGGCCCCAGGTCATCAGGTAGGGGTCCCAGGCGTTCATGGCGCCGAACAGCAGAGCCGTGAACGACGCGTAGACCATCGAGATGCGGCCGTTGGCCAGCAGCGCGATCATGATCGACCCCGCCCCCAGCGGGACCAGATAGTTGTAGTCCTGGAGCTGGTTGAACGGGGCGTCGAACCCCTGGACGACCTTGCCGGCCACCCACAGCAGCGCGTGCGCCAGCAGCAGCACACCGAGCTGGACCAGCACCAGCAGCGCGTGCAGATGACGGATCTTCTTGAAGTGACGCTGGTGGTACGAGGCGTAGCGGTACAGAAAGAACGCCAGCAACGTGGTCAGAAAGATCAGCCCGATCAGGTCCAGCACGCCCAACCGGCCGCTCGAGGCGCGGCCGGCCGACTCCAACCGATCCATGATCGCCGGGGTGACCTCCTCACCCTCCTGCACCAGCAACGTGCCGCGCGCGACCTTGACCAGCACCGGCGGGACCGCCGCTACAGCGGCCTGCCGCCGCTGGCGCGTGCCCTCGACGCTCAGCGCCAGATTGGTGTCGATGAACGAGGCCAGCAACTTGCCCAGCAGCCGTTGCTGCGACTCGGGCAGCGGCAGCGCTTCGGCCACCGCCGCTCGCGCCCGCTCGCGCGCCGCGTCCAGGTCCAGCACGCCCTCGTAGCTCGACAGGCGGGTCTCCCGGTCGCCCGGGATCTCCACCACCGTGATCTCGGGTTCGCGCTCCAACAGCGCCTTGTTGCCGACGACCGGCCCGCGCATCACGCGGCGCAGGATCGCGGCCAGCTCCTGCTCCAGCTCCGCCGCGAAGCGCTCGCGCTGCAGCAGGCTCACCGTCGGCTGGCCGATCCGGCCGGACAGCTCGCGCAGCGCCGGTGCGGCCGACGGTCCTCCCTCCAGCGCCTGGCGGCCGCGCTGGAACAGCGCGCTCAGCTCGCGGGCCAGCCGAGCGCCGCGCGCGCTGTCGTGGACCCACACCTCGGGAACCTCGGCGATCGCCTGCCGGCGGCGCTCCTCGGTCAGCTCCTCGTCGGGCAGCTCCAGGTCGTAGCCGGCCTTGATGTCGCGGGGGGCCGGCTCGCCCACCGCGAGCCCCTCGTAGCTCAGGCCGCAACGCTGGTTACCCAGCAGCAGCAACGTCACCAGCACGAAGGCCACGCTCCACAACGCGTCCGCGTCGAGCACGCGGTCGGAGGCCTTGCGGAACGACCCGCGGATCCGCGACGGAAAGCTCAGCTTGCGGGTCGGCCGGGCCGGACGCGTCTTGCGGAACCCCGGTTTCTTCGGCGATGGAACGTCTTCACTCACGACGCGTCCTCGCCGTCGCCGTCCGCGGCCCCGGCGACCGGCGCGGCGGGCTCCGCGGGGCGCGGTGCCGGCCGCGCGCCCTGATGGCGATCGTAGGCCAGGATGATCCGTTGCACCAGCGCGTGACGCACGACGTCGGTGTCGTCGAAGTGGACGAACTCGATGCCGGTGATCCCGGCCACGACGCTGCTGGCCTCGATCAGCCCCGACACCTTCTCCGCCGGCAGATCGATCTGGGTCACGTCCCCGGTGACCACGGCCTTGGAGTCGAAGCCGATCCGGGTCAAGAACATCTTCATCTGCTCGGACGTCGTGTTCTGCGCCTCGTCGAGGATCACGAACGACTCGTTGAGCGTGCGGCCGCGCATGAACGCCAGCGGCGCGACCTCGATCGTTCCGCGCTCCAGCAACCGTTCGGCGCGGTCGGGCTCCATCATGTCGTACAGCGCATCGTAGAGCGGCCGCAGGTACGGATCGACCTTGGCCGCGAGGTCCCCGGGCAGAAAGCCCAACCGCTCGCCCGCCTCGACGGCCGGTCGCGCCAGGATGATCCGCTTGATCCGGCGATCGTTGAGCAGCGCCACCGCCATCGCGACGGCGAGGTAGGTCTTGCCGGTCCCCGCGGGTCCGATCCCGAACACCAGGTCGGCGCGCCGGATCGCCTCGACGTAACGGCGCTGGTTGACCGACTTCGGGACGACGGTGCGCTTGGTCGAGGGCTGGATGCGCGCGCCCACGAAGTGATCCAGCAGCCGCGCGTCCGGCTGGCGCTCGAGCAACCCGACGGCGGTCTTGACCTCGTCGCGGCCGATCACCACGCCGCGGGCGTGCAGATCCGCCAGCTGCTCGAGCAGCTCGGCCACGCGGTGCTCGCGCTGCTCCCCGCCGTCCCCGTTGCCGGAGACCGAGACCTGATCGCCGCGGGCGGAGATGCGGACCTTGAAACGTTCCTCGATCAGGCGGAGCGACTCGTCGTAGTGCCCCGCAATG
This sequence comes from Candidatus Polarisedimenticolaceae bacterium, assembly GCA_041629655.1. Taxonomy (GTDB): domain Bacteria; phylum Acidobacteriota; class Polarisedimenticolia; order Polarisedimenticolales; family Polarisedimenticolaceae; genus JBFKMV01. The sequence goes on from JBFKMV010000062.1 coordinate 13,203, forward strand.
GCTTCGAGGACCTGGTCGTCGAGGGTGATGGTCTTCATCGGCTCGGCGCGCGACCCGGCGGCCGCGGGGCCGCATCCGGGCGTTCCTGAGTCGATGCCGGCGAACCGGCAGCGCTTCGGTCACGGGGCGCCGTCTGGGGTTCCTCCTTGGTGCCGGGCCGTGCCCGCTCCACCGCTAAACTAGGCGAATTTCGGGATCGAGCGCAAGCTCTGTAAATATAATACTTAAATAAACGCGGCGTGTCGGCGCGTTTCCGGTTCCCCCGGTCAATCTCCGGGCTTCCGCGCGAGCCGCAACCCCAGCTCCGTCAGCTGGGCCGCGTCGACGTGCGAGGGCGACTCGGTCATCAGGTCCGACGCGCTGGTGGTCTTGGGAAACGCGATCACGTCCCGGATCGACTCGGCCCCGCACAGCATGGCGCAGATCCGGTCGAAGCCCAGCGCGATCCCGCCGTGGGGCGGCGCCCCGGCGTCCAGCGCGCGCAGCAGGAAGCCGAACTTCGCCTCGGCCTCCTCCGGCCCGATGCCGAGTGCGCGGAACACGCGCTCCTGCACGTCGCGGCGGTGGATCCGGATGCTCCCGCCACCGATCTCGGTCCCGTTGAGCACCAGATCGTAGGCCTGGGCGTGCACGCTGCCGGGCTCGCTCTCCAACCGCTCCAGCTCGTCCCAGCGCGGCGCGGTGAACGGGTGATGGCAGGCGAAGAACCGGCGCTCCTGATCGTCCCATTCCAGTAGCGGGAACCGTTCCACCCACAGCAGGTCCCAACGGTCCGCGGGCACCAGCCCCAGCGCGGCCGCGATCGACAGCCGCAGCACCCCCAGGGCGCGGTCGCAGGTCTTGCGCGCGTCGGCCACCAGCAGCACGATGTCGCCGGCTCCGGCCTCGAACGCCTCGGCGAGCTTCCGGCAGCCGGCCTCGCCGAGCACCTTCAGCGCGCTCGACGTGACCGTCCCGGATGCGTCCAGCTTGATCCAGACCAGCCCGCGCGCGCCGGCCTTGCGCGCCTCCGCCGTCCACCCGTCGAGCTGCTTGCGCGTCGCGGCCTCCGCGGCGCCGGGCACGCGGATCCCGCGCACCGCGCCGCCGGCGCCGAGCGCGTCGTCGAAGACGCGGAAGCCCGTCCCGGTCGCCGCGGGTCCGGCGTCGCGCAGCTCGAGACCGAACCGCGTGTCGGGCCGGTCGGTGCCGAAGCGGTCCAGCGCCTCCGCGTAGGGCATGCGGGGGAACGGCGCCCGGACCTCGGAGCCCCGCCCGCCCGGAGCGAGCTGCGCGAACATCTCGACCAGAATCGCCTCCACGACCCGGTAGACCGTCTCGGGCGTGGTGAACGACAGCTCGATGTCGATCTGCGTGAACTCGGGTTGCCGGTCGGCGCGCAGGTCCTCGTCGCGGAAACAGCGCGGGAACTGGTAGTAGCGGTCGAAGCCCGCGATCATCAACAGCTGCTTGAACAGCTGCGGCGATTGCGGAAGCGCGAAGAAGCGGCCGGGGTGGACGCGGCTCGGCACCAGGTAGTCGCGCGCGCCCTCCGGGGTGCTGCGCGTCAGCACGGGGGTCTCGACCTCGATGAACCCCTCGCGGTCCAGCACCGCGCGGGCCGCGGCGCCGAGTCGGTGGCGCAGCCGCAACGCCCGTTGCAGCCGCGGGCGGCGCAGGTCGACGTAGCGGTGGCGCAGCCGGGCCTCCTCGTTGACCTCGGCCTCGTCGTCGACCGGGAACGGCACCGCCTCGGCGCGGTTGTGGATCGCGAGCCCGCGCGCCCGGACCTCGACCTCGCCGGTCGGATGGTCGGGGTTCGGGGCCTCCCGCCGCACCACCACGCCGCGGATCCCGATCACGTACTCGTTGCGCAGCTGCCCGGCCAGCTCGTGCGCGCCGGCGTCCTCGCTGGGGTCGAAGACGATCTGCACCATCCCGCTGCGATCGCGCAGGTCGACGAAGATCAGCTGGCCCAGATCGCGGCGGCGATGGACCCAGCCGGTGAGCACCACCTCGCGACGGCGCTCGGCGTCGTCGGCGCTCACCTCGCCCGCGCCACAACTTCGCTCGAGCAGCTCGGGAGCGTCCAAGCTCCCCGCCTCGCCATCCTTCGACATGGTGTCTCCGATCGAGCGACCCGCGTCCCGGAAAGGCGCGGTTGTAACACACAAGCTCCTGACCGGCAAACGGTTGCGCCGCATCCCGGCCCGGCTGTGCCGTCGCGGCAAGAGTGCGGAGGCGGTATGATGCGTGGGTGAGCGAAGCCTCGCAGCAGCGGCGCGCGCGCGGCCGGGCGGCCGCCCTGCCGGCTCGCATCACCCGCCTGCTGCCGGTCGCGCTGACCCTGCTCGCGGCCGCGCCCCTGAACGCCCAGACGATGCTGCCGGACCAGCCGTTCGGCGACACCTCGATCCCGGGTGGGATCCGCGGCCCGGAGGCGGCGTTGCCACGGCTGGTGTTCCGGCTGCACGCGGACATCGCGCTGCCGGGCCCGTTACCCGGCGACCCGCCGCGCCTGCTCGACGGCACCCGGGTCGAGATTCCCGTCGCCGGCGCGATCGCGGTCGCCGAGCCCGATCCCGGCGCCGCCCCACGTCTCCGCCCGCGCGGCGCGACGAGCGCCGAGCCGGCGCCCGCTCCGACCGATTGGGTCCTCTCGCCCAACGGCCGGCGCCGCTTTCGCACCACACCCGAGGGCCGCGTGCTGTCGCAGAAATGCTGCGCCGTCGACCGCCGAAGCTGGTACCGGGTGTGGAAGCTGCGGATACCCGGGGGAACGATCGCCCCGCCGCTGGTGACGCAGCGCTACGTCTTCATCGGCGCCCTGGACAATCAGCTCTACGCGCTCCGCGTGCGCAACGGACACCGCGTCTGGGTGGCGGACGTGGGGGCGCGGATCTCGACGCCGATGGCGCTGGCGACGATCGAGGCGCGGGTTCCCGGCGAGACCGAGGAGCGGTTGCTGGAGCTGGTGCTCGCGGTGCCGGACGGCGGCTCGGAGCTGATCGCGCTGGACAGCCGGACCGGGCAGCGCGTGGCCGGGTTCCGCCTGGCCGAGGACGGCGGCCGGCTGGTCGGTGCCCCGCTGGCGCTCGAGGACGGCCGCGTCGTGGTCGCCCGCCAGAAGTACGACCGCAGCGAGGCCTCGCTGATCGTGCTCGAGCTGACCCCGCCGGCCCCGCAGCCCGCTGCGCCCCGCCCCGCCGCGGCGGCGGCGAGCGCCGCGGCCGGCTCAGCGCACGACGAGCAGCACCTGCCCTGAGCGGACTTCGGCGGCGTCCTCGCAGCGAATCTCCACGACCTCCGCCTCGTCGGGAAAGCCGGGCCCGCCGTAGACGATCTGGTTGAACGTCTTCATCGCCTCGACCAGGCCCACCGGCTGTCCGCCGTGGATGCGCGTGCCCAGCTCCACGAACGCCGGCGCGTCCGGCGAGGGGCGGCGGTAGAACACGCCGTCGGTCGGCGCGACGACGGCCCACGCGCCCTCGGGGACGTCCTCGCGGCGGCTCGCCGTCGACGGATCCGCCGCCGAGCCCGCGACGTCGCCGACCGGGGCCAGCTCCAGCAGCGGCTGTCCGAACTGCACCGCCACGCGGCGGTCGCGCGGGGGATCGCCCCCGACGACCCCGGCGACGCCGTCCGGCAGCACCAGCCGGAAGCGGCGGTTGAGCCTCTCCAGCCGGCCGATCGAAGACCCGCCTCCCGCCAACGATCCGCGCCGCGGCGGATCGAGCCACCAGCCGACCGCCGGCGCCAGTACCCGCACCGCGCCCGCGTCCGCCCGCTCGACCAGGGCGATCAGCACCGCCTCGTCCGACCCCCGCGGCGCGCTCACGAGCCGAGCGCCTTGAGGTCGTGCAGCGACCAGATGCGCGGGTTCTTGATCCGCCGGTAACCGATCGCCTGGTACGCCATCGACACCGCCGCCTCCAGGTAACTCCGCAGCTCGCCCGGCCGCACCACCTCGTCGACGTCCAGCCGCGACGCGGCGAGCACCGGGTCCATCTCGTCGTTGATCCGCTGTTCCACCGCCTTCATCTCGCTCCGGATCCGCTCGCGTTCCCGCTCGTCGTCGGCGACGATCCGGAACTCGTCGTCCAACCGGCTGCGGAAGGTCCCGATGGCCAGCGTGCGCCCCTCCATCACCGCCAGCCGCGTCAACGGCGTGGCCAGCTGCAGCACCGGCCGGTACGGCAGCCCGGCCATCGCGTAGTAGCCCGCGCCGGAGGCCTTGCGCAGCAGCACCGTGAACATCGGCACGCTGTTGGTCGAGTTGGTGTAGATCAGGCTCGAACCGTAGCCCAGCAGGCCCTCGGCCTCCGCCTCGGCCCCGATGTCGAAACCGGAGATGTCCTGCAACCAGATCAGCGGAATCCCGTCGTCGTTGCAGGCCCGCGAGAATTGCGAGATCTTGGCGATGCCCTCGCGGTACAGGATGCCTCCCGGGCGACGCGCCTCGGCGTGCACCGGGTGACCGGTCAGCGCGGGGTTGTTGATCACGAACCCCGCGTAGCAGCCGTTGACCCGCCCGATCCCGCAGATCATCTCGCGGCCGATCTCCGGCAGCACCTCCCAGAACAACGAGTGGTCGATCAGTCGCGCCAGAACCTGGTGCGCGTCGTAGCCCACCCGGTGGTCGACCGGGAACAGCCCGTCCAGCTCGCCCGCCGGGTAGCGCGGCGGCGCGGCCTCCGCGCCGTAGCGGTAGTACTCCCACGCCGGACCCGGCAGCCGGGACACCTCGGCGCGCACCCGCCGCAACAGCACCTCGTCGTCGGGGACGCGATGGTCCGCGCAGCGCGAGATGTGAACGTGCACGTCGGGCCCGCCGATGTCCAGCGAGGTCACGTGACGCGACTTGCCGCCCTTCACCAGCGCCGCGCCGGCGATCACCATGTAGGCCTGCTCGGTCATGTACACCACGTCGCTGATGATCGGCATGTAACCGCCGCCGGCGATGCAGTCGCCGTGCACACCGGCGATCTGCGGCACCCCGGCCGCGGACAGCAGCGAGTTCATGCGGAAGATCGCGCCCGCGCCCATCCGGCCGGGGAAGGTCCGCGACTGCTCGGGCAGGTAGAGCCCCGAGCAGTCGACCAGGTAGATCACCGGCAGCCGCAGCCGCAACGCGACCTCCTGGGCGCGCTCGATCTTCTCCGGCGTCAACGGCCACCACGCACCGGAGGCGACGGTGTTGTCGTTCGCAATCACCACCACCCAGCGCCCCTCGACCCGCATGAACGCGGTCACCACGCCCGCGCCCGGTGAGCTGCGCTGCTCCTTGCCGAACGTCCGCCCGTAGTTGACCAGCGTCCCGATCGGCAGGACCGGGCTGTCCGGATCGCGCAGCCGTTCGAGCCGTTCCCAGGTCGGCAGCTTGCCCTTCTCCCGCACGCGCGCGACGTGCTTGTCGCCCCACCCGGCGCGCACCTCGTCGCGCTTGTCGTCGAGGCTCTCGTTGGCGCGCCGCAACTGCTCGAGCTGGCTCGTCCACAGCTCGTCGGTGACGAACGCGTCACGCGGCCCGCCGATCGGCTCCAGCATCACCTTGGCCACGACGTCTCCCCGCCGGTCATCACGGCTGCTCCCGGTTGACCAGCTTGCGGCGCTCCAGGAAGCCCACGTCGTAGGCTCCGGAGCGGAACTCGTCGTCCGCGAGGATCCGGCGCTGCAGCTCGCGCGTGGTCGCGATACCCTCGATCACCAGCGCTTCCAGCGCCTCGAGCGCGCCGTCGATCGCCGCGCCGCGGTCCGGCGCGTGCACGATCAGCTTGCCGATCAGCGAGTCGTAGTACGGCGGCATGCGGTAACCGGTCTCGATCGCCGAGTCCCAGCGGACGCGGGCGCCGCCGGCGAGCGTTTCCGGCGGCGGCCGGAAGGCGCGGATCGTTCCGGGCGCCGGCTCGAAGTTGCGTTCGGGATCCTCGGCGTTGATCCGCAGCTCGATCGCGTGTCCCGCGAAGGCCACCTCGTGCTGCGCCAGCGCCAGCGGCGACAGCGCGGCGATCCGCAGCTGATGCGCCACGATGTCCTCGCCGGTGACCAGCTCGGTCACCGGGTGCTCGACCTGCAGGCGCGTGTTCATCTCCATGAAGTACGGCTCGCCGTCGGGCGAGAGCAGGAACTCCACGGTGCCGGCGTTGCGGTAGCCGAAGCCCGCCACGGCGCGGGCCACCTGCGCGCCCAGCTCCTCGCGCAGCCGCTCGTCGAGCGCCGGCGACGGCGATTCCTCGATCAGCTTCTGGTGGTTGCGCTGGATCGAGCACTCCCGCTCGCCGAGATGGATCGCGTGGCCGAACGCGTCGGCGAGCACCTGGAACTCCACGTGGCGCCCGCCGGCGATGAACTTCTCCAGGTACAGCTCCGGGTTGTCGAACGCCTTGCCGGCCTCCAGCGAGGCCTCGGCGAAGGCGCGGTCCAGCACGGCCGCGGAGTCGCAGCGGCGCATCCCCTTGCCACCGCCGCCCGCGGTCGCCTTGAGCAGCACCGGGTAGCCGATCCGCTCGGCCTCGGCCAGCGCCGCGTCCGCCCCCGCCAGGGTCCCCTCCGAGCCCGGGATCGTGGGCACGCCGGCCGCGGCCATGCTGCGCTTGGCCTCCGCCTTGTCCCCCATGCGGCGGATCGCGCCGGCGCCGGGACCGATGAAGGTCAGCCCCTGCTGCTCGCAGCGCGCGGCGAACCGCGCGTTCTCGGCCAGGAACCCGTAGCCGGGGTGCAGCGCCTGGCAACCGCTCTGTTCCGCGGCCTGCAGGATCGAGTCGCCGTCGAGGTACGAGCGCGCGGCGCGCGCCGGCCCGATGCACACCGTCTCGTCGGCGTGGCGCAGCCAGGGCGCGCCCCGGTCGGCCTCGGAGTAGACCGCGACGGTCTCGATTCCCAGCGTGCGGCAGGCCCGCAGCACGCGCCACGCGATCTCGCCGCGGTTGGCCACCAGCACTCGACGGAACACGCCGCTTCTCCCTTACCCAGGCGCCGCCCGAAGGCGAGAGTCTAGCGCCGTGACAGCGCCGGGGGCAAACGCGTTCCCGCACGCCCGGCTGCTAGACTGCTCCCTCACGGCGCCCGCCGTCGCGCAAGGAGATCCGCATGGCCCGCTCGCCACGACTTTCCTCACGCGCTCTCGAGATGCCCGCCTCGCCGATCCGCCGCCTGGCGCCGCTCGCCGTCGCCGCGCGCAAGGCCGGACGTCGGGTCTACGGGCTGAACATCGGACAGCCCGACATCCCCACGCCACCCGAGATCCTGGCACGGCTCAAGAGCTACGACCTGCCCAACATCGCCTACGGCCCCTCGGAAGGGCTGCCCGAGTTCATCGATGCCGTGCGGCGCTACCACGCCGGGATCGGCCTGGAGCTGGGCGCGGCGGAGATCTTCGCCACCACGGGCGGCAGCGAGGCGCTGCTGTTCGTGTTCGGGGCGATCTGCGACCACGGCGACGAGGTGCTGGTCTTCGAGCCGTTCTACACCAACTACCAGGGCTTCGCCGAGCTGGTCGGCGTGCGCACCGTGCCGGTCACGACCTACGCCGAGGACGGCTACCACCTGCCGGCGCGCGAGGAGATCGAGGCCCGCATCACCGACCGCACGCGGGCGATCGTGATCTGCTCGCCGAACAACCCCACCGGCACGGTCTACGGCGACGAGGAGCTGGAGCGGATCGGCGAGATCTGCCGCGAGCGCGGCCTGTTCCTGGTCGCCGACGAGGTCTATCGCGAGTTCACCTACGACGGCCTGCGCCACCGCTCGGCGCTGACGCTGGCGGGCCTCGAGCAGCAGGTGATCGTCACCGACAGTCTGTCCAAGCGGGTCTCGATGTGCGGGGCGCGGGTCGGCTGGATCGTCAGCCGCAACCGCGAGCTGCTGCAGAACGTGCTCAAGTTCGGCCAGGCCCGGCTGTGCCCGCCCACGCTCGGCCAGGTCCTCGGCGCCGCGCTGCCCGAGGTGCCCGAGCGCTACATGCGCGAGGTGATCGCCGAGTACCAGCGCCGGCGCGACCTGGTCTACGAGGCCCTGACGCGGGCGCCCGGCGTGACCGTGCGCCGGCCCGAGGGCGCGTTCTACATCTGCCCGCGGCTGCCGGTGGACGACGCCCAGCGGTTCGCCGAGTTCCTGCTGCGCGAGCACCACCAGGACGGCGAGACCGTGATGATCGCCCCGGCGGACGGGTTCTACGCCACGCCGGGCCGCGGTCGCGACGAGGCGCGGATCGCCTACGTGCTCAACGAGCGCGACCTCGGCCGGGCGATGGAGATCCTGGTCACCGGGCTCGAGGCCTACCCGGGCCGGACCTGAGCGGGATCGCGCTCAGCGCTCGCGAACCCGCCGGGCCACCGCGTCGCCGGTGGCCGCGGTGCCGAGCTTGCCCCCGACGTCGGCGGTGCACTCCTCGGCGCCGATGCACTCCACCACGGCCCGCTCGATCCAGCCCGCGGGCTCCGGGAGCCCGGTGTGCTCGAGCATCATCGCCGCGGTCAGGATCGCGGCGAACGGGTTCGAGCGGTCGGTCCCCGCGTACTTGGGCGCCGAGCCGTGTACCGGCTCGAACATCGAGGTGCCCTCGGGACGGATGTTTCCCGAAGCGGCCATACCCAGACCGCCCTGCAGCTGCGCGCCGAGGTCGGTCACGATGTCCCCGAACATGTTGCAGGTCACGATCACGTCGAACTGCGCCGGGTTCTTGATCATCTGCATCGCCAGCGCGTCGATGTAGAGGTGGTTCGACTCGAGCTCCGGGTATTCCGCACGCAGCTCCTCGAACACGCGCTGCCACAGATCGTGGCCGTAGCGCAGCGCATTGGACTTGTCGGCCATCGTGACGCGCTTGCGGCCGTGCCGCTTCGCGTAGTCGAAGGCGTCGCGGATGATCCGCTCGACGCCCTTGCGCGTGTTGACGTCCTCCTGGACCGCGATCTCGTCCGGCGTGCCCTTCTTGAAGATGCCGCCCATCCCCACGTACAGCCCCTCGGTGTTCTCGCGGAACACCACGAAGTCGATGTCGGCCGCTCGCCGGTCGCGCAGCGGGCACAGCCGGTCGTGCAGGCAGCGCACCGGTCGCAGGTTGGTGTACAGGTCGAGCGCGAAGCGCGTCCCGAGCAGAATCTCGCGGGCGTGGGTCATGTCCGGGACGCGCGGGTCTCCGAAGGCCCCCATGTACACCGCATCGAACTCGCGAAAGGCGTCGTACCCGCCCGGCGGCAGGGTCTGGCCCGTCTCGAGGTACCGATCGGCGTTCAGATCGAAATGGGTCAGGTCGAGCTTGAACGAGCCCGTCTCGGCGGCGGCCTCGAGCACCTTGACCGCCTCGCGGGTCACGTCGACGCCGATCCCGTCCCCCGGCACCACCGCGTAACGTCGCTCCATCGCCTTCGTCTCCTCTGTCGGTTTCAGGTCAGGAAACCTCGTCGGTCCGCGGGCGGGCGGTCCCCGCGGCGCGCCGCTCGGTGCCGAGCCAGCCGGCCAGCACCAGCGTGGCCAGCGCGGCGCCCAGCGCGTCGGCCGCGAGATCCCACAGGCTCGCCTGGCGCCCCGGAACGAACGACTGGATCAGCTCGTCCATCGCGCCGTACCCGATGGTCAGCAGCAGCGCCGCCGCGACGGCTCCCGCCCGCAGCGGCCGCAGGCCGCCCAGGAACGCCCGCACGGCCAGCGCCGCCATCACGGCGTAGGCCGCGGCGTGCAGCAGCTTGTCGTCCAGAACCTCCGCGCCCGGCAGGTTCGCCCGCGACGAGGCCCACAACAACGCTCCCATGTAGACCGCCAGCGGCCCCCACAGCACCAGGATCCGCAGGACAGTCAACGCGGAAACGGATACATCAGGAACGCCAGCGCCACCGCGCCGCCGACCATCGAGACCCACAGCACCGCGCCCAGCTTGAGCTGCGCGCGGGCCTCGCGCCGCAGCAGCACGGCAAAGAACGCGGCCACCAGGCCGGAATACAGCAACAGGTGCAGCAGGTGGCTCTGCATCTCAGTCCTTGCGTCCGCGCCCGAGATCCCAGACGTCGAACAGCAACAGCAGGTTCATCAGGCCGGCCGTCCAGATGTACGCGGTCCCGTAGTTCGAGTTCGGCGACCGCGTGCGCTCGCGGTAGCTGTCCCGCCGCAGCTCGAAATCGTAGGCGTTGCGGTCGAGCCGGTAACAGGCGCAGCCGTACACCGCCAACCGCGCGGCGGTGTCGAGCGGTCCGACGCCGAGGTTGGCCACGACCTGCAGGGTCGACAGCACCGGCTGGGCGTCGTCCCGGAGCGCCAGGCGCCCGTCGTGGGCCAGCCCCAGCCCGAACGATCCGAGCACCAGCGCCGCGAAGATCAGCCCCCGCCGCACGTGCCCCAGCAGCAGGTGACCGAGACCCGGGAACAACCACGCCGCTCCCACGGCCAGCAGGACGCGTCCCGGCACGCCCTGCGCCTCGCCGTCGCGCGGGTTCCGCCGGTCCGTTCCCGCGGCAGCCATCCGTTACTCTTCGGCCGGCTCGGCAGGCGTCTCGGCGGGGCTCTCGGCGGCTTCGGCGGCGGGCGCCTCGCGCGGCGGCTCCGCGACGGGTTGCTCCGGGACCACCTCGATTTGGACCTGGCCCTGGACGTCGCGGTGCAGCTTGACCGTCACGGTGTGGCTGCCCAGCGTCTTGATCGGCTCCTTGAGCTGGATCTTGCGCCGGTCGATCTCGATGCCCTTGCTCTCGAGC